>JAIXZV010000016.1 GCA_027489365.1 Sphingomonadales bacterium
CCGTCAACCTACCCCGCACTCACGATCGAAGGCTACGATGCGGCCGCAGGTTTCGGTGCGAACAACCCTGCCGGCGGCGGTGCGCTCCTGATGGACGGCGCGCAGATCAAGGTCACTGGCGCGCAGAACGGTGGCGGACTCCGTGACATCTTCCTGATCACCCCGGCGAACTACACGCCCGGCAAGTACGTGATCGACCTGAAGTCTGCGTCGTACTTCGACCTCGAGAACGTCCACCTGTCGCTGTATGCTGGTAACGGGCTTCGCTGGAACACTGACGGCACGTACGGCAGCCTCTTCAACCGCATCGGCCGCTTCATGGCGCGGCTCGACACTGGCGTCCCGGCCAGCGGAAGCGAAGCCTTCCATCTGTCATCCACCGGCACGACTGTCGACATGGCGTCCAGCACTGCCGATATGATCGGCATCCTGCCGGGGCGCACCGATCAGGTCTGTATGCGGTTCGCGTACTGCGACACCGTCCACGTTCGCTATGCGGATGCGTATCCCTGCCCGGCGCCGACGAGCACGGCTGTCAACGCGACCACGAACAGCGCAGGCTACGCCCCAGGTGCAACCGTCATCACACTGGCGAACGCCGGCACAGGCACGATCGACGTTGACGCTGGCATCCGCTTCGGCACCGATCCTGTCGTCTATCGCGTGACCGCAGGTGACACCAACGTCGCCAACGGCGGGACTATCACGATCGCCGCACCCGGCCTCGTCACCGCCATCCCGGCAGCGCCGACTGCGATCTCCGTCGTCCAGGGTGCGCTCGGCGCAGTCTTCGACTTCCGGATGAACCCGGACTTCCCGCAGTCCTGCACGATCGACCACCTGGACTTGTTCAACAACCGACTGGAAGTCCTCGGCACGCCGTCCCAGCTCGCCAAGAACAACCCTAACATCATCGGCAACCTGAACCAGCAGGGTGGCACGCCGATCCCGACAGGGTTGTCCGGCGTGGTCTTCAACCGGAAGAGGCTGAAGGAAGGTATCTTCTACGTCAACCCGACGACAGGCAACGACACAGGCGCCAACGGCCTGTCTACTGCCGGCGCGCTCCGCACGATCCAGCGGGCCTATGATCTCGCCGTCAACTACTACGACTTCGAAGGTGACCTCACGATCCAGCTCGCCGACGGTACGTACACCTCCGGCCTCGTCGCCGCGCAGCGGCAAGTCGGCAAGAAGATCATCATCAAGGGCAACACGGCGTCGCCTGGGTCTGTGGTTATCTCCACAGCTACTGATGCCTTCGTCGCCAACGGCGCAGACATCATCGTCCGCGACGTGCTGATTTCGCCGTCAGCGAACGCCAACATGCTGGTCTCTCGCAGCGGCGCGCTGCTCCAGTACGGCAACATCGTCTTTGGGTCTACCGTAGGCGCACACGTCCTGGCAGATGGCGGCTTCACTGAAGAAACAGGCGCGTGCTTCTACACTGCCGGCGCGACCTACCACATCCGGGCTATCAACGGCGGTCAGCACAAGAGCGCGCTCGCAACGACGGCGCTGGCCAACAGCACGTTCACCGACTTCGCTCGTGTCGAAACCGGCGGACGCATCGACTGTGGCAGCGCAACCTTCCCGATCGGCGGTTTCACTATCACCGGACGCAGGCACTACGCTCCGGATGGCGATCCGTTCACAGGCCCGGCTGCCGGGTTCCCTGGCACGGTCGCGGGCATTAGCAACGCTCGCGTGCGGACGCTCGGGCAGAGCGCTGTTGCCGTCAGCGCCGGTGCGGTTACGACCGAGGAAGTCCTCGCGACTATCTCGATCCCGGCGGGCGCGATGGGCCTCAACGGTGCGCTCCGCGTCCGAGCCAACTTCACGTACAGCAACAACGCCAACAACAAGACGCTTCGCGTCCGCCTAGGCGGCATCGGTGGCACAGCCTTCCTTGACTTCGCGCGCACTACCGACAACATCGCCTCTGTCGAGCGGATCATTCAGAACCGGAATTCCGCAGCGTCGCAGATTGGTAACGCCTGGAGTGGCGGCGCTGGTGGCGTTGCCTTCGGTGGTGGTGGTGTAGCCTTTGTCACTGGCACGATCGACACCTCCATTGCGCAGACCCTGGTCATCACCGGCCAGAAAGCAGTCGCGGGTGATACGCTGACGCTGGAAAGCTACCAAGTGGAACTCATGCCGTGAACCTCGACCTCCTCCTAGAGTGCGTGCTGTCCGGCCAAGTCCAAGACCGGGACGTGCCTGCACTCTGCGAGGCCCATCCGGGACTGGAGGAACGCCTTGCAGCTCGTATGGCACTGTCACGGTGTGACACAGCCATACCTTCTCAAACCCCTTCCGATCGCTTACCATAGTCTCATGGCCCGACTCGCAATCTCTCGTCAGGACTTCCACATCGGTTCAGCGATCCCGCTGGACGAGGAAGACCTGCGCGTGCTGAAGGAAACGATCCAGACTGGCACCGGTCCCTCAGGCCCTGCCGATCCGGGACAAGTCCAAAAGCTCCGCACCTCGCACCACGCTGTGGCTCAGCTCTTCGCGAAGAACCTCCCACTCGAGACCGTGTCGATCATTTCCGGCTACACGATCACGAACCTTATGCGGCTGAAGTCGAACCCGGCGTTCCTGGAACTCATCGCGTTCTACACTGTCGAAGAGGCCACGGCCAACGCAGACATGATCGAGCGGCTGAAGTCCATGGCACTTGACGCTGTCGACGTGATCCATGAGAAACTTCTCGAAGCCCCTGAAAAGATCAAGATCGACGAGCTGAACAAACTTCTCACCACTCTCCTTGACCGGACAGGCCATGGCCCAGTTAGCACCCAAAAGTCTGTCGCTGTTACAGCAACAGGCACCCTCGCGGAGCTTCGTTCCGTCCTCGGGGAAGGCGTCACTCTCCGTAAGGCCCGAGGAGCGCCCGCGACAGCTATCGAAGCTCCTGTGGGCGAAGTGGTCGAGTCCAGTGTTTCCGGTGAACAACCGGCGGAAGGGAGCGAAGGCGCAGGGCGTGCGCTTCGAGCGCACACTGGGGAAGGAACTGACGAGAGCCTTCGGGACGCACTGCCGCTGTAACCAGTGGATCATGTATGTCGACAGCGTGATCCTTAAGGGAAAGACCGCGTACGCAGAGCTGGACGCTGTTATCGAACTCGAAGACCGCGTCATCGTTGTGGAGTGTAAGCGTAGCCAACTGACTCTCGTATGGGATAAGCTTCAGGGCCTCTACGGCCCGCTGGTATCCCACATCACTGGAAAGCCTGTGATCCTTGTGCAGGCTTTCAAAAACGCTACCCACAGAGACACGTTGCGCAAGCGCGTGGTGAAGTGGGAAGACTTGCTGCAACTGCAACCGGGAGACTGTGCCAACTGGCACGTACTGTGATACTATGGACAACAACGCGCTACTTGAGCTTCTCTTCCCCGCAATGCAGCAGGCAGGCGCTCGTGCTGTCATGGCCGATCCAATCCAGGCTTATCTGCAGGAACGCCATGCAGGTTCTTTGCTGAACAAAGCTGCCGATGCAACGCAGACACCAGCAACGCCGCAGATGGACCCGATCCGCACCAGGGCTTACGGTCCGTCGAAGGGTGAACCGGCTGTCAGCCAGTATGAAACTCAGGGCTTCGCCGAGAGCGGGGCGGCACTGAAGTTTGCCGAGTTTCTTCAGGCCTTGGGCCTGCCCGGCCCTCACACACCTGACGTGCGCGAGTACGGCAAGAATAACCCCATGAAGAAGGACAAACCCTGATGGCACTCCAGCCGCAACGTACCTCCCCCTTCGGCTTCGGCGGAGGCGGAGCCAGTGCTCCGATGCCGGGCCTTGAACTCGGACCGATCCTGCAGCGCATGACTGCCCTCTCTCGCGGCAATCTGCCGCAGACGCAGTCTCCGCCGAACCGCATGGGCGGGATGCCTGCACCGACGCCGTTCCAGGACTCGCAGGGTGGCGGCGGACTCGGCGGCCTGGCTAACATGATCGGCGGACTTGGCCCGCAGTCCACTGGCGGACCCACGCCGACCGGGGCAGGTATCGCCAACTTCGCCGCGCAGGCAGGCCAAGGGGCCCTTGGGCAGATCGCCAAGGGTATGCCCGCAGCTGCTCCGATGCCGGGCTTCCTGTCCATGCTCCAAGGCTTGGCTGGTGGCTAAGCTCGACGAGCTTTCTGAAATCGAGCGCAGGGACCTCCGATTGCAATTCTCGGAGGACCCTGTCTCTTTCGTAACTACCATCCTCCCGCACCTATTCCCGACTGCCCCGCCGTGGTTTCACCGAGGCATTCTCGCTATTTTCTGGCGACGCTGTAAGTTCCTCGAACTTTACGGCGAGGTTGACGAGATAATCGAGAATTTCGTCTACGACCTCGACCCGAAGAACCCGAGCCTGGGCACTGCCCCGATCTTCTACCGCGACAGCAACGGCGAACTCTGCATGGAGATCACGCCGTTCACCCAGGTCCGTATGCCTCGCGGCTTCTCCAAGACCACGCTGTGCAACGCAGCTGTCTTGCACATGCTTCTCGAAGCCATCTACAAATTCCCGGTCTACCTTTCCTACACCTCCACCCACGCGGAAGAGCAGCTCAACACGGTCAAGACCGAGATCGAGTCCAACGAGCGCATCCACGCTGTGTGGGGCAGACTCAAGCCGCCGATGGGTCAAGGTGTCTGGCAGACCGACAACATCGACCTCCTAAACGGCGTGCACTGCAAGGCTCGTGGTCGCGGGCAGCAAATTCGAGGCATGAACCACGGCGGCAATCGCCCAGACTGTATCGTCTTCGATGACGTTGAGGATCGCGAAAGTGTCAAGACTGAGGAACAGCGGAAGCAAACCCGAGACTGGGCCTATAACGACGTACTGCCGGCACTGCCGACCGTTGGCGACCACTATCCAGTCTTCGTCCTCGGAACACTTCTTCACAGCGACAGTCTGCTTATCACGTTTGAAGGCGATCCCCGCTTCACGACTGTCAAGTTCGGCACGCGGACTAAGCGCGATCAAACCTATGGTTCTATCTGGCCCCTGATCCAAGGGAAAATCCAGGCGCTGTTCGCCGCAGCTGAAAAGGTTGACCAGCTTGAAGCCTACTACCTCGAATACGAGGGAGAAATCCGCAATGAAAACACCGCGATCTTCAAGGCTCGGTACATCCAGCACAGGCCAGTCGTCGATGGCGAACATCTTGTTCATGCCATTGCGCTCGATCCAGCAATTAGCGAAAGTCGCCGAGCAGACTTCGCTGCCATTGTCGCCGTCAGCCAGAGCCTCCGCTCAGGAACAATCTGGGTCCGCAGAACCTGGGCAAAGAAGGGTGCCTCCCCCTTCGAGCTGATCAACACATACTTCGACTTCCACGATCAGTTCGCTGTCGGCGGGGAACAGTGCTTTCACGGGATAGAGTCGATCCAGTATCAAGCGGCGCTGATCCACCTGATGAAGGCGGAGATGTTTCGCCGAAACCGCTACTTTGAGATCACGCCGATCACGCACTCCACACAAAAGGATGCTCGCATCCGGGGTATCCTCCAGCCGCGCTACGCATCTGGCGTGCTCTACCACGCGGAAAAGTTCCCTGAGCTCGAAACACAGCTCAAAGACTATCCCAAGGGGAAGAAAGACCTTCCAGATGCGCTTGCAATGGCGGTCGCGCTCCTTGACCCATACGCAGCCTCCAACGCCGATCCTACAATCGACCTCGGCGACGACGAGTACGAACCCCTGATCTTGGAGGCCGCTGTGTAGGGCTTATCCGCCGGATGCCCGCAGCGCAGCTTGCCTCCCCCTGTCAAACATGAGACTCTAATCACATGGCCGAACCCGGAAAGATGGAACCTGAACTTGTCCGCTTGCGGCCAGGCACACCGCCTGAGCAGTGCGTGGGCTGTATCAACTTCAAGCCGCCTGCGGAGTGTGATGCGGTGCTTGGTGAGGTCAACCCCGGCCTTGTCTGCGACCTGTTCTCCCCGGTTGAAGGCCCTGGCGATCAGGTTGCCGGCCCGGATCAGTCAATCATGGATATGCTTGGAGGCCTGACCTAATGGACCCCGAAATGGAAAAGGGCCTTGGCGGCACACCCAAGGATGAATGGCTCGGCAGCGAGACGACCATCGCTGCGACTGCGCTTGAGCGCTTGCAGGCCAGCCGGGAGATGCACACGAAGGTCTTGGACTACCTGAAAGACCGGCTGAAGATGTCGGAACTCGCGATGTCGCGGTTCTCCAGCCGCTGGCAGGTCGCCGAGAAGAAAGTCCAGGCTTACGTCCCGACAGAAGACTATGAGGAAACCCTCAAGCACCTCGAGATGGCGAAGCGCGATCCTGAGGACCCGCAGTATAAAGGCCCGATCGCGACTAACATCGTGGTCCCCTATGCCTACGCCACGATCATGACTATCGTGACGTATCACATGCAGACCTTTGCCGGTCGCCGTCCGATGTTCTCTCTCGGCGCTAACAGCGGCACTGCCGAGGCTGCTCGCACCGGCATGGAGACTCTCCTCCAGTGGAACGCCGATCACGAGCGGCTGGTGTCGGCGCTGTTCCAGTTCCTGTTTGACGGCCAAACCTACGGCCTTGGTGTGCTCCGCACAGCCTGGAAGGAAGAGAAGAAGTACCGCACGATCTGGACTGCCGGGCAGAAGACCCGAGCTGAAAAGACTGTCTTTCAGGGCACCGCGATCACTGCAATCGACCCCTTCATGTTCTTCCCTGATCCGCGCGTGCCGATGACGCAGGTCGGCAAGAACGGTGAGTTCTGCTTCTTCCGCTCCTACATGGGTATGCACTCGCTTCTCCAGATGGAAGACGCTGGCGAGGGCATCCGGGGTGTCCGTGACATCAAGCCGATGTCTGTCGGGTCTGAGGACAAGATCACGAAGTCTATGCGCGGGATGATCTCTCTCGGCGAGGAAGTCCCCGGCAGGGAAACCGATCCGGGCAAGACCATCACGAACTTTGTCCGCCTCGACCAAGGCACTTGCTGGGTGAACCCGCAGGAGTTGGGTCTTGGGCCTGAGTCCAAGCCGGAGCTTTGGCTCTTCACCATCGCCAACGGCAACCGCGTGATCCAGGCTGAGCGCTTCGACACAGACTACGATCGGCACCCGGTCGCAGTAATCGAACCCTACGTTCAGGGCTACGGCTTCGGCCAGCCCTCCATGGCGGACCTCGTCACGCCGCTGCAGGACGTTCTCTCCTGGTTCGTCAACTCTCACATGCGGAACGTACGCAGTGCGATCAACAATATGTTCGTCGTGGACCCCTCGCGTGTTGAGGTCCAAGACCTTCGCCAAGGCGGTCCCGGTAAGCTGATCCGGTTGAAGCGCACCGCGTACGGCACTGACGTGAAACAAGCCCTGCAGCAGCTCGCAGTCACGGACGTAACTCGCGGGCACATGGGCGATCTCCAGCTGTTCATGCGAATGGCGGACAGCCTCACTGGCGTGACCGACAACCTCCGTGGTCTGCAGGACGCCGGTGGCCGGAAGACCGCTACGGAAATCCGTACCTCGTCCGAGGCTGGTGCCTCGCGCCTTGCCTCTCAGGCCCGCCTGATCTCAGCCCAAGGCATGACCGACCTCGTCGAGCAGATGATCTGCAACTTCCAGCAGAACGCGACTGACGACTTCGTCGGCACGGTCCTTGGCCCGACTGGTCCGCAGAGCTTCCGCATCACGCCGGAGCAGGTCACTGGAGACTTCTACTTCCCGATCATGGACGGGACGCTGCCGCTGGACCGAGTCGCAATGCTGGACATCTGGAAGGAAATCTTCATGGGTGTCAGCCAGAACCAGCAGCTGTCTGCAAAGTACGACGCAGGGCAAATCTTCGAATACATGACGGAAATCTCCGGCGTGAAGAACCTGTCCAGCTTCAAGCGTCCTCCGCAGGCTGTCCCGCAGAACCTTATTCCGGCCTCGCCGGAGCAAATCGCTGGAGGCGCCCAGTCCGGTCGTCTGCAGCAGCTGCCGCCGGGGCTTACCGGTCTACCCATGAGGTAACACAATGGACCTAAACGAGTACCTTGACAGCGTTGAGCCTGTGGAGAATTGGACTCCAGAGGCGGCGCAAATGCTTGTTGCTGTATTGCCCAATTCGGGCGTCCGGCACATGCTAGGGTTAACCAAGGCTGCCATCAATGGCAAGATGGTTGAGATGACGCAGGTGGAGATCACCGCTGACGGGATGACCCGGATGGCGAAACTCCAAGGCGAAATCTCCGGCATGAGGATGCTGTTCCAAATCCTCGATGAAGCGTTCACTGAAACACAAAAGGCAGAGACACCATGAGCCAAGCAGCAACAGCCCCCACCTCCGGATCAATCGACGACCTGCCCTTCGGGCCGCAGGACGAGCCGGAGGACATCTTCGCGATCCTGAACAGCGATCCGTTCGCTCCGGCTGAGCCTGAGCCGAAGGCCATCCCCGCCGATCCGCCGGCTGGTCCCTCGCAGCAGCCTGCCGCTGTTGAGCCTGCGGCTCCCGCTGCTCCCACCCCGGACCCTGTCTCCACCGCCCTCGAACGCCAGACGGCGATCCTGGAGCAGATGGCGCAGAACCAGCAGCCCGTTCCGCAGCCGCAGCAGCCTCCGGCCCAGGACCCTCGCATCGCGCTGATGCAGCAGTACACCCTGCAGGTTCCGCCCGCTGTGCTTCAGGGCCTCCAGTCGGAAGACCCGGCTGTGGTCACGCAGGCCCTGCAGGTCATGATGGCTGCGCCGGCCCTCGCCGTGCACCAGCGCATGGAACAGCTGATGACTGAGCGTCTCGCCCAGTTCGAGCAGCAGTTCACGGCGAAGCTCCAGCAGACCCAAACGGTCGCGGCGAAGCAGGCCGAAATGCAGAAGGACTTCTACGGGCGCTATACCGGCCTGAATGTCCCGGCGCTTCGCCCTGTCGTTGTGCAGGCAGCGCAGCAGCTGCTCGCCAGCGATCCCAAGTGGCGCAACGCGCAGGGCTATACGCCGGAGTTCGGCGATGCCCTCGCAGCCCACATCGCGGCGACTGTGCCGCAGCTGGCCACCCTTGTTCAGCGTCAGGCGCCTGCTGCGCCTACGCCGACACCGCAACCCGCTCGGCAGTTCAACCCAGGGGCTCGCCCCGCTCAACCCTCCAACGAGCCTGACATCCTGTCTCAGCTCGGAATTGGCTAAACAGAAGGACTAAACGCTGATGGCAATCCAGGGATTGCGCTCGACCAACTCGGCTATCGCCGATGAGCGCCCGAAGAGCTGGCGGGAAGGGATCGCATACCTGGTGCCGAATGGCGCAGGTTCTGCTCCCTTCACCGCTCTGACCTCGAAGATGAAGACGGAGACGGTCGACGACCCCGAGTTCTCCTACTTCACCAAGAAGATGCCGAGCCGCCGTTTGCAGCTTGCTGCGAACATCGCGACGAACGCAACAGGCCTGACCGTTGTGGCGGCTGCCACACTCATCGGTGCTGGCACCTACGCTGATGACGCAACGTCGATCAAGGTCGGCGATGTGCTCATGATCGAGCAGACGAAGGAACTGGTCCTCGTGACCTCGATCGCCTCGGCGACGAGCATCGACGGTATCACGTACCTGAAAGGCTCGAACTATCCGACCAACTCGGCGCTGACAGCTGTCACCTACAACGCTGCCGGCATCAATCCGTTCCTGCGTGTTGTCGGTTCGGCCTACCGTGAAGGCGCCAACACGCCGACTGCGGTGAGCTTCCAGCCGACGAAGTACTACAACTACACGCAGATTTTCCGCAACAGCCTGATGCTCACCAACACCGCTATCGCTACGCGTATGCGGACGAAGGAGCAGGTTGCGGAAGCCAAGCGTGAAGCGCTGGAGATGCACGCCAACGATCAGGAGATGGCGTACTGGTTCGGCGCGAGGAATGAAATCCTGTCCGGTGGCGCTCCGCTGCGTACCACCCTCGGGTTCTTCAACTTCGTTCCGGCTGGTCAGATCATCGACGCTGCGGCCGGCGACTACATCGGCGGCATGAACTACGGCCTGTTCGAGGAACTGATGTATCGGGCGTTCCTCTGGGGCTCGTCCGAGAAGATCGCCTGGTGCGGCGCCGGCGCCCTGCTTGCTATCCAGCGCATCGTGCGTCTGGCCACTGGCAATCAGGTCATGCTGTCGCAGCAGACG
>JAIXZV010000335.1 GCA_027489365.1 Sphingomonadales bacterium
GACTTTCGTAGGGGGCTGATCGTTCTCAAGCCCCGCCCCTTCAGGGAGGGGCTTGGAATCACCCCCGCCGCAGTAGCGTGATCCTTGCCTTACCGTGGACGCGGCTGACGTCCTCGACGAACCCGGCGACCTCGACCAATTCCTGCTTGGCGGTTTCGATGCTCACCCAGGTCGCATCGCCGACCCAGCCGAGCCGCGTGAGCTTGTCGAGCGCGACGGCGCCCGCACCGCTGTCATAGGGCGGGTCCATTACGATCAGATCGAGCGGATGCGCGGCATGGCCGAGCGCGAGCACGCTTTGCGCGCGCACGTCGGCGCCGATTTCCTTGGCACCGCCAAGTTTCGTGATGTTGGCGCGCAGCGCGTCGAGCGCGGGCTTGTCCTGTTCGACGAAGATGCACGATTTCGCGCCACGCGACAGCGCCTCGAGCCCGAGCGCGCCGGAGCCTGCGAACAGGTCGGCGACGGCGAGATCTTCGAAACTGCCGATGCGGCTGGCGAGCATCGAGAACAACGCCTCGCGCACGCGGTCAGCGGTTGGGCGCGTTGCGTCGCCTTTCGGTGCCACCAGCGGGCGGCCGCGCCATTTTCCGGCGATGATGCGCATTACTTACGAGTCCGGCTCTTGTGGATCTTGACGGTGCGCGGCTTGGACGGGCGCGCGCGCGCCTTGCCGGCGGTGCGCGGGGTCGATTTGGCGGGCGCGCGCTCGGCCTTCTCCGGGCGCTCGGTCCGCTCGGGGCGGGCGGGTTTGGCGCGGACGTTGCGGCCGAGTTCGGGGTTGAACACCTTGGGGCGCTGACCCGGCGCGATCGCGCGCGGTGCGGCTGGCTCGGTCCCGGCCTTCGGTTTGGCGTCGTAGAAGCGCTTCACCTTCGTCGCCTTGGTCAGCACGACCGGATCGCGACCCGGCTGCGGCACGCGCGGTTCGGCGAAGGCGGCCTTGTCGGCGCGGTTGGCCGAGGCCTTGGTGATGCGCCGCACGGGGGCGGGCTTGGGCTGCGGGGCTTTTGGTGCGGAGGGGATTTCGCGCAGGCCCCGCGGTGCGGGACGTGCTTTTTCGACCAGCTTGGGCGCTTCGCCGCCGCCCTTGCGGGTGGGGTCCTTGCGGAAGGCGACGACGTCGTGCTGCTTGATCTCGCCGATTTCGCCGACCGGCAAATCGCCGAGGATGAACGGGCCGTAGCGGGTGCGGATCAGGCGCGAGACCTTCAACCCGAGATATTCGAGCACGCGGCGGACTTCGCGATTCTTGCCCTCGGTCAGGATCATTTCGATCCAGACGTTCGCGCCGGTGCGACGTTCGAGATTGGCGTCGATCGAGCCATAGCGCACGCCTTCGATCTCGACGCCGTGGATCAGCTCCTCAAGCTGCTCCTGCGTGATCGGGCCGTAGGCGCGGGCGCGGTAGGCGCGCTCGACGCCGGTGGCGGGGAGTTCGAGCTGGCGCTTCAACTCGCCATCGGTGGTGAGGAGGAGCAACCCCTCGGTGTTGAGGTCGAGCCGCCCGACCGGCACGAGGCGCGGCAGATCCTGCGGCAGACGGTCATAGATCGTCGGACGCCCGGCGGGGTCGCGCTCGGTGACGAGCAGGCCGGGCGGCTTGTGATAGAGGAACAGCCGAGCGGCCTCGGGTGCTGCGACGGGCGTGCCATCGACGGTGACGCCGATGAGCGACTTCAGGATCGTCGCGGGCGTATCGATCACCATGCCGTCGAGCGCGATCCGCCCTTCGGCGATCATGCGTTCGATCTCGCGGCGCGAGGCCACGCCGGCGCGCGCGAGCAATTTGGCGATGCGCTGCTCATCCTTGGGGCGAACGGGCGCCTTGGGGGCTGCATTCGGTGCGGGTTTGGGGGTAAAAGCTTTGGACACGTGCGCGTGATAGCGAATTTGTGGGCGTTCGTGCGCACAAAATAATTTGCGCCCGATCTCGTAGCCGCGCGTTAAGGGACGGGTGCGTAACGAGGGCGATACGCACTGCCATTTCGGCAAGACGTTATAGGGCGGGATTCCGGACCAATGTTGTTCGGTAAAAAGAAGCGGCGGATTACACGGTTGTTGCTGGCCGAGGACGAGCCGCTGGTGGCGTTCGACACCGAACATTTCCTGCGCGAGGCGGGATATGAGGTGGTCGCCACGGTCGACCGCGTTGCCGATGCGCTGGCGGTGATCGAGCGGGGCGTGGAGATCGATCTGGTGCTGGTCGACATCAGCCTGGCCGATGGCAGCGGGATCGATGTGGCGCGCGCGGCGCACGGTGCGGGCGTGCCGGTGTTGTTCGTAACCGGCGCGTGCCCCGAGGGCGGGCGTGAGGTAGCGGCCGGGTGCCTCGCCAAACCCTATGCGCAGCGCGACTTGCTGACGGCGATTGCCGCGATCGAGGCCGTGCTGGGGGGCAAGATGCCGAAGCGGTTGCCGAGCGGGTTCAACTTGTTTGTGGATGTTGGTTGATGGGCAGGCCCCTACCCTTCAGGGGAGGGGTTGGGGTGGGGCCTATCCGCGAATCCAAAGTCGCGTTCGAGGCACGGCCCCACCCCCAGCCCCTCCCCTGAAGGGGAGGGGAGGAAATTAGAGCATTCCCTCCACTGCATCGTGGAAGTGGCGGATGCCCGTTTCGAGCGTCCCCAGCGTAACCCGCTCGATCGCACCCGACGCCAGCCCTTCCTGCCCTAGCGCCGCCGCGCGGAAATCCTCGGCCGCGAATACGCCGCCGTCGAGCAGCGCCCAGCTCTTTTCCCAATGCGCCAGCGCCTTTTCGGATGCCGGTGCCTCCGGAATCAGCATGAAATCCTCGACCAGCACGCGGCCTTCGGACTGCGGCATCAGGACCATGAGGTTCATGTAGTCGGGACTGACGATCAGCACGGTGCCGGGGAAAAGCTGATAGGTGTAAGTGATCGCCGAGCGCAGCGTCGGCCAGTCGTCCGCCGCGCACGCCGCCAGCGCCGCCTCGCGCCCGACTGCCGAGCGTTGATGCGGGCCGACCCGGTCGGCGACCGAGATGCCATCCTTGAAGAACGGGCCGATCGTCGCGCTGTGCAGCCGCTGGACGTGATAGCTCTCCAGGAAGGCGTCCATGATCAGCTTCCAATTCGCCGCGACATCGTGCGTGCGACGGCGGAAAAGGTATTGGCCGGGCAGATCGAACGCGGTGAAATCCCCGCCGAGCGCTTCGGCTTCGCTGAAATCGGCCGCCTCGTCGAAGGCGAACCAGATCAGCCCGCCGCTTTCGCGTGTCGGGAGCTTCTTCAGGCCGAGTGTGGTCTTGTCGAGGCCGGGGAAGGCATCGGGGCGCGGCAAAGCGGCGAGCTTGCCGTCGAGTGTGTAGCTCCAGGCGTGATATGGGCAGACCAGCCGCGCGGCGCAGACCGGATCGCTGCCCTCGACCAGCCGCGTGCCGCGATGCTGGCAGACGTTGAGGAACACCTGCGCGTGGCCCGCTTTGTCGCGCGCGATCAGCAGCGGCTTGCCGAACCCGTCATGCGGCACCGCCATATTGTTCTGCGGGAGCAGCGCGGAGGGCGCGATGACGAGGGGCACACGGGTGAAGATACGCGCTTGCTCGGCGGCGTGGCGGTCGGGGGACGTATAGGCCGCAGCATCGACATGGGTGATCGCGCCCGTCGGGGCGCTCGCACCGCGCGCGAGCAGGGCGGCGAGTGCCAATTGCCCTGGCGTGGGGACGGCGATCTTCACAGGCGCGTTCATGCCGCTTCCTCTCCTGATATTTGACGCTAGTGTCGCAGGATAGTCGAGGTTGGAGCAAGCGACGAATGAACAAGGAATGGTGGGTCGCGGTCTTCGTGCTCGGGATCGCGGGGCTTGGCCTGCTCGCGCGCCTGCCGGTGCTGCAATCCTATCTTGCGCCGGTCCGCCCCTATACCGAGCGCGAGCCCGTCGCTGCCTTCTTCCTCGGTGTTTCCTCCGGCTTTCCCTATGCGATGATCGGCGCGACGCTGACCAGTCGGTTGGCGCAGGACGGAATCGACAAGAAGACGATTACCGCCTTCACACTGGGCTTCCTGGTCTACAATTTGAAGCCGTTCTGGGCGTGGGCGGTCGATGGCGTGCGGCTGCCGGTGCTGGGCGCACTCGGGCAGCGGGTGTCGTGGCTGATCTTCGCGGGTGTGCTGGTGATGGCGGCGGTCGCCAATCTTGCGTTTGTCGATCCCAAGGCGAGCATCGGTGCGACGGTCGCCGCCGCGGTGCTGGTGGGGTTTGCCGGCGCGACCTTCGACATTGTGATCGACGCTTACCGGATCGAGACGCTCAAGCCCGAGCAGCTCGGTGTCGGATCGGGCATGACGCAATATGGCTGGCGGATCGGATCGGTCGCGGCGGGCGCGCTGGCGCTGGTGCTGGCGGCGCGGGTCGGGTGGAGCTGGGCGTATCTCGCGTGCGCGGTGTTCGCGCTGCCCGCGATGGTGACCGGGTTGATCCTGGGCGAGCCAGCGCGGCACCGCGAGCCCGTCGCCAAGCGCGGGGTCGATGAGGTGGTTGCCTCGATCGTCGGGCCGTTCCTCGAATTTTTCCGGCGCAAGGGCGCCTATATCGTGCTGCTGTTCATCCTGATCCACAAGATCGGCGATACGCTCGGACAGATCGTGCTGCGGCTGATGCTCAACGATCATGGCTTCACCAATGACGAGATCGCGCTGTACGATGTCGGGGTCGGTTTTTGGCTGTACATGGTCGGCGTGTTCGTCGGCGGCATCCTGTATGCGCGGATGGGGATGAAGCGCTCGGTTCTGCTCAGCCTGGTGCTGATGGCGGTGTCCAATGCCGGGTTCGCGCTGCTCGCCGGGATGGGGCACAGCAATGGCGGACTCGCCGGGGCGATTGCCTTCGAATATTTCGCGAGCGGCATCGGCGGGGTGACGGTGATCGCCTATTTCTCGGCGCTCGCCGACTTGCGCTACACGGCCGCGCAATATGCGCTGATCTCGGCGGCGGCGAGCGTCGTCGGACGCTTGCTCACCGCGACGACGGCGGGGGCGCTGGTCGAGCGCTTTGGTTATGTGAACTTCTATTGGCTGACCACCATCGTTGCGATGCCGGGCGTGCTGCTGTTCTGGTGGATGAGCCGAAGCGGACTGGTCGATCAGTCGATCGGCGATGCCGGAACCCGCGAGGGTGCGGCAGATGCGGAAGCGGCGACATGATCTACGCCCTCACCATCGCGATCCAGGTGCTGTGCGTGATCGACGTGATCCGCAACGGGCGCAACCAGCTCTGGATCATGGCGCTGGTCTTTCTGCCGGTCGCCAGTACGATCGCCTATGTCGTGCTGGAGGTCTATCCGCGCTTTCAGGGCAATCGGCATGTGCGCGGCGCGCGGGCGGCGGTGGCGGCGAAGCTCGATCCGGAGAAGGAAGTGCGCGCGGCGCGCACGGCGCTGGCGACGGCGGACACCGTGGCGAATCGCATCCGGCTGGCGGATGCGCTGTCGGCGCGGGGCAATTATCGCGAGGCGCTGCCGCTCTACCGCGAGGCGACGACGCTCGGTCCGGTCGATTTGCGCAGCGCCGAAAAGCTCGCGCGTGCCGAATATGAGAATGACGAGGCGGCCGCCGCACTGGCGACGCTCGATGCCGCCCCCGCTGCCTCGGCGCAAAGCGACCGCGACCGGATCGGGTTGTTGCGCGCGCGGATTCTGGAGGCGCTCGGGCGTTTTGACGAGGCGCTGGAGCTTTATGCCGATCTCGTCACGCGCTTGGCAGGCGAGGAGGGGCGGGTTCGCTACGCCGCTTTGCTGCTTGATCTCGATAGGGACGAACAGGCGCGCACCGTGCTGGAGGACGTCGAGGCGCGTATGAAGCTGATGGACCGCACGCAGCGCGCCGCCGAGGCGGATATGTACCGTTGGGCGATGGCACGGCTGGCGGAATTGCGGGTCCGCGCTTAGCCCGTCGTCTCTGGCCGATTAATTGGGGTGCAAGGGATCAGCTTGCCCCGAACGGTCCAGTGCCAACCGATTGAAAATCGGAATAATTCGGATGCTTGGATGTGTCGGGCAGCTCCGAGGTCAAAACCGCTGGCGTTTGCCAGGCTTTTCGCCGCGCGCCCGCCGCCGCAGCGTGGTCAATGTCGGCTGCGTTGGTTTTCACAAGGGAATCCTATGGGTTGTTTCGACCCCGTTACGATAGGTTCGGCTTTTGAAAGGCGCAAGCGGCCGACGCCAAAAACGTTCGGCGAGCGCGCTACGCTTGTGGCGCTGGGCTCCTGCTGTCGCAGGAGCACGACGGCTTTAGTCGGCGCTGTTGGTGGACCCGCCGATCGGCCGCCCGGCATCGGCAAAGGCTTGCGCGAGCAGCGTCATGCTGGCGAGGACACCGTCCGGGCGGCGGACGCCGATCAGGTCGCCGAGCAACAGTCGTGCGCTGTCCGGCGCGGTTTCGGCGCGGGCGAGGATGGTCAGGACGGTTGTCTCCGATCCGGTCATCCGCGCGCAGCAGCACGGCGCGATCGTGATCGGGCAGGTGGCGGCGTGCGCGAGATCGGCCATCATCGCGCGCATCAGGATCAGCGGACGCCGAAACCCGCCGCCGAACGCCTGCATCATCATTGTCGAGGCGTTGGCGTCGTTTAGCCCGTGCGCGCCCATCCGGCGGAACGCGAACAGCGCGAGTCGGGCGTTGGCGTCGGCGGGCAGCGGGCCTTGCAGGCTGGCGGCAAGCGCGCTCGGATGCTGGGCGGGCGAGGGGGCAGGCGTGGTCGTCATGAGGGTTGCTCCGTTGCTGCGGAGCATCCTTTCGCATCTGCTATTGCAAGTCAATCGCAATAAAGCGTCAGTCGGGCAACTCGTCGTTTTGCGAGAGCACCTCGCCTGCGAGATACAGCGAGCCGAGGATCAGCACGATCGGCGGCTCGGCCTGATCGGCGATTTCGGTGATGTCGCGCAGTGCCGTCGCGACGTCGGGCGCGGTGTGGGCCGCGATGCCCAGGTCGTGCGCGATCTGCGCGAGCGCGGCGGGGGCGTGATGTTCGTGACCCGGCGTCGGGACGGCGTGGAGCGTGGTCGCGAGCTTCGCAAAGGGGGCTAGCAGGCCCGCTGGATCCTTGTTCGACAGCATCCCGAGCACGAGGTGGACTTCGCTGCGCCCGATGGCCGGATGGGCAATCGCCTCCAGTGCGGTGGCGATCGCGAACGCGGCGGCGGGGTTGTGGCCGCCGTCGAGCCAGAGCTGGCTGCCGGGGGGGAGGAGCGCGGTGAGCGGGCCGGGGCGCAATCGCTGCATCCGCGCGGGCCAGCGCGTCGTGCGCGCGGCGGTGCGATAGGCTTCGGGCGGGATATCGAGCGCGCTTTGGTGCCGCAGCATGGCGATCGCCAGGCCGAGGTTCTCGGGCTGGTGCGGCCCGGCCATTGCCGGGAGCGGGGTTTCGATCGTGCCGTTTGCGTCGGTGTAGGCGAGCGTTTGGCCGACGCTCAGGTGCCAGGTGGTGCCGAGCGCGCTGACCCGCGCGGCGCCTGCCGCCGCAACCTCCGCCACGCGCGCGGCGACGCTGGGGCCGTAGCGCATCGTCACCAGCGGTATGCCGGGCTTGGCGATTCCGGCCTTCTCGCCGGCAATCGCCTCTTCGGTATCACCGAGGAAGCTTTGGTGGTCGAGCCCGAGCTGCGCGATGCCGGTGACGATCGGCGCGGGGATGACGTTGCTCGCGTCGAGCCGGCCGCCGAGGCCGACCTCGATGATGCAGGCGTCGGCGGGGGTGCGGCTGAAGGCGAGGAAGGCGGCGGCGGTGGTGACTTCGAAGAAGCTCGCGTTGATGTTGGCGGCTTCGTCGAGCACTTCTTCTAGTAGGGCGGCTAGCGCGTCGTCTTCGATCAGCCGCCCGGCGATGCGGATGCGCTCGTTGAAGCGGACGAGGTGGGGGCTGGTGTAAACGTGCGTTGTTAGCCCGGCAGCCTCGAGCGTTGCGCGCAGGAAGGCGCAGGTTGAGCCCTTGCCGTTGGTGCCAGCGACGTGGAGCACTGGCGGGAGGTGGTGGTGCGGGTTGCCGAGCCGGCCGAGCAACGCGGTGATGCGCTCGAGCCCGAGGATATCGGCGCCGGGGGAGAGCGACCAGAGGCGATCGAGCTGCGCTTGCACGGCAGGGTTACTCGACTTCGCGTGATCGGGCATCTTCTTCTCCTCCCCTCCCGCTTGCGGGAGGGGGCAGGGGGTGGGCGCGCGCTATCCGCTAGGGCAGCATTTGTTGAGAGCGCGCGCCCACCCCTCAATCCCCTCCCGCTTGCGGGAGGGGAAGCAAACTCAAGCCGCCGCCTGCTTCACGCACAGATAGTCGATCAGCTTCGCCAGCGTGGCGCGCAGATCCTTGCGGTGCTTCACCATGTCGATCATCCCGTGTTCGAGCAGATATTCCGCACGCTGGAAGCCTTCGGGCAGTTTCTCGCGGATCGTCTGTTCGATCACGCGTTGCCCGGCGAAGCCGATCAGCGCGCCGGGCTCGGCGATCTGCACGTCGCCGAGCATTGCGTAGCTCGCCGTCACGCCGCCAGTGGTCGGGTCGCTGTTCACGAGCTGGCGTTCCAGGCCGGCCTTGCCGCCCC
>JAIXZV010000342.1 GCA_027489365.1 Sphingomonadales bacterium
CATGATCCCTGGCGGCCTGAATGGATCGAGGTGCTGGTGATCGGGGCGATCTGTATCGTTGCGGTGCTGGCTTCCGGCCTGGTGGCGATCGGGTTCGCGCGTCGCCTGGTCCAGCCCTTGAACGCCGTGGCAGGCGGGGCGCGCCGGATCGCGGCGGGCGACCTTGGCGCGCGTGCGCAGCTTCTCCGTTACGACATGGGCGAAGCATCGCGCCTCGTCGAGAACTTCAACGTGATGGCCGAGCGGCTTGAGGCGACGTCGTCCGAAATCAGCCGCTGGAACAGCGTGATCGCCCACGAACTGCGCACCCCGGTGACGATTCTGCGCGGGCGGTTGCAGGGGCTGGCCGACGGCGTGTTCGAGGCCGACCCAGTGCTTTTCCGCAACCTTTTGTCGCAGGTCGATGGGCTGGCCCGGCTAATTGAAGATCTCCGCACCGTAAGCCTGCTGGAAAGCGGCCATCTCGACTGTCGCGCGGTGCCGGTCGCGCTGGATGCGGAGATCACCGCGCTGCTCGAGCTCCTCCGGTCGGATCTGGAGGCGGAAGGGTTCACGCTCGAGACATGCTTGGACTCCGGCATCGTCGAGGCCGATGCCGCACGGGTGCGGCAGGCGCTGCTGGCGTTGGTGGAAAATGCCCGGCGTCATGCCCATCCGGGCCCAATTCGGGTCGCGTTGCGGCTGGAGGAAGCTCATGTTCGGATAACGGTGGCGGATGCCGGCCCGGGCCTGCCGCTCGACTTTGCCGAGGAGGCGTTCCGGCCGTTCCGCCGCGCCAGTCCTATCAGCAACGGCAGCGGGCTGGGGCTGGCGGTCGTGCGCGGTATCGGCCAGGCCCATGGCGGCACCGCGCGCTATCGTCATGACCTTGCAGCGTTCGAACTGTCGTTTCCGCGACGCTGATCGCGGGTTCCTCTCCACAGTCTCTCCACATGGCGTCGTTGTTCGCTCGACGGTCGCGGTCCATCCGGTGTGCATCAGGCGCTACGCCGCCGCCGAGGCCAAGAGACCCTGCTGTGACCATGCCGTTTTCCATCGTCCGAGGGCGCCGAACCGCTTTCGCCCGCCCCCAGTCAGGCGGTCCGATCGCCGGTGCCGGCACCATCCGTCGCCGCTGACACCCTCCGCGCATCCGGCACCCCCCGCGCCGGATAGTTGCGCCGCCGCCCGCCCGTCCCCCCGGAGCGGGCGGCGATATACTTCGCTCGCCTGCGTGCTCGGATCGGCACGGGCGGTCGGGCGCGTCCGTCGATCCTGTTCCGTTTGAGGATACCCCCATGCGATACGATACTCTTCTCGTCATAGTGCTGGTTCTTGGGTGCGAGTGCGGGCTGTTTCTTTGGGTTCGGGCGGCCGTGGGGGACGATCTGGCTGCCGCACTGATCGCACTGCTGGCAGGATTGGTGCTGCTGCTGGTACTGGTCCCGCGTCGGCGGCGGCAGCGCCCTTAAATGCGGCGATCGCGCGTGGCGTTCCGATGTCGCCCTGTCCCGCGCGCGTCGGTTTGCCGAGCACACACCCGGCATCGCCATCCTCGACCTGGGGGACATCCTGTCCCCGTTCCGTGCCGACCGCATCCTGGCTGCGATGGCGCGCGCCATGGCCGGTGCGGGCGGCGGGCATCTGGTAGCAGCGGCGACGCCGGATCGGTTCGGCGAATCCGCAGTGCCCTGCGCGCTGCGGTGCGCAGAATTTTGCGCGCGATCGGCGACGCGGGACGGCGCAGCGGCGTGCGGCCGAGCAGCGCTTACGCGGCATGCGGCCACCGGATGCATTGGCCTTCTTTGACGCGATGCCGAAGATCCTCCTGCGGCCCCAGCGGGATCGGGTGGTGCTCCGCGCCTGGTTCTTTGCCGAGGTCTCGCCGCGCGGCTCCACAGTTTCTCCACAAAGGCTCGATCGAGCACGGGAACTGATTGGCTAGCAGGCCCGCATGAAACCGCTCCCGTCCCGTCAATGTGCCGAACGCCGTCTTGATCATCAGATGGCGCTCTTCGTCCTCGCCAGCTTCGCGGCGACGACGACGGCAATCGTCGTGCTCGTCGGCTGAATCCCCTTTACCCCCCAGGAAACCAACCATGCATCCACGCCTCAAGCAGACCGTGACCCATATGAAGCGGCACCCCGCCGTCTATCTGGCTGGCGGCGCTGCCCTTCTGTCTGTCGCCGGTCTGGCTTCTGCCGTGTTCGCTGGCGACCCGCCCGCCGCGCCCCAGCCGACCGCCTATGTCGTCGCCGAGCCGGTGCGTCCCGATCTTTCGTCTGGCAATGGTGTCACCGGCATCGTCCAGTCGGTGACGCCGTTGCAGGCGAGCGCCGTCAATGGCGGCCGGATCCTCGCGGTGAAGGCGCAGATCGGCGATCGGGTGGAGGCCGGGCAGGTGCTGGCGGTAATCGACGGCCGCGCTGCCGCGCTGCGCATCCGCCAGGCGGACAGCGAAGTCCGCCGGGCAGAGGCGCTGGCCGCAGAGCGCGCCACCGCCGCGAAGCGCGCCGACACGCTGGTCGCCACTGGCGCGCTTTCCGAAGCCGAGCGCGATGCCGCGCGTGCCGAGGCCCGCTCCGCCGAAAACACGCTGGCGGCGGCGCGCGCGGCGGCGGCACTCGCCCGAACCGAGGCCGATTTCAACGTCGTCCGCGCGCCCGGCGCCGGCCTGATCGCCAGCCGAACGGCGGAGCTGGGCGGCGTGGTGGCGCCCGGCCAGATGCTGTTCGCCATCGAATCGCGTGTCGGCGGCATGATCCTCGCCGCCGTGCCGGTGAAGCTCGCCCCGTCGATCCGGCCGGGCATGCAGGTGCGCTACGAGGCGGACGGCGTGACCGGCACCGCCCGGGTGGTGGGAATGTCACCGCGCATCGAAGGCGGCGGCGTCGCGCCGGTTCGCCTCGCGGTGGAACAGGGCAGCCCCAGTCCCGGCGCGATCGTCCGTGTGCAACTGAACGGCAGCGACGCCGATGCCCGGATAGTGCGCGTGCCGATCGGCGCGCTTCAGACTGATGCCCGCGGTGGGCGCTTCGTCTACCGCATCGACGGCAAGCGCGCCACGCCGGTCCCCGTTTCGATCCAGGCGCTGAACGGCGCCGATGCCCGCGTTTCCGCACCGCTGCGGCCCGGAACGCCGATCGTCGCCGCCGGCGGCGCCTTCCTGCGCCCGGGACAGCCCGTCCAGATCGCCAAGCCCGGCGCCTGATCCAG
>JAIXZV010000127.1 GCA_027489365.1 Sphingomonadales bacterium
GAGCCGGAATACCACAGAGGGCAGATGGAAGACGCGCCATACGTCCTGATGACCCGGCAAGAATACGATGCGCTGCGCGCCCTGTATCCCGACCACGAAGGCGAATGGTTCAAGACCGACTCTGACGGCAAAGTCTCCGTCCATGGCGTGCTTTTCGTGATCGTTGATCCGCCTGCGCCGCACCCGCTTCTTGGCGAAACATAGTTTCAAAAACGGAATGCGATAGAATGCCCGGAGGCCGACCAAAGGGCCTGCCGAAAACAGGTGGGCGACAGAAGGGCACGCTGAACAGCGCGACCCGCGACATCAAGGCGCTCGCTGCTGAGCATTCCCCGGCTGCGCTTGCCACGCTCGTCCAGATCGCAACGGCTGGCGAGAGCGAAGCGGCCCGCGTTGCTGCGGCGAACTCGCTGCTGGACCGGGCATACGGCAAACCGCGCCAGGAGATCGAACATTCCGGTTCCATCACGCGGCGCGTTGTGGACATGACCGAGGAAGAACTGCTTGCCATCGCCAGCGGAAGCGGCGCGGGAACTGCTGAAACGCAGGACAGCCCGCCGGTCACTCATTGACTTCACCACATACACAAACCCGGCTTACGAAGCGGCGCCACACCACCACCTGATTGCCCAGAAGCTCGAAGCCGTTGAGCGCGGCGAGATCGACCGGCTGGCGATCTTCATGCCGCCCCGGCACGGCAAGAGCGAACTGGTATCGCGCAGGTTCCCGGCGTGGCTGATGGGCAAAGACCCGACGCGGCAAGTCATCGCGGCGAGCTACAGCGCGGAACTGGCGCAGGACTTTGGCCGCGACGTTCGCAACCTCGTCGGCTCGCCTGAGTTCGGCGTGATATTCCCCGGCGTGGCCTTGGCTGCGGATAGCGCGGCAGCGGGCCGATGGAATACCGGGCAGGGCGGCAGTTACGTTGCGGTCGGTGTGGGTGGTTCCATCACCGGGCGCGGCGCGCATATCGGGATCATTGACGACCCGCTGAAGGACCGCCAGGAGGCCGATAGCGAGGTTCGGCGGGCGCATGTGAAGGGCTGGTATCAGTCCACGTTCTACACCCGCTTGATGCCGCCGGCTGCTGTGGTGCTCTGCCAGACACGATGGCATGAGGATGATCTGGCGGGCTGGCTGCTGGCGGAAGCTGAAACGGGCGGGGATCGGTGGGAAATCCTCGATCTGCCCGCTCTGGACTCATCTGGTGAGGCTCTGTGGCCTGAGAGATACCCGGTCGCCAGTCTTGAGCGCATCCGGCGCAACGTCGGCCCGCGTGAGTGGTCGGCGCTGTATCAGCAAAAGCCGCAGCCTGACGAAGGCACCTACTTCCAGCGCGACTGGTTCAAGCGCCACACGGAGCGCCCCGGCAATCTGGCGGTTTACGGTACATCGGACTACGCGGTCACGGACAACGGCGGCGACTACACGGTCCACCGGGTCTGGGGCATCGACCCTGAGGGCGCAATCTACCTGATCGGCGGATGGCGCGGGCAGACGGCCTCGAATGTCTGGGTTGAAGAAAAGCTGAACCTCATCGAGCGGTTCAAGCCGTTCTGCTGGTTCGGTGAGGGCGGCGTGATCCAGAAGGCTATCGAGCCGATGCTGACGCGCCGGATGCGAGAGCGCCGGGTTTACTGCCGGATGGAGTGGGTATCGAGCATCCACGACAAGCCGACACGCGCACGCGGGTTTCAGGCGCGGGCCTCCATGGGAATGGTGAGCCTGCCGACTGGCCCTGACGGTGACGCGGTTCTTGACGAGTATCTGCGCTTTCCTGCGGGCAAGCACGACGATGAAGTTGACTGCGCGAGCCTGATTGGCCGCGTGCTGGACGAAGCGCATCCCGCGCTCGTCGGCGCTCCGGTGAAACCCAAGTCCAAGGACCGGTGGGACACCGACGATTACGAAGCAGACGAGGATTTCAAAACGAAATGAGCGCCGCGCTGAAGATGGCCCCGCCTGTTGCAGAGCAGGCCGCGCCAGAATTGCGCGATGCTGACGGGATCAAGCCTTGGCTCGACTGGCGCAATGCCAGCCTTGACGCCTCGCAGGATGCCCGCCACGACGCTGAGCGGGACGAGGATTACTACAACAACGTCCAGCTGACAGACACTGAGATCAAGACGCTGAAGCGTCGCGGTCAGCCTTACGGCACGTTCAACATGATCCGCCGCAAGGTGGATTACATCCTGGGCGCCGAGAAGCAGACCCGCACCGATCCGAAGTGCTACCCGCGCACCCCGACCGAGGACGAAGGCGCCGAGTTCTGGACGGATGCGTTGCGCTATGCTGCCGAGCGCGCCAACTTCGCGCAGGCCAAGTCCAAGGTCACAAAGCGCGTTCTCGTCAACGGGTTTGGCGGCGTTTACATCGGCGCGGAGCAGACCAAGGACGGGCGCGTTGACGTAACGTGCAAGGAAATCCCGTGGGATCGGCTCTGGTACGATCCGCACTCTGCCGAGCAGGATTTCTCGGACGCCCGGTATGTCGGCTTTGACACGTGGTACGACGAGGACGAAGCAGCCAAGCGGTTCCCGAACGGGGTAGATGCGCTGGCGATGACGCCAAGCGCGCAGGCTGACGATCTGGGCGGCACGTACGACGACAAGCCGCGCTGGAAAATCTGGAGCGACGCCAAGCGCAAGCGCGTCCGCGTTTCGGAAATGTATTACCGCGAGGATGGGGTCTGGCACTACGCCTGCTTCACCCGTGGCGGCGAGTTGGAGCCGTCGAAGCCTGTCACCTATCTGGACGAGAACGGCGAGCCTGAGTGCCCGTTGCAGCTCGTCAGCGCCTACGTGGACCGGGATAACAACCGGCACGGCATGGTTCGTGATCTGGTTCCGGTTCAGGACGAGATCAACAAGCGCCGGCAGAAGGCCCTGC
>JAIXZV010000079.1 GCA_027489365.1 Sphingomonadales bacterium
AGGAAGCGATCCGCCTCGAAAAAGAACGCCGCCGCGTCGCGGTGAAGGACAAGGCCGAGGAAGCCGCGATGACGCGCCTGCTCGACGCGCTCACCGGCAAGGGGGCGAGCGAGGCAACGCGCGAAGCCTTCCGCCAGCGGCTGCACGACGGCCATTTGCGCGATACCGAAATCGAGATCGAGCTGGAAGCAGCCCCGAGCCTGCCGTTCGACGTGCCCGGCGGCGGCGCGCAAATGATCAATCTCAGCGAAATGATGGGCAAGGCGTTCGGCCAGGGCCAGCTCAAGCGGCGCAAGCTGACCGTGCCTGCCGCGTGGGACAAACTCGTCGAGGAAGAGGCCGATAAGCGGCTCGACCAGGATGAGGTCAGCCGCACCGCGCTCGCCGATGCCGAGGCGAACGGGATCGTCTTCCTCGACGAAATCGACAAGATCGCGGTCAGCGACGTGCGCGGCGGATCGGTCAGCCGTGAAGGCGTCCAGCGCGATCTGCTGCCGCTGATCGAGGGTACGACCGTTGCGACGAAGTACGGTCCGATGAAGACCGATCACATTCTGTTCATTGCGTCGGGCGCGTTCCACGTCGCCAAGCCGAGCGATCTGCTGCCCGAGCTCCAGGGTCGCTTGCCGATCCGCGTCGAGCTGAAGGCGCTGACCGAGGATGATTTCGTCGCGATCCTCAGCGACACCAAGGCCTCGCTGACGCAACAGTACGTGGCGCTGATCGCGACCGAGAATGTCGGCGTCGAATTCACCGCCGACGGCATCCGCGCGGTCGCCAAGATCGCGGCGGAAGTGAATGGCGAGATCGAGAATATCGGCGCGCGACGGTTGCAGACGGTGATGGAAAAGCTGCTCGAAGACGTCAGCTTCAACGCCGAGGATCGCGGTGGCGAGACGGTGGTGGTCGATGCCGCTTATGTCGAAACGCACCTGGCGGGCGTAGCGCGGAATACCGATCTCAGCCGGTTTGTGCTGTAGCGCCATACCGTTCGCCCTGAGCCTGTCGAAGGGCAGCGTGCCACACGTCCGACACTCTGTGTGGCAGGCAAGGGCTTCGACAGGCTCAGCCCGAACGGAAGTTGAGCGGGGCCGCCAACCTTACCGCGCCGCCACCTTGTCCCACGGCACGAAATTCCCCAGCCGACAGCGTGGGCCAGCGATCCCGCCGCCGCCGCGTTGCAGCGTGTAGAATTGGTCGTTGCGGCACAATTGCCCGCCGAATACCTCGGTGACGATCAGCGCGTCTTCATTCAGGCCGGGGCAGGCGTCGGGCAGGTCGTTGCGCCACACTCGCGCGCCGTCGCGGTAGAGCAGGGTGCGGTCGCCAAAGGCCTGCGGCGTCGTAATCCGGCTGTTCGACAGGCACGTCTCGGGTTTGCCCGCAACACGTCCGGCGAGCGCGCGGTCGAGGTCCTTGCTGTCCGACGCGGTCACCGCGCCGAGCGCTGCGATCAGCGTCAGCGCGCGGATCATGGCTTGCGGTAAGGGGTGAAGTCGCTGAACACGCAGCTGCCGCTCTGGATACTGCTGACCAGATCGATCGTCCGAACGATGTCACCACGGCAGAGCTGACTACCGAACGTGTTGGTCACGATCGCGTCGCCGCGCCGCAGCCCGAAACAGCCGCCGCCAGTGTCGGTGCGCATCACGTCGTTGCGCCCGTTCTTGTAGAGGATCGTATCGCCGACCCGCGTGCTTTCGCGGTAGCGGATCGGATCGATGCACGCTTGCGGCTTGCCCGGCACCAGCCCGGCCAGTTGCTTGTCGAGGTCGATCTTGTCCTGCGCTTCCTGGCGCGCCTGATAGCCTTTGGTATCGGCCGAAAGCGCGGTGGCACCGCCCAGCAGCAGGATGGCGGGAAGGATGAAACGAACCATGTGACGCGTCCTTTTCAAAGCGTTTCCCCCGCCATCCTTATACCGCACGACGCGGCTAAAAAACATCCTTTGCCGCACGCCGTTCGGCGAGCTGTTCGGCCGAGGAAGCACGCAGGAACGGGTTGGTGGCAAGCTCCAGCGCGATCGTCGTCGGCACGGTCGGCTCGCCCGCCGCGCGCTTGGCGTCGACGTCCTTCATCCGCTCGGTGACGGCGGCATTGTCGGGTTCGGCCGCCGCAGCATAGCGTCCGTTCGACTGGGTATATTCATGCGCGCAATAGACGATCGTCTCGGGCGGCAAGGCGGCGAGCCGCTGCATATTGGCGTACATTTGCGCCGGGCCACCCTCGAACAAGCGGCCACAGCCCATTGCGAACAGCGTGTCGCCGCTGAACAGCGCGGCATCCTCTGCCATGTGGAATACGATGTGCCCGGCGGTATGGCCCGGCGTTTCCAGCACCCGCGCGACGTGATCGCCGATCCGCACCGTGTCGCCCTCGCGCAGCGCGGCATCGAGCGTCGGGATTTTCTCCGCTTCGGCGGCGGGGCCGCTGACGGTCGCGCCGAGCGCCTTGATCGCGGCATTGCCGTCGGTGTGATCGGGGTGCCAGTGCGTGTTCCAGATCTGCGAGATAGTCCAGCCGCGCGCCTCCGCTTCTGCGAGCACGGGGGCGGCGTCGCTGGGGTCGACCACGATCGTCTCGTTCGACACGGGATCGTGCACCAGCCAGACGTAATTGTCGCTCAGCGCCGGGATGCGGACGATTTCCAGAGTGCTCGGCATTACCATTCCCCCACGTTCGGCATCGACACCCACGGTTCCGCAGGAGCCAACGCCGGGCCGTCCTGCAGCAATTCGATCGAGATCAGGTCGGGCGTGCGGACGAACGCCATATTGCCGTCGCGCGGCGGGCGGTTGATCGTCACGCCATTGTCCATCAGCCGCTGGCAGGTCTCGTAAATGTCGTCGACATAATAAGCGAGGTGCCCGAAATTGCGCCCGCCGGTATAGACTTCGGGCGCCTGCCCCTCGGTCGGCCAATTATAGGTCAGCTCCAACTCGGCGCGCGCGC
>JAIXZV010000284.1 GCA_027489365.1 Sphingomonadales bacterium
GGCAGCACTTGTCGAGCGTCTGGCAAAGCGCTCGGGAATGACGAAGACTGCGCTCGTTCGCGAACTTGCTGCAGCGCGCGAGGCTGAATTGGATCGAACCGACCCGAGACAAGGCGTTCGGGACAAGCTCGATGCGCTCTGGCGAGAATATCCGTTTCCGCGCTCGACAGGCACCAAGGTCGATAAGGCATTTTTCGACAAGATGTGGGGCGAGGACGACGATTGAGCCTGTTCGTTGATGCATCCGCGCTCGTCGCCATCGTCGTGAACGAGCCGGAGCGTGAGCAATTTCGTGATTCCATTCTCGCGGAACGAGATGCATTGTGGTCGGCAATGTCGTGTTGGGAAACGGTGAGCGCCGTTCGCAAGGCGGAAGGCGTAACCATCGAAATTGCCCGGCATGTCGTCGAGCGCAACGCAGAAGCGCTCGGACTGAGGCTGGTTGCGATCGGGGTGCTCGAATTGACATCGGCGCTCGACGCGCATCAACGCTATGGTCGGGATAGCGGCCACCCGGCGAAGCTAAATTTTGGCGATTGCTTCGCCTACGCTTGCGCCAAGACGAATGGCGCGCGGCTGCTCTATAAGGGCAACGATTTTTCCAGAACGGACCTAGCATGATCCTCGTCGAACTCAGCCACGAAGACGTCTGGCCCGCCCACGACTGGGACGCCCTCGCCACCCGCGCCGCCACCGCGGCGATCACCCGTACCCCGCACGCCGAGCTTGCCACTGGCCCGGCGACGGTCGAAATCTCGATCCGGCTGACCGACGATGCCGAGGTGCAGACGCTCAACGCGCAATATCGGCAAAAGGACAAGCCGACCAACGTGCTGTCCTTCCCGATGGTGCAGGCCGATCTGCTCGACACGATCGGGCAGAATAGCGACGATGGCGAAGTCCTCCTCGGCGATATCGTGCTCGCCTATGAGACGTGCGCGCGCGAGGCGGCGGAGAAGGGCATCAGCGTCGCCGATCATGCCACGCATTTGATCGTGCATGGCACGCTGCATTTGCTAGGGTATGACCATATGGTCGGCATGGAGGCCGAGGCGATGGAGGCGATCGAGATCGACGCCCTTGCAGCCCTCGGTCTGGCCGACCCGTATTTGCTCGAAGAGGATTGAACGCCCACCATGTCCGACAACCACAGTAGCGGGCACAGTACCACCGGCACCGCTAGCCATCTTGGCGGTGCCCAGCACAGTGAGACCAGCATCTGGCGGAGTTTCCGCAGCTGGATTTCGGGCGGCACGCAGGACGATTCGCTCCGTGCCACGCTCGAAGAAGCGATCGACGCGCATGAGGACGATCCCGCGCCCGACAATAAGGGCGATCTGTCCCCGCTGGAGCGCACGATGGTGCGCAACCTGCTCCATTTCGGCGAGCGCGACGCGGGCGATGTCGGCGTGCCGCGCGCCGATATCGTCGCGGTCGAGGAGCGCACCAGCTTCGCCGATCTGGTGAAGATCTTCGCGGGCGCGACGCACAGCCGCCTGCCGGTCTATCGCGGCGAGCTCGATACGATCATCGGCATGATCCACTTGCGCGACGTGTTCAAGATCATCGCGACCGACGCCCCCTACCCCGACGATTGGTCGAGCCTGATCCGCGAGCCGCTGTACGTGCCGATGTCGCGCGGGGCGCTCGATCTGCTCGCCGACATGCGCACCAAGCGCGTCCATCTCGCGATCGTCCTCGACGAATATTTCGGGACCGAGGGGCTCGTCACGATCGAGGATCTGATCGAGGAAATCGTCGGCGATATTGAGGACGAGCATGACGCCGCGACCACCGCGCTGCTCAACCCGCTCGACGGCGGCGCGTGGGCGGCGGATGCGCGCGCCGAGCTTGAGGATGTCGGCGAGATCATCGATCCGCGCCTGGCCGAAGTCGATGGCGATATCGATACGATCGGTGGCCTCGCCGCCGTGCTGGCGGGGCACGTCCCGCAAGTCGGCGAGTGCATCGTCCATGACAGCGGCTGGACGCTCGAAGTCGTCGCGGCCAACACCCGCCGCGTGCTGAGCTTGCGGCTGCACCCCCCAAAGCCCGAGCCTGAAGGCGACTGACCGCGATGCGCAAACATATCCTCATCATCCTGGCGATTGCGGTCGTGCTGGGCGGCGGCGCACTCTGGTGGGCGTTGCAGCCCGATCCGGCGCGCTTGCCGATTACCGCGGTGCAGGGCGAGCGGCCCAAGATTTCGCCCCCGCGCGCGCAGACGATCCCGACGATCGCGGTCGCCGATGCGGTTGGCTGGAAAAAGGGTGCGACGCCGGTCGCCGCTCCCGGGCTGCAAGTCGCGGCATTCGCCAGCGGGCTGGAGCATCCGCGCTGGCTCTATCGCTTGCCCAATGGCGACATTCTGGTTGCCGAGACCAATTCGCCGCCGCGCGACAACGCCGGCATCGAAGGGATGGTGATGGGCTATCTGATGAAGAAGGGCGGCGCTGGCGTTGCCTCGCCCAACCGCATCACCCTCCTGCGCGACACCAATGGCGACGGCGTGGCGGAGACGCGCACGGTGTTGATCGGCGGGCTGAATTCGCCGACCGGCATGGCGCTGATGGGCGGCTATCTCTACATCGCGAATACCGATGCGCTGGTCCGCGTGCCCTTCACCCCGGGCCAGACCAAGATCGACGCAAGACCGGAAAAGGTGATCGCGCTGAGCGGTGGCGGCAATCACTGGGCGCGCACGCTGCTCGCCGATCCGGCCGGGCAATATCTCTATGTCGGGGTCGGGTCTGCCACCAACATCGCCGAAAAGGGCATGAAGGCGGAGAAATTCCGCGCCAACATCCTGCAAGTCGATGTGAAGGCCAAGACCTTCCGCGTCTATGGCGCGGGCCTGCGCAATCCGCAGGGCATGGCGTTCGAACCCAAGTCGGGAGCCTTGTGGGTCGCGGTGAACGAGCGTGACATGCTCGGGTCGGATATCGTCCCCGATTACATCACCCGCGTCGGGATCGGCGACAATTTCGGCTGGCCGTGGTTCTATTGGGGCGGGCATCAGGATTTCCGGGTGGAGCCGGAAAACCCCGCGTTGCAGGAATATTCCAAGCGGCCCGACTTCGCGATGGGTCCGCATGTGGCGGCGCTCGGTCTGGCGTTTGCGAACGATGCGAAGCTCGGGCCGAAGTTCGCAAATGGCGCATTCGTCGGCGAACACGGATCGTGGAATCGCGTGCCGGTGTCAGGCTATAAGGTGGTCTATGTGCCCTTCGGCGACCGTGGCTTCCCGGTGAAGGGGACCAAGCCGGTCGATGTGCTGACCGGCTTCCTCAATGCCAAGGGCGAAGCGCAGGGCCGCCCGGTCGGGGTGATCACCGATGCGACCGGCGCGCTGCTGGTGGCGGATGATGTCGGGAACACGATCTGGCGGGTAAGCGCGAAGTAGGGGGTCTACTGGATATTCACCCTCACCGTTCGTTTCGAGCGAAGTCGAGAAACCCTTCGCAGCGCTTGGGGCTGGTTTCTCGACTTCGCTCGAAACGAACGGTGGGGAGGATACCGGCCAAGCTACTCCAGCATCTTCGGCGCTTCCTTCGCCAGCTTCGCGCGGATCTTGTCGGCGAACAGCGCGAGGAATGGTGGCAGATCGATCTCGGCGCGGACCTTCGCATCCTCGACGGTCAGCCGGCTCGCCACACGCTGCCCCATCGCGGCGACGGTGAAGTGCAGCGTGTCGCCTTCCCAGCGATGATCGACCGCGGCCCCGCCCGGGAACATCTCGGCGAGTTTGCCAATCCCGCCCGCCACGCGCGCCTTGCACGCGGCCAGGCCGAGCTTGTGGGGAATTTCCAGCGTAATCGGTTCGCTCATCCGTACTTCCTCATTTCGCGAACAGCATCGCGTCATCGGCAAACGCCTTGAACTCGAGCGCGTTGCCCGAGGGATCGCAAAAGAACATCGTGGCTTGCTCGCCGGGCTGGCCGACGAAGCGCTTATGCGGTGCGATCGTGAAGCGCGTCCCCGCCGCCGTCAGCCGATCGGCAAGCGCCTGCCAATCGTCCATCGTCAGCACGACGCCGAAATGCGGGACCGGCACGGCATCGCCATCGACCGAATTGGTGACCACCACGGGCTTCGCCGCAGGATCGAGATGCGCGACGATCTGATGCCCGAACAGATCGAAATCGACCCAGGCATCGGCGCTGCGCCCTTCGGGACAGCCCAGCATCCCGCCGTAAAAGGCGCGCGCCGCGGCGAGATCGTGGACGGGGAAAGCGAGGTGGAAGGGGCGGGTCATGGGTGCGGTGTAGCAAGTCCTCCCCGGCACGGGGAGGGGGACCGTGAGCATTCAGCGAACGGTGGAGGGGGCGTGCCACAGGCGGACCGCTAGCGGCACGCCCCCTCCACCATCGGCCTGAAGAAGGCCGATGGTCCCCCTCCCCGTGCCGGGGAGGATTTGCTAGGGCGAGCCATGACCACCCGCCCCGCCCTCTTCTCGCTCCTGCTCGGCGGAATCGCCGCGACGGGTTTTGCGCCGCTCGGCTGGTGGCCCGTCACGCTCGCCTGTTTCGCCGCGTGGATGTGGCTCATCCACGCCGCACCGAGCCTGAAGGCGGTGCTGTGGCGCGGGTGGCTGTTCGGGCTCGCGCACTTCACGGTCGGCAATTACTGGATCGCCAAGGCGTTCACTTATCAGGACGCGATGCCGCACGCGCTGGGGATCGTCGCGCCAGTGTTGTTGTCGCTGTACCTTGCGATCTTTCCGATGGCGGCCGGCGCGGTCGCGTGGCGCTTCCGGCGCGCGCGGCCCGATCCGGCGTTCGTGCTGATCTTTGCAGTCGCATGGATTGCGACCGAATATCTCCGGGGCACGATGCTGACAGGCTATCCGTGGAACCCGTTGTCTGAGATTTGGCTGCCGCTGATCGGCGTTGCGCGCAGTGCGCAGTGGATAGGCACCTACGCATTATCCGGCGTGACCATCGTCATTGCAGGCGCGGGTCTGGCGCTGGTTCAAAGGCGCTGGTGGGCGGCGGGCAGCGTCGCGGCAGCCGTGCTACTGCTTGCGTTGAACGGGATCGATATTCCGCGCACATACTACGAAACGCCGACAAGCGCTGGCTTCAACCCCAACGCCCCCCGCATCCGCGTCGTGCAACCCAATCTCGACCAGGAACAGCGCCCGCGCGACGATTACCCGGAAGCCAATCTCACAGCACTCGCCAAGCTTAGCGGCACCCCCGGCCCTGCCCGGCGCCTGATCGTCTGGCCCGAGGGCGCTTTGCGCTTCCTTCCCGAGGACGGCTATCCCGCCGCCTATTATTGGAAAGGCGCCCCCGCCGTCACCCGCGCGCGGATCGCGGCACTGCTCGGCCCGAACGACATGGTGATGACCGGCGGCAATGCGCTGAAATTCGACGCTGCGGGCAATGTCACCGCCATCACCAATTCGGTCTTCGTATTCGATGCGAAGGGCGCGATCCGCGGCCGCTACGACAAGGCACATCTCGTGCCGTGGGGCGAATATCTCCCAGCGCGACCTTTGATGTCGGCGATCGGCCTCTCGCGGCTCGTGCCCGGCGAGTTCGACTTCGCGCCCGGCAAGGGCCCGGCCACGCTCTCCCTCCCCCCGTTCGGCGCGGTCGGGTTCCAGATTTGTTACGAAATCATCTTCTCCGGCGCAGTGGTCGATCGCGCCCACCGGCCCGCCTTTATCTTCCACCCCTCGAACGACAGTTGGTACGGCCCGTGGGGCCTCGCCGAACATCTCGCCCAGGCGCGGATGCGCGCGATAGAGGAAGGCTTGCCCGTCATCCGCGCGACCCCCACCGGCATTTCCGCGATCATCGACGCGCAGGGCCGCGTGCTCGCTTCCATACCAGCCGAGAAATCCGGGGCGATCGAACTCCCGATCCCGCCCGCCGCCGCCCCCACGCTGTTCGCGCGCCTCGGCAACCTGATGGCTTTTCTTGTGGCCCTGATACTGGTGTTGTCCGCGATTGCGTTCCGGCGGTTCGCGCGATAGGGCGCATATAAGGAAAGCTTTATATCAGGCATGGCAACGGCCAAAGCTCTCCTCAACCTTTGAGGATTTCACACATGCGTTCCAGTTTTCTCTTCACCTCCGAATCGGTCTCCGAAGGCCATCCCGACAAGGTCGCCGACCAGATCAGCGACACCGTCGTCGATCTGTTCCTGGGCAAGGACCCCTATGCGCGCATCGCGTGCGAGACGTTGACGACCACCAACCTCGTCGTGCTGGCCGGCGAAATCCGCTGCAAGGGCGTGTATGAGAATGGCCAGTGGGCCGACGGCGCGCTCGCCGAGATCGAGGCGGCGGTGCGCAACACCGTGCGCGAGATCGGTTACGAGCAGTCGGGCTTCCACTGGGAGTCGTTTGCGTTCCACAACAACCTCCACGGCCAGTCTGCGGAAATCGCAATGGGCGTGGACGAAGGCGCGAACAAGGATGAGGGCGCTGGCGACCAGGGCATCATGTTCGGTTACGCCACCGACGAGACCCCGGGCCTGATGCCCGCGACGCTCTATTACAGCCACAAGATCCTCGAGCGCATGGCCGCCGATCGCCATTCGGGCGCGGCCCCCTTCCTCGAGCCCGACGCAAAGAGCCAGGTCACGCTCGCTTACGAGAATGAAGTGCCCGTCCGCGCGACCGCGCTCGTCGTCTCGACCCAGCACAAGGCAGGTTATTGCCTGCAGGGCGACAATGCCAACCCGGCGCTCTACGACGAACTCCACAAGTACGTTTCGGGCGTGCTGCACGATGTGCTGCCCGACGGCTTCATCAGCGATGAGACCAAGATCTACATCAACCCGACCGGCGCCTTCGAAATCGGCGGGCCGGACGGCGATGCGGGCGTGACCGGCCGCAAGATCATCGTCGACACGTACGGCGGTGCTGCCCCGCACGGCGGCGGCGCGTTCAGCGGCAAGGATCCGACCAAGGTCGATCGCTCGGCCGCCTATGTCAGCCGCTACATGGCGAAGAACGTCGTGGCCGCTGGTCTTGCCCGCCGCTGCACGATCCAATTGAGCTACGCGATTGGCATTGCCGAGCCGCTGTCGCTCTATGTCGATCTGCACGGCACCGGCACCGTTCCCGAAGCCAAGATCGAGGAAGTGCTGCCCAAGCTCGTTCGCCTGACCCCGAAGGGCATTCGCGAGCATCTCAAGCTCAACCAGCCGATCTACAAGCGCACTGCGGCGTACGGTCACTTCGGCCGCGAGCCCGATGCCGACGGCTTTACGTGGGAAAAGACCGATCTGGTCGACGCGCTGAAGGCGGCGGTGGCGTAAGGCGACTTGCGCTAAACTGTTGAGACTTTACGCTCCCCCGGTATCGCTTGGCGATTCCGGGGGAGTTTTACATGCGCCTGCTTCTGTTCATCGCGGCGTTGATGGTCGCCACTCCGGTCGCGGCGCAACAGCAGCCACCATCGCTTAAACTTGGCGCAACGGAGGCATATCGGCACAAGCCCACCGGCCTGAGCGTTCCGGCAACGCTCGACGGCCTGAC
>JAIXZV010000226.1 GCA_027489365.1 Sphingomonadales bacterium
GATCCAGTCCAACCTGCGCGAGACCACGACGCGCGTGCTCGCCTCGCTCACCCCGCGCGAAGAGCGCGTGCTGCGCATGCGCTTCGGCATCGGCATGAACACCGATCACACGCTGGAGGAAGTCGGCCAGCAATTCTCGGTGACGCGCGAACGTATTCGCCAGATCGAGGCGAAGGCGCTGCGCAAGCTCAAGCACCCGAGCCGCAGCCGCAAGATGCGCAGCTTCCTGGATCAGTAAGCGGAGTCGGCGGTGGGCAAGCCCCACCGCCCGACATCCTCTGAATAGACTGGGTTTTTCACAAGATTGCTCCGTTTTGGAGTGATGTCGTGGCGTGGCGGACGGCGTTGCGTATCCAGTGCGGCATGGTTTCCCCCGCCCCCCCGCCATCCCCGTCGCCCGACCAACTCGTCACTTCGTCCGATCTCGTGCGGCATTTCGGCCTGTGGCAGGAACGCGCCGTCCGTGCGCCGCTGTACATCCTCCATCGTGGGCGTCCGCGCTTCGTACTCACCTCGATCGAGACGATGGACGCGCTGTGCGCCGCCCATGCGTCGGCCGCGACGCCCTCCGCAGCGTCGGGCATCGATGCCACGGTACTGCTCGACGGGATGCGCGATCTGGTCGTGGTGGCCGGCCCCGACGGCACGATCATCGCCTCCAGCCGCACCGCACGCGCGCATTTCGGAGCGGCCGTCGCACATGGCGGTCCGATCGATCGGGTCGCCGCCCCCTCGGCGCGGGCGTTCCTGACCGCTGCAATCCGCCGCGTACTCTCGACGGGTGCTGGCGACCGGCTCGAAATCCCCTCTGCCGCGCGGGAGGGGCGGATGCTCACGCTGGCGATCGAACCGGCCGATGCGGGCGTGGTGTTGTTCGCACAGGACGGCACGCCCGAGCGCGAGGCGGCGCAGGCGCTGGCCAGCGTACACGCGACCGATGCCGCGCTGGCCGCCGCTACCGGGGTGGCCAGCGTGACGATCAACCCGCGCGGCTATCCGGTCGAGCCCGGCACCGCACTGGCTGCGATGACCGGCCTGACGCGCGATGCGCTCGCCATGATCCGCTTCGTCGCGCTCGCGGAAATCGGCGCGCGCGTGGCGCTCGGCGCGGCGATCGAACAGGCGATGGCGGGCACCACCCCTGCCCCTCTCCACATCGGCTTGCTCGTCAACCGCGCCGATCCGATCGCGGTGCGGGTTGGCCTCGCCCCCTTGCGGATCGGCGCGACGATCGCGGGCGTGACGGCAGTGCTCGTCGCGCTCTGAAACGCCTGACGCGCTGCGTCTTGTGAATATGTCCAGATCGGGCTGGTTTCGGTACACTTAACCGCGCCTACACCAGGTCTTTACGTGCTTCGGTATATCCCTTGCTCCACAGCTTGCCATTCGGGTGAGACCCGGCGCGAACGCGCCGGTCGAAAAAGGACGATACGGGGGTCATGGCGATCGCGACGACACAGCTAAAACCGGCTCTGGAGGCAGGCAGCATCGCATCGCTGGCGGCGAGCGACGGGTGTGCGCAGCACGCCTTGGTGCACCGCCTGACGCTTCCGGGCGCAGCGGGACGCGATCTTGCCGATGCGGTGCATTCGATCTGTTCGGTGCACGGCCGCTTGACCGACCTGTTCGAAGAAGCGGGGCGCCGTCCGGTCGCCGATCTCGACAGCGCCTGGTTGAGCGACGCGACCGCAGCGTTCGGGATCGAGCGCGCCTATCTCGCACGCCTGACCGCCGCCGTCGGTCCGTTGCCCTCCACCCCGGGCCAGGCCGAGAGCGACGCCGCCTTTGCCGCGCAACGCCATACCTTCGACATGCTCGCCCGGTCCGATCGCGCGGGCTGCTCGATCGGCGCGGCGCTTGCGCTGGTGATCGACTGGCACGCCTTCCGCCGTATCCTCGACGCGGCGGCATCGCGCGCCGGGGTCGATATCGTCGCATCGCACTTGCCCGATGAGATCGCCATCGCCCAGATCGCCACCGCCCCCGGCGCGACCGCCCCGGTGCGCCGCGCGATGGCGTTCGGTGCGCAGCAGACCTTCGCGCAGCATCGCGGCCTGTGCGATCTGATCGAGGCGCGCGCCAGCGCGCGCGACGCGCTTTAAGGTCGCTTGCACTGACTGCGCTTTTCCCGCTACCGCCGTACCCGCTATTCTAAAGAACGGGACGGATGCGATGAAACGGTTCGAGGGCACGCAAGGCTATGTCGCCACGGATGACCTGAAGGTCGCGGTCAACGCCGCGGTCACGCTGCGGCGGCCGTTGCTGGTAAAGGGCGAACCCGGAACCGGAAAAACCGTCCTGGCCTATGAAATCGCGAAGGCGCTCGATGCCGAATTGATCGAGTGGAACATCAAATCCACCACCAAGGCGCAGCAGGGCCTGTACGAATATGACGCGGTCGCGCGGCTGCGCGACGGTCAGCTCGGCGACGAGCGCGTCCACGACATCTCGAACTACATCCGCCGCGGCAAATTGTGGGAGGCGTTCACCCGCGAAAAACCCCCGGTCCTGCTGATCGACGAGATCGACAAGGCCGACATCGAATTCCCCAACGATCTGTTGCAGGAACTCGATCGGATGGAATTCCACGTTTACGAAACCAAGGAGACGATCCGCGCGGTCGAACGGCCGATCGTCATCATCACCAGCAACAACGAGAAGGAATTGCCCGACGCGTTCCTGCGTCGCTGCTTCTTCCACTACATCAAATTCCCCGATCGCGAGACGATGCAGGCGATCGTCGACGTCCACTTCCCCGGCATCCAAAAGATCCTGGTCAACCGCGCGATGGACATTTTCTACGACGTGCGCGACGTGCCCGGCCTCAAGAAGAAGCCGTCGACCTCGGAGCTGCTCGACTGGCTCAAGCTGCTGCTGCACGAGGACATGCCGCTCGACGTGCTGCAGAATCGCGACCCGACCAAGGCGATCCCGCCGTTGCATGGGGCGCTGCTGAAGAATGAGCAGGATGTGATGTTGTTCGAGCGGCTGGCGTTTATGGCCCGGCGGAGCGCACCCAAGAATTAGCGCAGCTAATGCGCGCGGCGCGAGAGCGGCGACGTCGGCCGGCGGTGCTAAGGCACCGTCCGACGGCGTGGCTTTGCCACGACGCTCCCTGAACCCGCCATCCAGCCAAACGATAATTTGGTAACTATCGCTTAAACCAAATCCCGCTACCAAAGCTTCGGGGGGTGCCTGTCAAAGGTGCCAAATGCGGTTCAAGCTCATTATAGCAGGCCTTTGCGCGATCGGCACGTTTTCCGTCCCAGCACGCGCCGCGTCGCTGCTCGATTATGTCGGCCAATGCGTCCCCTTCGCCCGCGCCGCCTCGGGCATCCAGATTTACGGCGACGCCTGGACGTGGTGGGACAAGGCTGCCGGCGTCTATCAGCGCGGCGAAACGCCTCGCTCCGGCGCGGTGATCGTCTTCGCCCGCACCGCGCGCCTCCCGCTCGGCCATGTCGCCGTGATCAGCCGCGTGGTCGATCGCCGTGTCGTGATGGTCACCCACGCAAACTGGTCACGCCAGAATGGCGAACGCGGCCATGCCGAGCAGGACGTGACGCTGACCGACGTCTCGCCGTACAATGACTGGAGCGAAGTTAAGGTCTGGTACCGCGACATGGAGGGGCTCGGCAGCACCGTCTACCCGACCTACGGTTTCATCTACGGCAAGCCGGTCGCGCGTGGCACCGCCGCCCGCCCCGCCCCCGAACTCACCCGCCGCAACCCCGATTATGTCGGCGCGCTGATCGACGCGTATCGTTGAGGCGCACGTGCTCCGGCGAAGGCCGGAGCCTTGGCCACCGCTCCGCCCTTCGCCGGAGCACATGACGGCGCTACTCGACTTCGCTCAACACCGGCGGCATGGTGTGTCCCATGTTCCTCAACTTCCTCGACGAGCTCCGCAGCGCCGGAATCCCCGCCAGCCTGAAGGAGCATCTGTTGCTCCTCGAGGCGCTCGACGCCGAGGTGATCGAGCGGACGCCCGAGGAATTCTATTACCTGTCGCGCGCCGTCTACGTGAAGGACGAGGGCCTGCTCGACCGCTTCGACCAAGTCTTCGCCAAAGTGTTCAAGGGCATCGCCACCACTTTCGGCCAGACCGCCGCCGAAATCCCCGCCGACTGGCTGAAGGCCGTCGCCGAGAAATATCTCACCCCCGAAGAGATGGAAGCGATCAAGTCGCTCGGATCGTGGGACGAGATCATGGAAACGCTCAAGAAGCGTCTGGAAGAGCAGGAAAAGCGCCACCAGGGCGGCAACAA
>JAIXZV010000191.1 GCA_027489365.1 Sphingomonadales bacterium
CGTATAGCACAGGCGGCATACAAGGCTCGCGATGACGCCACTTTAACTATGGCTGACGCCGAAGCAGCATTGCTCGATGCGCTCGGTCTTCGGAATTGGGCACCGCCGGAACCGCTAAGTTACACCCGCTCTGCCGCCGAAGCCGCTGCCGCCGGGCGGCTCGATGCGAATTTCTTTTCCCCGCGTTATGACGCCGTCCTCACCCAAATCCGCGCGACCGGCGCAGCCGTGACTTTAGGGGACTGCACGAGCCTTATCTCGCGCGGCAAACAGCCTGCATATGCCGACGATGGGCTCCGGGTCGTCAATTCAAAGCACGTTCGTACCAATCGCGTTACGACTAGCGATGCTCGATTGGCAGCGCCGAGTTCGCTTAGAATCCGACGTGGCGACTTGTTGATCAACGGAACCGGGGTTGGCACCATCGGTCGCACCGCACCGTATATGGAAGAAGAAGAAGCGCTGCCCGACAATCATGTCACGATCGTGCGATTGATTGGCATTGACCCGATTTATGCCTCGGTTTTTTTAAACAGCCGGGTTGGTCAAATGCAGATCGAACGCAGGATTTCGGGGTCGTCAGGGCAGATTGAGCTTTACCCGCACGACATCCGCGCGGTCGAACTGTGGCTTGCTCCACCGGATGTGCAAGCGGCCATCACAGCGTTGGTGCAAGCGGCATTTGACCTCGAACGCCGATCCAACGATTTCCTCGCCGCCGCTAGACGCGCCGTCGAGATTGCGATTGAGGATGGCGAGGGAGCAGCACTGGCGTTTGCAGCGGAGCAACAAGAAGGGACGCGGGAGTAAATCCCGCGTCTTTCGTCGGACGGGGTCGCGTGCCGCGACCCGCCGGCCGGTCGAGCGCCGTTCTCGTGAAATAGCTGCGCTATTTCACGTGCGGGTCTCGAAATAGCGCGTTCGCGCTATTTCGAACGCTCGACTTGCTCAAACTCCAGCTCAACCGGCGTAGCGCGCCCGAAGATCGAAACCGAAACCTTGACGCGGCTGCGGTCGAAATCGAGCTCCTCGACAATCCCGTTGAAGCTTTCGAACGGGCCGTCGAGCACCTTGACCGAATCGCCGATTTCGAAATCGACCTTGATCTTCGCCTTGGGCGCGGCGGCGGCGGCTTCGTCCTTGGTGTTGAGCATCCGCGCGGCTTCCGCCTCGGGGATCGCTTGCGGCTTGCCGTTCGGCCCCAGGAAGCCGGTGACCTTGGGCGTGTTCTTGACGAGGTGATAGACGTCGTCGTTCATGTTCAACTTGGCCAGCACATAGCCGGGCATGAATTTGCGCTCGACCGAAATCTTCTTGCCGCGGCGCGCCTCGGTTACGGTTTCGGTCGGGACTTCGATCTGCTCGACGAGCTGTTCGAGGCCCATGCGGGTCGCCTCCGCCATGATCGAATCGCGGACCTTGCCCTCGAAACCCGAATAAGCGTGGATGATGTACCAGCGTGCCATGTCTTGTGTCTCTTACTTTGCGAGGCTGAGCAGCAGGGCGATGACCGCCTCGAAGCTGGTGTCGATCACGAAGAAGAACAGGCCGAGGATCAGCGTCATGATCACCACCATAAGGCCCGTCGTCAGCGTCTCGCGCCGCGTCGGCCACACCACCTTCTTGGTCTCGGCCTTCACCTGGTTGAAGAATTCGAGAGGGGTCGTCTTTGCCACGGTGCCTGCACTCTTGTTGAAGCTCTGCTTGCCGGACATGGGCCCGCCGCCCGGACCTGCCAAGGCCCGATGACGAGAATTCCCGATGTCGGAATGGCTATGGCTTACCAGCGGCGCGGGGCGGGGGCAAGGGGTGATGAGTTTGCGGGGCGGGACGCGCTTCGTGGCTGCGGGCGCCCTGGGCGTGGTGCTCAGCCTGCGGGCGCGGCGCGCGCCTGCGTTGCCAAGCGCGGGGCCAGCCAGCGCAGGAAGCCTTTGAGCACGGCGGACTGCTGCTCCGCCCGGCGATGGATCAGGTTGACGGTCCAGACGGTCGGCGGATCGAGGTCGAGGCATGTGATCGTCCCGTCGGGCACCGCCACCCCGATCTCGCGATCGACGAAGCCGACCGCGTCGCAGCGCCGCACCAGTTCGACCACGCTGCGCTGCGTCGATGCCTGGTGCAGCACCGGCGGGCGGATGCCGAAGTCGCGCATCAACTGCTCGACCGCGAGATGGATGTTGTGGGGGCGTGCCATCACCACAAAGCTTTCCCCGGCCAGTTCGCGGAAATGCAGCCGGTCGCGATTGGCGAGCCGGTGGTGCGGCGCGACGACGGCGCTGAGCTGGCGCGATCCGATCGGGATCGCGTGCAGGTCGTCGTCGGTCGGCGGGACCCCGACGACTGCGCCAAGATCGACCTCGCCGAGCGCCACGTTCCGGATCACGTCCTCGGGCGGACTCACGCGAAAATTGACCGAGACCTGCGGATGGTCACGCATGAAGGTGCCGATCAAATCCCCGAGCATCGTCTCGGCGATGACCGGCACGGCAATCGTCCACAGGCTGCCGTGCCGTCCTTGCCGGATGTCGGCGACGGCGCGCCCGTCTGCGTTTAAGCCGGCAAAGCTCAGCTCGACCGATGCGAGCAGGACGTCGCCTTCGGCGGTGAGCGTCATGCCGTGGCGGCCGCGCTCGAACAGCTTGAAGCCGCACTGCGCCTCGAACGCTGCGATCAGGCGGGTGACATTGGGCTGAGTCATGTTGAGCGCGTCCGCCGCCCTGGTCGCGGAGCCATGAACTGCGACCGCGCGAAAGATGTCGAGCGCGCGTGGATCGATCATATGCATCGAAGACTGTCTCTGAGCTTTGCCTGCGGCAGCACCGAATGGCCAGGTCGCTGCTCAAGCCATACGCAACGCTGATGGATCACGCCAGATTGCGCATTTGACCCGAATCTTTTCGCTGATCATGGTCGGCCCGTCACACCGCCACGCCAGTCGATCCACCGACGCAACCGGAACCACCGGCTGCGGCAGGAGCCGCCTGGCTGCGCGGCACAGACGCCAAACAGGGGATAAGACCATGAGCACCAAGTTCGATGACGATCGCTTCATGACAATGTTCAACCCGTCGCAGCCAAACGATAAAGACGGGGAGGCGATCAAATTCGGCAGTCAGAATTCCGAATATCGCGTCTATGTGCCGAAATTTTCGAAGGATAAGAGTAAGGTCTCTATCGACAGCAACGGTGCGATGACGCTGACGCTCGAACATAATCACTGCCGCAGGGGGGTGTTTCAAACCGACGACGTGGTAACATCGACTATTAATTTTGATGCGAATGGCACGGTTACAGACCATGGCTTCAAGGTCGACGGTGGCGGTGCAGTTCAGATTTCCGACAATCTCGAAAAAGATGTCGTGATCGGAGTTGAGTTGCTCGGTTTAGCGACCGCACCGTTCAGCGAGGGTATTTCGCTCGAGGTGGCCGATGAAGTCGTCGCCGATATCAAGGCATTTTGCACATGGTTTAACAGGATCACCGGTTGGGTTGCCAAATGGACCGACGATGGCGGTCGGCTGAATTTTCCGGCGGTGATCTGCCAGGATCTCAACAAGGCGTTTACATCGACGACCTTCAATGGCGTCAGCAACGCGCCGCTGCCACAACTCCCGAAATTCTATTTCGATACCGCGGCCTTTGCGCAGGCGATGGCGGGATCGTCGGTGCTGTCGCTCGATCATAGCGACCATGACGGCTGGACGCTCGACCACAATCAGAACCCCAGCGTGCTCGCTTATTCGCACCAGGACGCCACGAGCGGAAAGCGGTGGAGCTATGAAACCTGGTGCCCCGATACGTCGCCCTGCCGACAGGGCGCGGCCGTGCTGGTTTCGTGCAAGATTGATCAGCTACGGGACGACAAGGACGACCATGTCGTGCTCGTGGTCGCGTTCAATCGGGCAGGGAACTTCATCGCTGGCCAGGCATCGGTCCAGAGCATCAAGCATGACGGGCAGGCACAGACACCGATCGTCGTTGCCGGCGTGGTCGATGAGAAGACCAGTAGCAACGCGGTGAACAACAATTTCATCTATGGCCTCGGCAACGAACTCGACAAGGCGATCAAGACGGCAGAGGGTAAAGGGACCACCGATGCCGGGTTCGAATATCTGCGCTCGATCGTCGATCAAAATCTCCATGCCATGGTGCAGGCGATCAAGCTGAAGTGACGCGGAGAGCAGCCGTCGTGCGCGAGCGCCGACGTCGCTGGCCTTGAGGTATCTGCCGCGCGCCGGTCGTCCGCAGGGTCGATCGGCGCGCGTGCGTAGCGTAATCAGCGCTGTTTCCTGGCCGGGGGCGCGTTGAAGTCGACGGGCTTGTTCGCCACCCAATCGACGAACTTCCGCACCGCGGGATGGGCGAGCAAAGCCTCCACATCGGTGCCGTAGCGCTGCAGTTCGGCGTTGGTGAAAGTGGCGATCAGCGTTTGCTGGCAGACCGGGTGCATGGGCACGACATCGCGCCCGCCACGGCTTTTGGGCACGGGGTGATGCCAGACGACCGTCTTGCCGGTGGGTCGGCCGCAGAGCCAGCAGATGATGATGGCCGGGGGCGCGTCATCCACCGGATCCACATCGACATAAGGGTCGTGCTTCGAATGTTTGCGTGCCATCGGTTCCCCTGATCTGCCGCGACGCGCGGGTTGGCCACCCGCGTGGTAGCTCAGCCCTGATAGCGCAACGTGTTGGCAAACCCATCCTTCGCCTTCGTCATCTTCGCGATTTTTCGAAGGTTGGCGCGGACGTGCCGGTCAACGCGCCGGTCGTCATAGCTGCCGGTGATCGGATATCCGTCGTGGGCGAGCAACAGCCTGATCTGCGCAGCGAAGGTCGCCTGCTCATCGCAGCTACCGGCGGTCTGCAGAGTTCGGCAGACCCACTCCTCGGCGGCGGCTTTGTCATAATCGTCCTGCGCTTCATAGCCGCGCCGGTCCGCCGCCGCTTGATCGAGCCGCGCCGCCTTGAGGCGGCTCTCCAGCCATGTGCGCACGAGGTCACGATCCCACGCGTTCGGCGAACCACCCATGATGCTTTCCAATCCCGCGCGCCCAAGAAGCGCGGCCCCAAGCCCTCGATTGGGAGTGGGGCGTTTGGTGTGGTTAGTAAAGTGGGGCTGTGATTTCACCGCCGTAAACTTCACCGTCCTTCCAACCGCATTGTGCAGGTGGTCTATGGTGTTAGGGGGATTATAAATCGCTAGCCAAAGAGGCTGCGAAGCTCGCGGTTCATCGGAATTATGCCGGGGAACGCTGTCTGTGGCGGGGGCCGTGATGGGAGTAAATCCCATCACGTCGGACGGGTTCGCTGGCGCGACCCGCCGGCCGGCCTTGCGGCGGCTCGGGATTAGCTTTGCTAATCCGGTGCGCCTTAGGCTTGGCAGGGGAGCTCGGACTCGAACCGAGGGCCTTCGGTTTTGGAGACCGACGCTCTAACCAACTGAGCTACACCCCTATCAGCGATGTCCGTTAGCGTGCTGCCGCGCGGCCCGCAAGCGGCTTTACGCAGCGGCGCGGTCGCTCCAGTCGCGCTGCGCCAGGCTACGCGCTTCGGCGACGGGGAGCGGGCGGCCGAAATAATAGCCCTGTACCTTGGTGCAGCCGAGATCTTGCACCATGCGGTGTTCGTCCTCGGTCTCGACGCCCTCTGCAGTCGTGGCCATGCCGAGGCTCTGTGCCAGCGCGACGACCGCGCGGATGATCGCGATTGCCTCGGGCACTTTTTTGGACGCGCCGATGACGAAGCTGCGGTCGATCTTGATCGTCGAGAATTTGGTGCGGCTGAGATAGCCGAGCGAGGAATAGCCCGTGCCGAAATCGTCGAGGCTGAGCCGCACGCCGAGGCCCAGGATGCGTTCCAGCACCTTCACCGCGCCGGTATCGTCACGCATGAACACGCTTTCGGTGACTTCGAGCTCGAGCCGGCTGGCGGGCAGTCCGCTGTTCGCCAGCGCCGAGGCGACGATCGCGACGAAGCCGGGGTTGTGCAATTGCTCGGGCGAGACGTTGACCGCGACGCGCGTTTCGCCGGGCCAGGTCGCGGCCTCGGCACAGGCCGAGCGCAGCACCCATTCGCCGATCGGCGCGATCAGCCGCGCATCTTCGGCGAGCGGAATGAACTTGGCGGGGGAGACCGGGCCGAGTTCGGGGTGCGTCCAGCGCACCAGCGCCTCGAACCCTTTCAGGCTGCCGCTGGCGGCATCGACCACGGGCTGATAATGCACGTCGAGCTCGTCATTGGTCAGCGCCTTGCGCAGCGCCTGTTCGAGCACGCGGCGTTCCTCCGCCGCGACGTGCAATTGCGGCTCGTAACAATGGTAGGTCCCGCCGCTCTGGTCCTTCGAGCGGTACAGCGCGAGATCGGCCGAGCGAATCAGCATTTCCGCCGTCGCGCCGTCGCGCGGGCCGAACGCCACCCCGACGCTCGCCCCGGTGTAGAGCGTGTGGTGATCGAGATCATAGGGCTTGGCGAGCGTGTCGACGATCGTCTGCGCGAGCCGTTCGACTCGCGCGCCGTCGCTGGCATCGCGCACGACCACCGCGAATTCGTCGCCGCCCAGGCGCCCGATCAGCTCATTCTCGCTCATCAGCATGGCGAGCCGTTCGGACACGCGGCCGAGCAGCCGATCGCCGATCGGATGGCCGAGCGAATCGTTGACCGCTTTGAAGCGATCGAGATCGATCATCATGAAGGCGCAGCGGCTGCCCCATTTGGTGGCATCAGCCATCGCGCGCGCGAGCGCTTCGTTGATGTGCAGCCGGTTGGGCAGGCCGGTCAGTGTGTCGAAGCGCGCCATGCGGTTGATCTTGTCGGCGGACGCCCGCTGTTCGGTGACGTCCGACCCGACGCCGCGGAAGCCGATGAAGGCGCCGCGTTCGTCGACGCGCGGGTTGGCGGCGATTTCGAACCAGCGTTCGGTATCGTCCACCCGCACCGGCAGCAGGACGTCGCGAAACGCGACGCGGCCTTTCAGATGTTCGGCCAGCTGGCGCAGGCCCGCCGAGAAATTACCCGCTTCCCAGGTCGGCCCGGCGAGCACTTCGAGCAGCGACTTGCCGTTGACGCTGAGCGGATCGAGCCCGACCGAATGGGCGAAGCGTGGCGAGGCGCGCACGACGCGGCGCGTGGCATCGGTTTCCCACAGCCAATCGGCGCTGTGATCCTGCGCCTCACGCAGCAGCAGGCTGACGGTCTCGTCGCGTTCGGCCAGCGCGATCTCGCCCGCGCGAATCACCACCAATGCGCGGGCGCGGGTGAAGCAGCCGATCATCAGCAATACGGTGAAGAGCAGCACGGCTGCGGCCAGCACCGGCCCGGCGACGAACCACAGCATCGTCGCGATCGCCGCACCGAGAATGCCCAGGAAACTGAGCGTGGCGAGCGGCAGCGCGGCCATCGCCACCGCCGACGCGGTCATCAGCACCGACAGCACGACCAACAGCGCAAGCGCGGTGCCGGTATTGGCGGCCACCCCGAAGGCCAGCGGCGGGACCGACCAGACCGCAGCGAGCGCGACTCCCTCCAGCACGGTATCGCGCACGTCGCCGAGCGTCGCGCTGCTGGCCGAGCGGTGGCGCGCGGCGAGGCGGCGGAAGGTGACCGCGACCGCGACCGCCGCGACGACCGCACCCCAGCACGCCATCGCCCACAGCGGCGCGGCATGTTCGAGAATCAGCGTGACGAGCGCCGCGCCGACGACATTGGCGGCGAGCAGGAAGAAGGCGAGCTGGCTGCCGGCGTGCAATTGCGCCGCACGGATCGGCGCCCAATCGGTCGTGTCGGCGGGATCATACAGGCCGAGCAAGGCTCGGGCGTCGATCCGCGGCATGGCGAATTGGGAGGTCGGTTCGGTGCTCACGCCGCCGGGTTTAGCGGACAAGGGTTAGCGGATCGTTATGGGGGGGGGAGCTTCAGATCCGGGTAACCGGCAGCCGCAGAAAAATCTTTCCAGAGGGAGATTCGGGCGGCAGCGCGCCTGCGCGGATGTTGACCTGCAGCGACGGCAGAATCAGCGTTGGCGCGGCCAGCGTCTTGTCGCGCGCCTCCCGCATGGTCACGAACGCATCCTCAGTCGCGCTGCCAACGAGATGGATATTGCCGGCTTCTGCCGCCACGGTCGTTTCCCAGCGATAGTCTGCGCGGCCCGCAGGCAGATAATCATGCGCCACGAAGATCCGGGTCTCCGGCGGCAAGGCCAGGATGCGCTGGATCGAACGGTAGAGCGTGCGCGCATCGCCGCCGGGAAAATCGGCGCGGGCGGTGCCATAGTCGGGCATGAACAGCGTATCGCCGACAAAGGCCGCATCGCCGATCAGATAGGTGTTGCACGCCGGTGTGTGGCCGGGCGTGTGCATGGCGCGGATCGTCAGCGTTCCGAGCGGCAGCGTGTCGCCCTCGCCGAGCAGGATATCGAACTGGCCGCCGTCGGGTGCCACGTCGTTGGCATCGAACATTGGCGCAAACACCTGTTGTACGTCGGTGATATGCGCGCCGATCACCAAGGGCGCGCCGGTCTTGCCGCGCAAATAGTCGCCGGCCGACAGATGGTCGGCATGGGCATGGGTTTCGAGGATGTAAGCGAGCGTCAGACCCTGGTGCGCAATCGCCGCCAGCAGCGCATCGGCGGAGGTCGTTGCCAAGGTCCCAGCCTTCGGCTCGAAATCGAGCACGGGATCGATGATCGCGGCGGTGCCGCTCGGCGAATCGACGACGAGATGCGTCGCGGTGAAGGTCGCGGGATCGAAGAAGGTCTGGACGCTGGGGTTCATCATGAAGCTCCTATGAGCCATTACATAAGAGCTTGCTAAATTAGATTCAACGCATATATTTGATGTATGATCGACCTTGCCCACTTCGACATTGCCCGCTTTGAAGCCAGCGCCACGGCGGCTGCCCGGCTGCTGCGCGCGCTCGCCAATGAGCGGCGGCTGATGATCCTGTGCCAATTGTCTGCGGGCGAGCTTTCGGTCGGCGAGTTGCTGCCGCGCATCGGCCTGTCGCAATCGGCGCTGTCGCAACATCTCGCGGTGCTGCGCAGCGACGGGCTGGTGGCGACCCGGCGTGACGGCGTCTCGATCCGCTATCGCATTGCCGATCCAGCGGCAGCGCAGGTGATGGCGACGCTCGCTGCGATTTTCTGTTCCGATGATGTGGAGACATCCAATGTCCAAGACCCTGATCGCGTTGACGCCTGATGCCGTGGAGGAGCGCCTGCGGCAGGGCCATGTGCTGCTGATCGACATTCGCGAGGAGGACGAATTCGCGCGTCGGCATATTCCGGGTGCCGTGTCGCGTCCGCTGTCGCGGTTCGAGGCGGTCGCGTTGCCCGAGATGGCTGGGACCGACGTCATCTTTACCTGCCGATCGGGAATGCGCACCGCGGCCAATGCAGATCGCCTGGCGAGGCCGGTCGGTGGTAACGCCTATGTCCTGGACGGCGGCCTCGATGCCTGGGCACGCGCCGGATTGCCAGTGGAGGCCAATCGCAAGGCTCCGCTCGAAATGATGCGGCAAGTGCAGATCGTGGCGGGATCGCTGGTGCTGACAGGCGTGATCCTGGGGTGGCTGGTGTCACCCTATTTCTTTGGCGTGTCCGCCTTTGTCGGCGCCGGGCTGACCTTTGCAGGGATCAGTGGATTTTGCGGCATGGCGCGGTTGCTCGGCTATCTGCCGTGGAACCGTCCGGTCGCGGCATAGTCGGTGGACGCCGCCACAATATCCTATCCCGCTGCGATCGTAGGCGGGGCGGTCATCGGGCTGCTGCTGTCGGTGTTCGGCGGGGGTGGGTCGGTGCTGGCGACGCCGTTGCTGCTCTACATCGTCGGCGTGCGCGATCCGCATGTGGCGATCGGCACCTCGGCCGCGGCGGTTGCGGCCAATGCCGCGCTTGGCCTGTTCGTGCAGGCGCGTGCCGGCCGGGTGAAATGGCCCTGTGCTTTGGTGTTCGGTACCACAGGGCTGATCGGATCGCTGGTCGGCGCGCATATCGCCAAACAGATCGACGGGAGCCAGTTGCTGATCTGGTTCGCGCTGGCGATGGCGTTGGTCGGCGGATCGATGCTGCTGCCGCGCAAGGCGGACGGCGATGCGAGCGTGCGCTTGACGACGGCGCTGACTTTCAAGCTGGCCCCGGTTGGGGCGGCGACCGGGCTGGCCGCCGGGTTCTTCGGGATCGGCGGTGGGTTTCTGATCGTGCCGGGGCTGATGGCAGCAACGGGGATGACCCTGGCCAATGCGGCGGCGTCGTCATTGGTGTCGGTCGTGCTGTTCGGCGCGGCGACCAGCGCGAGCTATGCGGTTTCCGGCCTGGTCGATTGGTCGCTGTTCGCCGCGCTGCTCGGCGGCGGGGCGATCGGGTCGGTAATCGCCATTCCGGTCGCACGCTTGCTCGCGGACCGCGCGGCGGGGGCGCGGACCGCCTTCGCGATCATGGTGCTTGTGACCGCAGCCTATGTCGCGTGGCGCGCGCTGAGCTGAGCGCCACGCGCGCGGTTACGCCGCCAGATCGTACGGCTTGATATCCCCGTTCAAATACAGGTTCCGCGCCTTGGCCCGGCTCAATTTGCCCGAGCTGGTGCGCGGGAGCGTGCGCGGCGGGATCAGTTCGATCACGCAGTTCATGCCCGTCACCGAGCGGACGCGTTCGCGGATTTCGTCGCGGAGGCGGACGCGTTCGGATTCGTCCGAGGTGCGGCACTGGACGAGCACGGCGGGGGTTTCCTCGCCGCCCGGCGTCGTGATCGCGAAGGCGGCGATGTCACCGGCCTTGAAGCCGGGGAGCTGCTCGACCGCCCATTCGATGTCCTGCGGCCAATGGTTGCGGCCGTTGACGATGATCATGTCCTTGGCGCGGCCGACGATGTAGATATAGCCATCGCTGAGATAGCCCATGTCGCCCGTATCGAGCCAGCCGTCGACGAGGCACGCGTCGGTCGAATCCTGATCGCGGAAATAGCCGACCATCACCGATGGCCCCGAGCACCACACTTTGCCGATCGCGCGTTCGGGCAGGGGGGTGCCGTCTTCCTCGCGGATCTGGACCTTCATGTCCCGCACCGGCTTGCCGCAATTGACGATCGCGCGGTAGCGTTGCGGGCGGTCTTCACCGGCGGCGACGCCCGACAATTGCGTTTCCTCGACCAGTTCGACGCGAATGCCCTCGGTCGGCGGCATGATCGACACCGCGAGCGTCGCTTCGGCGAGGCCGTAGCTCGGCAGGAAGGCGCTGGCCTTGAAGCCGGCCTCGGCGAAGGCATCGACGAAGCACTGCATCACGTCGGGGCGGATCATGTCGGCGCCATTGCCGGCAAGCCGCCAGCGCGACAGGTCGAAGCGTTCGGAGGCCTTGGTCTGGCTCGACATGCGGCGCGCGCAAATATCGTAGCCGAAGGTCGGGGAATAGCTGATCGAGGTGCCGGGGTTGCGGCTGATCATGTCGAGCCACGCCAGCGGGCGGCGCGCGAAATCCTCGGTCTTGAGGTAATCGGTCGAAACCTGATTGGCGACCGGCGAGAGGAAGCAGCCGACCAGCCCCATGTCGTGATACCACGGCAGCCACGAGACGCAGCGGTCGCTGTCGATGAGCTGCATCCCGTGCGCGTGGGCGGCGAGATTGTTGAGCAACGCGTGGTGCGTGATGACGACGCCGTGCGGGAAGCGCGTCGATCCGCTGGAATATTGCAGATAGGCGATGTCGTCGCCGCGTGCCTTGGGCAGCGCGACCGTGGGGGCAGGGCGGGTGACGAGTTCGGACCAATCGACCCCTTCCACCCCGGCGGCGCGCGCGGCATCGCCGCCCATTTGCGCGAGCTCGGGCGGATAGATCAGCAGCGTCGGATCACAGCTCGAAAGCTGGACGCGGAGCTGTTCGATGTACGAATCGCGGCCGCCGAAGCTGGTCGGCAGCGGCAGCGGGACGGGCCAGGCACCGGCATAGACGGTGCCGAAGAACAAAGCCGCGAAATCCGGGCTGGTTTCTGCGACGATCGCGATGCGGTCCTCGGGCTTGATCCCGGCGTCGATCAGGCGGCGCGCCATCGCCAGCGCGTCTTCGCGGAGGTCGGCAAAGGGATAGGCGCGCGACAGCGTGCCGCGCGCATCGTGAAAATTCAGCCCGCGCGTGCCCTGCGCGGCATAATCGAGCGCTTCGCCCAGCGTTTCGAAATCGGCGAAGCGTCGTGCCAGCGTGTCCGCGGTCGGCGTCGCGACCAAATTCGGCGCGGCCCGCCCCGGTGTTGTCACCGAGGTTTCCCGCGTGTCCGCTACATCTGTGGTCATCAGTGTTTGTGCCCTTGATCGCGGCCGTTCGACGACGGCTGCGCCTGTGTTTTCGACATGCACCCCTGCTTATGCCAGACGTTCAAAATCCAGTTCGACTGTGGCACAATGATGGCGTCATGTTCCAGTCATCAAAGAACCGTTCGAAATCAAGAGAGATACGCACGGTTCCGCCGTTGGATGCGGCGGCGCTCGAGCGGCTGGCGCTGCGCTATGTCGAGCGGTTCGCGACGACGCGGCGGCGCTTGATCGACTATCTGACGCGCAAGATTCGCGAACGCGGGTGGGACGGGACGGCGACGGACGGGGCGGCGGCGGACCCGGTGGCGCTGGCCGAGAAGTTCGCCGAGCTCGGCTATATCGACGATCGCGCGTTCGGCGAGGCGCGGGCGGCGGCGATGGGGCGCCGGGGGCTGGGCAAGCGCCGCGTGACCGGGGCGCTGCAGCAGGCCGGTCTGGACGAGGAGGATCGCGAGGCGATCGCGCCTGCAGTCGAGGATCGAGCGCTGGAGACCGCAATGGCGTTCGCGCGGCGGCGGCGGATCGGGCCGTTCGCGGCGGTGCGGGCGGAGCGGCCGGAGCGCGAGAAGCAGATCGCGGCGATGATTCGCGGCGGGCACGATTTCGCGCTCGCGCGGCGCATCGTGGCGCTGGAACCGGGCGAGGCGTTGGAGCCGTGAGCGTAAGCGATGTCGGATTCGCGCGGCTTTCGGGGCTAGCGCGCCGAATCTCCACCGAATTTTGCGTCCAAATTGTGTCCGTGCTAGTTTCTTGCGCGGGGGACAGTTCTCGATGCGTAACGAAGTAATTTCGGCGCTTGGCGGCACGGAACAGGAGGGCACGGGGGGCAATGCGCCGGGGACGGCCGATCCTTCCGCGCGACTCTATACTGGCGTCGTCAAATGGTTCGACATGACGCGCGGCTTCGGTTTCGTCGTGGCGGATGATGCGAGCGTCGGCGATATTCTCGTGCATTTTTCGGTTCTGCGCCCGCATGGCCGACGCAGCGTGCCGGAAGGCGCGCGGATCGAATGCCTCGCCTCGGTGCGCGACCGTGGGCTGCAGGCGAGCGAGATCCTGTCGATCGATCTGACCGACGCGATCGAGCCGCCGATTCGCCCGCGCGGGGAGGCGGCGCGGGGCGATGCCGCAGCGCTGATCGAACAGGCCGGGCCGTTCGAGCCGGTCACGGTCAAATGGTTCAACCGTTTGAAAGGCTATGGCTTCCTGCTACGCGGCAACGACGACAGCGACGTGTTCGTGCATATCGAGACGCTGCGGCGCGCGGGGATCGAAGAGATCGAGCCGGGCCAGGCATTCCGCGCGCGGATCGTGGAGCGGGACAAGGGGCCGCTCGCGGTGATCGTCGAGTATGAGGATTGAAGGCTCACAATGACGGTACGATATGCAGCGGCGCTGGCGATGGCGCTGCTCCTCGCCACCAGCGGATGTAGCGGCGCTGCGGACACGGCAGCCACCGCGCAGACCCCGAGCGGTACGGTGGCGGTCAGCATCAAGAGCGCGAATGGCACCCACGCCTTCACCGTCGAACTCGCCAAGACCGCCGAGGAGCAGGAGCGCGGGCTGATGTTCCGTACCGACATTCCGGAGAATGGCGGGATGTTGTTTGCGCCGTATCCGCCCGACGGCGGGCCGCCACGCCCGGCCAATTTCTGGATGAAGAACACGCCGAGTCCGCTCGACATTCTGTTCATCCGCGCCGACGGGACGATCGCGCGGATCGCGGAAAATACGGTGCCGCAGTCGGAAGCGCTGATCCCCTCGGGCGAAGCGGTGAGTGCGGTGCTGGAGTTGCGTGGCGGGCGCGTGCTCGATCTCGGCATTGCCGAGGGCGACCGCGTCACCTGGACCGGGCGACCGGGCTAGCCCTTGTCCGGAATCGCGGTTGAAGGCGGGGCGGTGGCGCGCTAAGCGCTTTCCCATGGGCATCAACCTCAATCCCTTCACCTGGTGGAACGGCGCCACCATCGGCACGGCATTCGGGCTGCGCGGCAAGGCGCGCGTCGGCGAAGATTCGCTCGGCAACGTCTATTACGAAGGCGGGCGCGACACTGCGGGCAATCCGCGGCGCTGGGTGATCTACAACGGATCGAACGACAGCAGCCGGGTCGCGCCCGAATGGTTCAGCTGGCTGCACCATCAGGTCGAGGACGTGCCGGAGCGCGCGCTGCCCGCACCACGCGCGTGGCAGAAGCCGGCCGAGCCTAACCTGACCGGAACCCCCGCCGCCTATCGCCCCAAGGGCGCGCTGGAAAAGGGTGGCGTGCGCGCCGCTGCGACCGGCGATTATGAAGCGTGGGTGCCCGACGCGTGATTCGCCCTGGGCGGTGGGGTGCGATGCTGGCGGTGACGCTGCTCGCCGCCGGATGCGGGCCGACCAAGCCCGCCGCGCCCGATGCGAAGCCGACCCCTGTCACCGCGCTCGACGCCGACACCAGCGCCAGTAACATCACGACGGTCGATGTCGGCGGCGGGGTCGATCCCAGCCTTGGTGCGACGCCGATGGCGGAACGTGTCGCGACGCTGGGCTTGCTCAACAAGCGCAACGGGGCTGCACGCGACATCGTGCTGAAGCCGGGTAAGGCGGTGCGGATCGGCGATGTCATCGTGCGGCTGCGCGCGTGCGAACGCACCGCGCCGTGGGAGCAGGAGCAATATACCGGCGCCTTCGTGCAAGTGGACGTGCAGGGCCGTGACAACGCCTGGCGCCGTGCCTTCTCCGGGTGGCTGTTCAAGGAGCGTCCGGCGCTGAACGTCGTCCAGCACCCGATCTATGACGTGTGGGTCAAGAGCTGCGCGATGACCTTCCCGGTCGGCGGCCCCGATTCGATCGCGGGCGGGGGCGACCCGGAGTCTAGCGAGACGCCACGGTCGAGCGCGAAGAAATCGCCGACTCCAGACGAAGAAGCGCCCGAGCCGACCGCGCCCGATATTGAGGAAGACAATGCCGAGAGATAATCGGCACGGCTGATCTCGATCGCGCCCAAAGACGCGAGGTGATCGGTCAGGAACTGGCAATCGAGCAAGCTGAAGCCGCCGACGCGCAACCGCGCGACCAGCCACGCCATCGCGACTTTTGAGGCGTCACGCACGCGGCTGACCATGCTCTCGCCGAAAAACGCGCGGCCGAGCGCGATGCCGTACAGTCCGCCAGCCAGCGTATCGCCGTCCCACACTTCGATCGAATGCGCGAAGCCCAGAGTGTGCAAGTGATTGGTGACGCGCTCGATCGGGGGATTGATCCAGGTGTCGGGCCGAGTGGGGGCGGATTGCGCACACAGCGCGAGGATCTCGGGAAAGGCGCGGTCGGCGGTGACGCGAAAGCGCTCGGCGACCAGCGTCTTCTTGAGCGAGCGCGAGAGATGGAAACCGTCGAGCGGCAGGATCGCGCGCTCGGTCGGCTCGACCCAATAGACTTCATCGGTGTCGCGCCCGTCGGCCATCGGAAACACGCCGACCGAATAGGCGCCCAGCATTAAATTCGGGTCGAGCGCCGGGAAGGGGTCGGGCGCGGACTGTTCCGCGTCGGTCACGCTGCGGTGCGCTCTGGATCAAGCGGCAATGCGGCGCTCGATTGCCTGCCACAGCCGCGCGAATGCCTGCGCGCCCGCCGATTTGGCGGCGAAGCTGCCGACCGGTGCGCGCCGCGCGGTGACTTGCTCGATCAGGCTCGCCATCGGGATGACCGGCCAATCGGGATGCCGCGCCAGCGCGTCGGCATGGAGCTTGCGGCGGCCATCGACCATCGAATGCACCGGCATCACCTGCGCCTTCGATCCGAGATGCTTGAGCACTTCGGCGAGCGCGCGCTCTGACAAAGGCGATGGGATGACGGGCACGACGATCAAATCGGCGGCACGCATTACCTGGTCGCTCGTCTCGGTCAGCCCCGGCGGGCAATCGAGCAGGATGCGGTCATAATCCTTGCGCAGGCCGGTCAGCAGCTTTTGCAGCCGCTTTTTCTTGTCGAGTTCATGAAACAGCAGGTCGAGCCCGCGCAGCGACGCATCGGCGCGCAGCAGATCGAGCCGCGGGGTAGTGGTCTTCTCGATCAGCTTGTCCGGGCTGACATCCTTGGCGAAGACCGATTGGGCTTGGCCCTTCGCCTTGGGGTCGGGCGTAGCGCTCAGCAGGAAGCTGGAGGCGGCTTGCGGGTCGAGATCCCAGAGCAGGGTGCGCCGCGACGATGCGGTCGCGGCGACCCAAGCGAGATTGACGGCGAGCGTCGTCTTACCGACGCCGCCCTTCAGACTGTAGATCGCAATCGTCGACACGTCGGGGCCCTCGCTTACGCATGGCCATAGTGGCGGATGACGATGCGCCGTGCAATCGGCGGAATTAGCCGACCTTGCAGACTTGCGCCGGCTTGCCGGGCTGGGTCAGCGTGACCGACTTGGGCGTGCCGGTCAGGACATAGCCATCGGCGGTCAGCGGATCGCCGGCCTTTTCGGCGGTGAGCTTGACCGGGGTCGCGTCCTTCTTGTTCTTCACCAGAACCTGCTTGTCGCCTTCGAAGAAGGTGACGAAGGCGAGGCTGTTGTCCTTGCACCGCATACTGACGTCGGCCTTGATCGCCGGGGGCAGTTCGACCGGGGCCTTGTTCGCCAGAACCGACGCCATCGGATCGGGCGCGATGTTGGTCACTTCTTGCGGCTTGTTTTCACAGGCCGAGAGCGCGAACAGCGCAACGGCGGCGGCGGGGAGGAGGTTACGGATGCTCATGCGATTTTTCTTCGCGCACGCGGCATTCCGCGTCAAGGTCGTAGCTTCCCCTAAGGGCGATCATTTTTGCGTCGCAACAATTCGGAAATATCATGGTCATATTCCGCAGCGGCCTTCGGCACGGTTTCAGGATGGCAGAAGGGGCCAGTCAGGCTAAAGTGCCGCAACGACGTCGGTGTGCGTGAAATCGTCGCCCTTGAAGAGCAAGGGCTGGCGCGTTGCCTTGGCCAAAGCATAGGAAAAGCAGTCACCCAGATTCAATTGCGCCGAATCGCCCGATCCGCGCCCATAACGGCGATACGCCGCGTGGCCGATCATCGCCTGATCGACGCTGACCGCCTCGATCACGATGGCGAATTTCGCGATGAACGCATCGATTCTGGGCAACAGCTTTTCGCAATCGGGATGCCGCGTCACGACCGCGGCGAGTTCGATCCAGCTCCCCCCGGATATGTGGCGGGTCGGTGCGGCCACCAAAGCCTGCGTAATGGCGACGGCCTCCGGTTCGTTCAAAAATAGCGCCATGATTGCCGATGTGTCGATGATCATAGCGGCAGGCCATCGTCGTCGTAGATCGAATCCATAATCTGCTTCGAGGTCTTGCCTTCCCATTCCGGCGGCAGATTGGCCATGAATTCCGCACTGAGCTCCCGCACGAAGCGCAGTGCGTCCTCCAGTTTCTCCGCGCGGGCGCGCTGCTCCCGCTCAAGGGCGGTGCGGATCGTCGCCGTGATCGTTTCGCCGGACGATCCCGCCAATTCCTTGGCGAGCCGGATCGTTTCGGCATCCTTGATGTTGAGTTGCACACCCATATCTACCTCCTGCGCCAGCCGATCTACCACAAGCGCTTGATCGCCGCCAAGCGAAGCCTGCTTGCCCGGAGCCGAGCGGCGACCTAGCTAAAGCCGATGCACACCACCCCCAACACGCTCGCGCTGATCGGCAACACGCCGCTGGTTCTCCTCAAAGGGCCTAGCGAAGCCGCTGGCGCCGAGATTTACGGCAAATGCGAATTCGCCAACCCCGGTGCCTCGGTGAAGGACCGGGCCGCGCTGGGCATCGTCGAGGACGCCGAGGCGCGCGGGGCAATCGCGCCCGGCGGCACATTCGTCGAGGGGACGGCGGGCAATACCGGGATCGGCCTGGCGCTGGTCGCCAATGCCAAGGGGTACAAGACGATCATCGTGATGCCCGAGACGCAAAGCCGCGAGAAGATGGACACGCTGCGCGCGCTCGGGGCCGAACTCGTGCTGGTGCCCGCCGCGCCCTATTCGAACCCCGGCCACTTCGTGCACACCTCGCGCCGGATCGCCGAGGAAACGCCCAATGCGGTATGGGCCAACCAGTTCGACAATATCGCCAATCGCAAGGCGCACATCACCGGCACGGCCGAGGAAATCTGGGCGCAGATGGACGGGCGGATCGATGGTTTCACCTGCGCGGCGGGGACGGGCGGGACGATCGCCGGGGTCGGTATGGGCCTTAAGGCGAAGGACGAATCGGTCTGCATCGCGCTCAGCGATCCGCATGGGGCGGCGCTGTACGATTATTATGCGCATGGCGAGTTGAAGGCGGAAGGATCGTCGGTGGCCGAAGGGATCGGGCAGGGGCGGATCACCGCCAATCTGGAGGGCGCGCCGATCGACACGCAGTTTCGCATTTCCGATGCCGAGGGGATGACGTGGGTAACGCGGCTGCTGTCGGAGGAGGGGCTGTGTCTGGGGCTTTCCTCCGGCATCAATGTCGCAGGCGCGGTGGCGCTGGCGCGGCAGCTTGGGCCGGGCAGCCGGGTCGCGACGATCCTGTGCGACACCGGATTTCGCTACCTCTCGACGCTCTACAACCGCGCGTGGCTCGAGGCGAAGGGACTTGCGGTGCCGCCGTGGCTGGCATCGGCCTGACGTCCAAAAGGCTGGAATCGACAAGCGCATCGTAATGCGTTACATTTATGCCACAGCCTATGAAAATGATCGCACAGCACCCGCAAAGGGAAGCAGGCCAGACAACCCAGCGCGTGAAGGTCGGTATGATCGGCCTTGCTGCGGTGGTCCTGCTCATCGGTCTGGCGGCCGCCATCTTCGCGACGATCAACCATGACCGCGATGTCGCCGCGATCGGGAGCGCTCGGCCCGAAGTCGTTTCAGCGATCGTCTCGGGCAACAGTGCAGCGACGGCGACGACCGCGACCAAGGAGCCGCTCGCCGAGCTGGGCGTCGCGCCGAGCGCCGAAATCGCCAGCAACACCGCCCAGCCGCAATCGCGCCCCGCGCACCCGCAGCGGTGATCGCGCAGCGTCGCTGTGCGGCGGGGAAATCACGGGAAATCATGCCGGATCACACCACCGCCTTCGGGGAAGCGCGGGATGGCGAGACGCATTCTTCGAACACAGCAGGAACAAGCTGATATGACGCGACAAAAATGGACGGCGAATTTAAGGAATTAACCGTACTTCCCCGTCATTCCCCGGCTTTCCCCTTGTATCCCCGGTAAACTGCGTGTTAACTCTGCTTCCAACAGGGGCAGACTCATCTCGCCTGCGCGACAGTGCGCTGAGCATCGCAACGGACGCGATTCTCGGGACGGGAGAGGTTTGCCCGCCGGAGCGGGGTGGGCGTGGACGAACGCAGCGAATATCAGGGAGACGGTCTTGGCCTTGTCGATGACAAGGGCCGGGTCGCGATTCCCGTTTCGCTGCGGCAGGCGCTGGCGACCAACTCGCCGCGTCCCGACGGCAAGGATGGCGGTACGATCATCGTCGGCGTGCATCCCAAGCAGCGCTGCCTGCGCGCCTACGACCCGGCGTACGTCAAGATCCTGAAGGCCAAGGTCGAAGCGCGCGAGGCGCAGCACACGGGCGAGGACGGCGAGCCCAATTACAATTTCAAGCGCCGCGGCGCGAGCGGCGAACAGGCCCCGTTCGACGGATCGGGCCGTTTCATCATGCCGGCTTTCCCGCGCGACTATGCCGGCATCGGCGAACATGCCTTTTTCTGGGGCACGTTCGACTGGATCGAGATCTGGGACCCGGCGACACTGATCGCGGCGACCGATGTCGATCCGGTGATGCAGGCTGCCTGCCGTTTCCATTGCAAGCAGAAGGGGATCGCCCTGTGATCCCTTCAAATCCTGTGACCCCCGCAGAGGCTGTGAACGACGCGCCGCATGTGCCGGTCTTGCTTGCCGAAGTGCTCGACGCGCTCGCCATTGCCCCCGGCGAGACGCACGTCGACGCGACCTTCGGTGCGGGCGGCTATACGCAAGCGATGCTGGCGCAGGGCGCGCGCGTGTTCGCGTTCGATCGTGACCCGGATGCGATTGTAGCGGGCGCGGCGGTGGTTGCGGCGTCGGACGGTGCGCTGACGCTGGTGCCCGCGACCTTCTCGGCGATGGACGCCGAACTCGCGGCGCGCGACGCCGTGCCGGTGCAGGGCGTGACGATGGATATCGGCGTGTCGTCGATGCAGCTCGACCAGGCCGAGCGCGGGTTTTCGTTCCAGTCCGACGGTCCGCTCGACATGCGGATGAGCCAGGAGGGCATGAGCGCCGCCGACTTCGTCAACGAAGCCGACGAAGCCGAGATCGCCTTCGTGATCAAGGAATATGGCGAGGAGCCGCGCGCGCGCCGCGTTGCGCAGGCGATCGTCTATAATCGGCCGATCACACGCACCGGCGAGCTTGCGCGGATCGTGCGCAAGGCGCTTGGCTACAAGCCACACGACAAGAAGGACCCTGCGACGCGGACCTTCCAGGCGATCCGCATCCATATCAATCGCGAGCTGGGCGAACTGGCCGACGGCCTTGCCGCAGCCGAGCGCGTGCTCGCGCCCGGCGGTCGGCTGGCAGTGGTGACGTTCCACAGCCTGGAGGACCGGATGGTCAAGCGGTTCCTGCGCGAACGCAGTGGATCGCTGCCGTCGGGATCGCGGCATTTACCCGAAGTGGCGGCGAAACACGCGCCGAGCTTCGAATTGGTCGGGCGGGCGTTACGCGCCGACGACGATGAGATCGCGCGCAATCCGCGCGCCCGTTCAGCCACGCTTCGTACGGCAACGCGTACCAGTGCCGCCGCGTGGCCGGAAAAATCTGTGACAGAGGGAGCGATGTGATGCTGGGTCTGGCGTGGAAGAGCCTCGGGTGGTTTCTGGCGGGTGTCGCGGTGGCGCTCGGGTTCCTGCTGGTGCCGTTGCAGGTGGCGGCCGAGCGCAAGAAGCTCGACCGTACTGCGGCCGAGATCGCGCGCGCCAAGCGCGACATTCGCGCGCTGGAAACCGAATTCGACACGCGCGCGAGCCTGGCGCAGCTCGACAAATGGAATGCCGAGTCGCTCGGCATGGTGGCACCGGCCGCTGACCAGTTCGTCGCGGACGAAGCAGCGTTGGCGTCGATCGAGCCGACCGCCGCTGGCTCGGGTCCGCAGATGGCGGCGTTCGTGCCCGCCGCGCCGGTCTATGCGACGACCAGCCAGGCCCCGGTTGCCGAGCCTGCCACAGCCGCGCCGCCCGAGACGGCACCCGCTCCGCGCGCCGCGATGGCAGCGGTCAGCCAGCCGACGTCGCAACCGGCAGCCCGTCCGCGCACCGAAGCGCGCCCGCGTGCGGCGGTGGCGTTGCTCGACCGCGCCTTGCTCGACGATAGCGTGATCGGCGACTTGCGCAGCGGTGCGCGCGCCGAAACCGGACGTGGGCGGTGAGTACGCTCGTCGCCCGCCCGATCCCGGCACGCCGCTCGACCGATCAGCGCCACGCGCTGGTCGCGGTCGCGCATGTGCGGCTGATGATGCTGATGCTGCTGATCATGGCGGGGTTCCTGCTAGTGATCGGGCGGATCGCCTTGCTCGGCCTGCTGGGAGAGCCAGCGGGGGCGGCGACGCTGACGATCAATCCGGTGGTGCGCGGCGACATTCTCGACCGCAACGGCCAGCCGCTCGCGCGCACGATCGAAGCGTGGACGATCGGTGTCCGCCCGCCGGAATTGCTCGGCGACCGGCAGGTGCTGGCGGGGCAACTTGCGACGCTGATGCCGGCGCATGATTCAGTCTGGTATCTCGACCGGCTGAACATGAAGGGCAAGTTCACCTATCTGGAGAAGCACGCGTCGCCCGCCTTGGTGAACCAAGTCCATGCGCTGGGCGAGCCCGGCATCGTCTTCGCGCGCGAGCCCGAGCGGCTGTATCCGCAGTCGACGCTCGCCGCGCACGCGCTCGGCTATATCGGGCCGACGGCGACTGATCCGCACATCATGGGCCGCGCCGGGATCGAACGTGCGTTCGACGAGCGGCTGAGCGATCCGCGGCGGCGGGGGCAACCGATCGCGCTGTCGATCGATTCGCGCGTTCAGGCGGCGATGGAGAGCGAACTCGGCCGTGCGATGGTGTCGTTCAAGGCCAAGGACGCGACCGGCATCGTGCTCGACGTGCGCACCGGCGAAGTGATCGCGATGGTGTCGCTGCCGGTCTACAACCCCAACAAATTGAGCGGCACGAGCATCGATGCGCTGCGTAACAATGTAACGCAGTCGGTCTATGAACTTGGGTCGACCTTCAAGCCGATCACGGCGGCGGCGGCGATCGAGAGCGGGACGGTCACCTCGATGGCGCGGCGGTTCGATGCGACGGTGCCGCTCAAGGTCGGGCGCTTCACGATCCATGACGATCGCGGCGACGAACAGAAGCGCTGGCTGAACATCCCCGAGACGCTGATCTATTCCTCCAACATCGCGACTGCGCGGATTGCCGAGGAAATGGGCAAGGACAAGCTGACCGCGATGTTCACCGCGATGGGCTTTGGCGAGCGCCCGTCGATCGAGCTGCGCGAGCGCGCCGGGCCGATCTGGCCGAAATATTGGGGTAATACGACGCTGATGACGACCGCGTACGGCCACGGCATCGCGGTGACGCCGCTGCACCTCGCAAATGCCTATGCGACGCTGGTGAACGGCGGGATCTGGCGGCCGACGACGATGCTGAAGGTCGCCCCCGGCACGGTACCGGCGGGGCGGCGCGTGCTGTCCGAAGCGACGAGCGCGCGGATGCGGCAATTGCTGCGGATGATCGTGTTGCTCGGCACGGGTAAGAAGGGTGAGGCACCGGGCTACCGCGTTGGCGGCAAGACCGGGACGGCGGAGGTTGCGGGCGCGGGCGGGTATAACAAGCACGCCAATGTTTCGACCTTTGCCGCAGCCTTCCCGATGGATGCGCCGCGCTATGTGGTGGTGGCGATGCTCAATTCGCCGGTCGGGAATGCGGAGTCGTTCGGTCTCACCACGGCGGCGTGGACCGCAGCGCCGGTGGTCAGCCGCGTGATCGCACGGACCGGATCGCTGCTCGGCGTTACGCCCGATACGAAGCGCGATATCGACGTCTCGGAACTGATGCCGCTGGTGTGGCACGGCGCGGGCGACCGCAAGAACGCAGAATGAGGCTCACATGAAACTCGGCGCGCTGACCGGCGGGAACGAGACCGACACCGTCACCGGCTTCGCGATCGATCACCGCAAGGTCGCGCCGGGGGTGGTGTTCGGCGCGTTTCAGGGTGCCGTCGTCAATGGCGAGGATTTCGTCGCGGCGGCGGTGGCGGGTGGCGCGATCGCGGTCGTTGCACGCCCGGAAGTCGTGGTCGATGGCGCGCTGCACATCGCCAACGCCGTGCCACGGCAGAAATTTGCGCAACTCGCCGCGCGCTATTTCGCGCCATTCCCGTCCGTCGCGGTGGCGGTGACGGGCACCAACGGCAAGACCTCGACCGTCGAGATGGTCCGGCAATTGTGGCGGATGAACGGGTTCAGCGCCGCGTCGATCGGGACGCTGGGCGTGACGACGGGCGACGATCGCGTCTCGACCGGGCTGACCACGCCCGATGTCGTCACCTTCCTGTCGAACGTCGCGGGGCTTGCGCGTGAGGGTGTTAGCCATGTCGCGTTCGAGGCATCGAGCCACGGCCTGTCGCAATACCGCACCGAGGGGCTACGGGTGTCGGCGGCGGCGTTCACCAATTTGAGCCGCGATCATCTCGACTATCACGGCACGATGGAGGCGTATCTCGAAGCCAAGTTGCGCTTGTTCAGTGAAGTGCTGGCCGACGACGGCGTCGCGGTGGTGTGGGCGGACGATGCCGCCTCGGCGCGCGTGGCCGAGGTTGCGCGCGGGCGCGGGCTGCGCGTGATCTCGGTCGGCACGACGGGCGAGACGCTGAAGCTGGTGTCGCGGGAACCGACCTTGCTGGGGCAGGGGTTGGTGATCGAAGCCGAGGGCAAGACCTATAAGGTCAATTTACCCCTGATCGGCGCGTATCAAGCGGCGAATGCGCTGACCGCCGCTGGGCTGGTGATTGCGGGCGGTGGCGATGTCGCGGCGACGCTGGCCAATCTTGCGCGGTTGCAGCCGGTGCGCGGGCGGCTGGAACGCGCGGTGATCGCGCAGAGCGGCGCGCCGGTCTATGTCGATTATGCGCACACGCCCGATGCGCTGGAGGCGGCGACCTCGGCGCTGAAGCCCCATGCGGGCGGGCGGCTGATCGTGGTGATCGGCGCGGGCGGCGACCGCGACACGGGCAAGCGCCGCGAGATGGGCGCGGTCGCGGCGGCGATGGCGGACGTCGTGATCGTCACCGATGATAATCCCCGTTCCGAAGACCCGGCGGTGATCCGCGCGATGGTGCTGGAAGGCGCGCCGTCGGCGACTGAGATTGGTTCGCGGCGCGAGGCGATCGGCGCGGCGATCGCGCAAGCCGGGCCGCAGGATATCGTGCTGATCGCGGGCAAGGGGCATGAGCAGGGGCAGATCGTCGGCGATCTGGTCTTGCCGTTCGATGACGTGAGCGTGGCGCGGGAGATGGCAGCGTGAGTCTCAACTCGTTCGTTTCGAGCGAAGTCGAGAAACCGACCCACGCGCCCGGCATCCGTTTCTCGACTACGCTCGAAACGAACGGTGGAGGCGTGGCCCAGTGAGCCAGCCGCTTTGGACCTCCGCCGAGATCGCCGCTGCGACGGGTGGCACCGCCGCCGCGCCGTTCAGCGCCACCGGCGTCACCTTCGACTCGCGCGAAGTGACCACTGGCGACCTGTTCATCGCGCTGACCGGCGAGGCGACTGACGGGCATCGCTTTCTGACCCAAGCGTTTGAGCGCGGGGCGGCGGGGGCGCTGGTATCGCAGCCGTGCGCACATCCATCGGTGCTCGTATCCGATACGATGGCGGCTCTGGAAAACCTCGCGCGCGCGGCGCGGGCGCGGACCGAGGCCAAGATCATCGGCGTCACCGGGTCGGTCGGCAAGACCGGCACCAAGGAAGCTCTGTTCGCGGCGCTCGACCGTGGCGTACCCGGCGAAGCGCATCGTTCGGTCAAGAGTTATAACAACCATACCGGCGTTCCGCTGAGCCTGGCGCGGATGCCCGCCGCCACGCGCTTCGGCGTGTTCGAAATGGGGATGAACCATGCCGGTGAGCTGGCGCATCTGACGACGCTGGTGCGTCCGCACGTCGCGATCGTCACCACCGTCGCCTCGGCGCACCGCGAATTCTTCGACAGCGAAGAAGCGATCGCCGATGCGAAGGGGGAAATCTTCCAGGGGCTGGAGCCCGGCGGCGTTGCGATCGTGCCGTACGACAACATCCACCGCGACCGCTTGCTGGCGGCTGCGGCGCCGTATGCCGCGCGCACGGTAACCTTCGGCTTGGAGAAAGGCGCCGACGTCCGCGCGATCGAGACGATGCGCACCGCAAGCGGTGGCACGTTCGTGACGGCGGCGATCGGCGCGCGGGAGTTGAGCTTCACGATCAGCCAGCCGGGGCTGCATTGGGTGTCGAACTGCCTTGCCCTTCTGGCCGCCGTCGATGCGGTGGGCGGCGATCTGGCGCTGGCGGGCCTTGCGCTCGCAGATCTCGGCGGCTTGCCTGGGCGCGGCGCGCGCTTCCCGGTCCCGGTCGGCACGGGCGAGGCACTGGTGATCGACGAAAGCTACAACGCCAATCCCTCGTCGATGCGCGCGACGCTCGCGGTGCTGGGTGCGGAGCAGGCCACGCGGAAAATCGTCGTGCTGGGCGAAATGCGCGAGCTTGGCGTGGACAGCGATGCCTATCACGCCGCGCTGGCCGAGCCGATCGCGGCCGCAGGCGTCAAGGCGGGTATTTTGGTCGGTGAACGGATCGCGCCGCTTGCCAACGCGCTTGAGGGGCAGGGCGATTTCGTCCATGTGCCCGACGCCGCTGCGGCGCGCGCCGCTTTGTCCGCCATGCTGGCGCCGGGCGACGCGGTGCTGATCAAGGGATCGAACGGCGTAGGGCTGGCGGCGGTCGTCGCGGCTTTGCGAAGCGGAACACTGTAATGCTATTTCTTCTCGCCGAATATCTCGGTTTCCCCGGGCTGTTGAACCTGATCCGGTATCAGAGCTTCCGCACCGGGGCGGCGGTCGCGACGTCGCTGTTCCTGGGGCTGTTGATCGGTCCGCGCTTCATCGGGTGGCTGCGCGTGCGGCAGGGCAAGGGCCAGCCTATCCGCGCCGACGGCCCGCAATCGCACCTCGCCAAGCGCGGCACGCCGACGATGGGCGGGCTGATGATCCTCACCTCGATGGTCTTTTCGATCCTGTTGTGGATGGATCTGTCGAGCCCGTACGTGTGGGCCTGCACCTTCGTGACGCTGGGGTTCGGTGCGATCGGGTTCCTCGACGATTTCGACAAGGTGCGCAAAGCGAGCACGGCGGGCGTGTCGAGCCGGTTGCGCTTGATCGGCGAGTTCGTGATCGCCGGGATCGCGGCGACGCTGATCGTGCAGCAGAACGGCACGCATTTGTATCTGCCGTTCTACACCGGATCGGTGATCGATCTGGGCTATTTTTACATCGTGTTTGCGGCCTTCACGATCGTGGCGTTCGGCAATGCGGTGAATTTGACCGACGGGCTCGATGGCCTGGCGACGATGCCGGTGATCATCGCGAGCGTCGCGTTCATGCTGATCGTCTATCTTGTCGGGCGCGCCGATTATGCGACGTACCTCGGCATTCCGCACGTGCCGCATGCGGGCGATCTGGCGATCTTCTGCGGCGCGATCGTCGGGGCGGGGCTGGCCTTTTTGTGGTTCAACGCGCCGCCTGCCGCCGTGTTCATGGGCGATACCGGGAGCCTTGCGCTTGGCGGCGCGCTCGGCACGATTTCGGTCGTCGCCCATCATGAAATCGTGCTCGGCATCATCGGCGGGCTGTTCGTGGTCGAGGCGATGAGCGTCATTATCCAGGTGTTCTTCTACAAGCGCACCGGCAAGCGCGTGTTCAAGATGGCGCCGATCCACCACCATTTCGAACAGCTTGGCTGGAGCGAGCCGACCGTCGTGATCCGTTTCTGGATCATTGCGTTCGTGCTGGCGCTCGCTGGTTTGTCGACGTTGAAGCTGCGGTGATCGTTTCGCCGACCTGGGCGGGCAAGCGCTTTGCTGTGCTCGGGTTGGCGCGCTCGGGTGCGGCGACGGTGCGCGCGCTGCTGGCGGGCGGGGCGGAGGTGCTGGCGTGGGATGCGGACGCGGCGAAGGTCCGCGCAATTTCGCGCCACGCGAACCTCTTCATGGACGACTTCACCGACTGGCAGGAATTCGAAGTCGACGCGCTCGTGCTGTCGCCCGGGGTGCCGCTAAATCGGCTGCCGCTGGCAACGGTGGCGCGCGAGCAACAGACACCGATCATCGGCGACATCGAACTCTTCGCTCAGGCCCGCGCCGCGCTGCCGCCGCACAAGGTCGTCGGCGTGACGGGCACCAACGGCAAATCGACCACCGTCTCGCTGATCCACCATATCCTGCAGACCGCCGGGATGCCGTCGCGGCTCGGCGGGAACATCGGGCTGCCGATCCTCGAGCAGGAGCCGCTCCTCGAGGGCGGCGTGTACGTGCTCGAACTGTCGAGCTATCAGATCGACCTGACGCAGAGCCTCGATTGCGATGTCGCGGTGTTGCTCAACATCACGCCCGACCATCTCGACCGCTATGACGGGTTCGAGGCGTACGCAGCGTCCAAGGCGCGGCTGTTTGCGATGCAGTCGAAGGGACATGCGGCGATCATCGGGATCGGCGATGCCGCCTCGGCGCAGATCGCGCGGAGCCTGTCGGCGCGGGGCGAGGACCTGACCAAGATCGCGCCGGGCGTGTGCATGGTGCAGCCGCTGTCGCCGAGCCTGGCGGGGCCGCACAATTTGCAGAACGCGCTTGCGGCGATCAATGCCTGCGAGGCACTTGGCGTCCCGAATGCAGCGATCGATGCCGGGCTGTTGAGCTTCACCGGCCTGCCGCATCGGATGGAGCGGATTGCCACCAAGCATGGCGTCGCGTTCGTCAACGACAGCAAGGCGACCAACCCTGAATCGACCGCGCCCGCGCTGGCGGCGTTCGACCGGATTCACTGGATTCTGGGCGGGAAAGCCAAGACCGACGATCTCGATGCCTGCGCGCCGAGCTTTGGCCGGGTCGTGCGCGCCTATACGATCGGTGCGTCGGGCGCGAAGTTTGCGGAAATCCTGCACGGCAAGGTCCCGGTCGAGCAAAGCGGCGATCTCGCAACTGCGGTCGCTGCCGCCGCCGCGAATGCGCAGGCCGGAGACACGGTCCTGCTCTCGCCAGCGTGCGCATCGTTCGACCAATTCCGTGATTTCGAGGATCGTGGCGACCAATTCCGCGCGCTGGTCGAGGCGCTCGCATGAACGCCCCCGCGCCGAAATTGTGGAAGAGCATGAAGGGTCGCGGCGGGCGCGGTGACCGTTCGGCGCTCGGCATGTGGTTCTGGGATATCGACCGGATGCTGCTGCTGCTGACGCTGCTGCTGATCGCGGTCGGGCTGGTCGCGGTGGGCGCGGCGTCGCCCGCTGCTGCGACACGCTATTCTGGTGCCAACCATATCGTGCCGCCGCTCTTTTACCTTTGGTGGCAGTTGATCTGGATCGGCGTGTCGCTGCCAGTGTTGCTGGTCGTGTCGATGCTGCCGGTGCCGCTCGCGCGGCGGCTGGCGCTGCTCGGGACCGCTGTCTGCCTGGTCCTGCTGATGCTGGTGCCGGTGATCGGGGTGGAGAAGAACGGCGCGACGCGCTGGATCAACCTGGGCATCTCGCTTTTGCAGCCCTCGGAGTTCCTCAAACCCTTCTTCATCGTGACGGTGGCGTGGTTGCTGTCGATGCGTGCGCAGGATGAGGCTCTGCCAGTGGTGATCATCACGGGCGGGATGACGGCGCTGGTCGCGACGCTGCTGATGCTGCAGCCCGATTTCGGGCAGACGGTGGTGTTCTGCGCGGTGTGGATGGCGCTGCTGATGATTTCGGGTACGTCGCCAAAGGTGATGGGCGGCTTGATCGCGGCGGTGCCGGTCGGGCTCGTCGCGGCGTACATGTTCTACGGCACGGCGCGCGCGCGCATCAACGCCTTCCTGTTCCCCGAGGCTGAGGGGATTGGTGCCGCCGACCATTTCCAGACCAATGCCGCGCACGACACGATCACGGCGGGCGGTTGGCGCGGGACCGGGCCGGGCGGCGGTTCGATGAAATTTCGGCTACCCGAGGGGCATACCGATTATATCTTCTCGGTAATCGGCGAGGAATTCGGGCTGATCGCCTGCGTCATCATCGCAATGCTGTTCCTGGCGATCGTGGTGCGGGTGTTCGTCAAATTGCTCGACGAGCAGGATGAATTCCGGCTGTTTGCCGCCGCGGGCCTTGCCACGCAATTCGGCGTGCAGGCGTTGATCTCGATGGCGGTCAACACCGGCCTCGCGCCGTCCAAGGGCATGACGCTGCCGTTCATCAGCTATGGCGGATCGTCGCTGATCGCGCTGTCGATCGGGATGGGCTTGCTGCTGGCCTTCACGCGGCGCAATCCGTTCGTTACGCGCTCCAAATACATTGCGCATTCGAGCGCGCGGAGCGGCATATGACGGCGAAACATTTCGTATTGGCGGCGGGCGGGACCGGCGGGCACATGGTTCCGGCGGCGGCCCTTGCGGCCGAATTGACCAAGCGCGGGCATTATGTCGCGCTGATCAGCGACGAGCGTGGCGTGCGCTTCCCCGGCCTGTTTGAGGGCATCCAGACGCACATCCTGCCCGCCGGGCGGTTGGGCGGCGGGCCGATCGGCTATGCCAAGGCGGCGTCGGCGATGCTCAAGGGCCGCGCAATGGCGATCGAGCTGTACAAGAGCTTCCGCCCCGATGCGGTGATCGGCTTCGGCGGATACCCCGCGCTGCCGGCGTTGCTCGGCGCGTTCAATCAGGACATCCCGACGGCGGTGCATGAACAGAATGCCGTGCTCGGCCGCGTCAACCGGCTGGTCGCGGGCAAGGTCGATGCGATCGCGACCTCCTATGCCAACGTCCAGCGCCTGTCGCCCAAGCATCGCGACAAGACGCATCTCGTCGGCAATCCGGTGCGCGATGCGGTGCTGGCGCTGCGCAGCAAGCCGTACCCGCTGCTGGAGGAAGACGGCATTTTCCGCGTGCTCGTCACCGGCGGCAGCCAGGGCGCGAGCGTGCTTAGCCAGGTCGTGCCCGATGGCCTCTCCCTGCTGCCGGTCGCATTCCGGCGGCGGTTGCAAGTGACGCATCAGGCGCGGATCGAGGATATCGAGGCGTGCCGCGCGAAATATAAGGAACTGGATATCGCGGCGGAGTTGGCGACCTATTTGCCCGACATGCCCGAGCAACTGGCCTGGGCGCATCTGGTGATCGCGCGGGCGGGGGCATCGACGCTGGCGGAACTGACTTGTGCCGGACGGCCTGCGATCCTCGTGCCGCTGCCAAGCGCCACCGACGATCACCAGACGGCCAATGCCAAGGAAATGACTTCGGCTGGCGGCGCGCGGACGATCGACCAGCGCAGCTTTACGCCGGTCGAACTCGCCAAGCAGATGCAGCGGCTGGGGCTCGATCCCGAAGCGCTGCAGAATGCGGCGGGCCGCGCGTGGGCGTGCGGGCGGCCCGATGCGGTGCGCGATCTCGCCGACCTGGTCGAGAGTCTGGGCGATACCCGCGGCGACATGCCGATCGGCAAGCCGCAACCGATCAAGGAAGCATTCGCATGAAGGGCGTCGCAACCGACATTGGCACGATCCATTTCGTCGGCATCGGCGGGATCGGCATGTCCGGCATTGCCGAGGTGATGAAGAACCTCGGCTATGCGGTGCAGGGGTCGGACGTGGCCGAGGGCTATGTCGTCGAGGGGCTGCGCGCGAAGGGGATCAAGGTCCTGATCGGGCATCATGCCGACAATCTCGGCGATGCGGCGGTGATCGTCACCTCGACGGCGATCAAGCGCGGCAACCCGGAGGTGGAAGCGGCGCTCGAACGGCGCATCCCGGTGGTGCGGCGCGCGGAAATGCTCGCCGAGCTGATGCGGTTGAAATCGACCGTCGCGGTCGCGGGGACGCATGGCAAGACGACGACCACCTCGATGGTTGCGGCGCTGCTCGACGCGGGCGGGATCGATCCGACCGTAATCAATGGCGGGATCATCAACAGCTACGGATCGAACGCGCGCCTGGGCGCGAGCGACTGGATGGTGGTCGAGGCCGATGAGAGCGACGGCAGCTTCTTGCGATTGGACGGGACGATCGCGGTCGTCACCAATATCGATCCCGAGCATCTCGATCATTACGGCTCGTTCGATGCGGTGAAGGACGCTTTTGTCGAGTTCGTCGAGAATGTGCCCTTCTACGGCGCGGCATTGCTGTGCCTCGATCATCCCGAGGTGCAGAACATCATCCCGCGCGTGCGCGACCGGCGGGTGGTGACGTACGGCTTCTCGGCGCAGTCCGACGTGCGCGGCGTCAACGTGACGCCGATCCCCGGCGGCAACCGCTTCGAAGTGATCGTCCGCCACCGCGACGGGACGAGCCGCTCGATCGAGGGGATTGAAATGCCGATGCCGGGGCGGCACAACGTGCAGAATGCGCTGGCGGCGATCGGCGTGGCGCTTGAGCTCGGCATCGACGATGCGACGATCCAGCAGGGCTTTGCGAAATTCGGCGGCGTGAAGCGGCGTTTCACCAAGGTGGGCGAGACGGGTGGCGTCACGATCATCGACGATTACGGGCATCATCCGGTCGAAATTCGCGCCGTGCTGTCGGCCGCGCGCGAGGGCGTCGAAAATCGCGTGATCGCGGTGGTGCAGCCGCATCGCTACTCGCGGCTCGGCGATTTGATGGAAGAATTCCAGGGTGCGTTCAACGATGCCGATATGGTGTTCGTGGCGCCGGTCTATGCCGCGGGCGAGGCACCGGTCGAGGGTGTCGATGCGGCGGCTTTGGTCGAGGGCCTGAAGCGGCGCGGGCATCGCTCGGCGGCGACGATTGCGGATGCGGGCGCGCTGGCAACGGCGCTGGCGGGTGTCGTGCAGCCGGGGGATATGGTGGTGTGCCTGGGGGCAGGGGATATTACCAAATGGGCGGCCGGGTTGGCGGCGGGTATCGAGGCGGCGCGATGAGCCGTGGCGCAACCTCCCAACCGTTCGTTTCGAGCGAAGTCGAGAAACCTGGCACGGCGCATGGTTTCTCGACTTCGCTCGAAACGAACGGATGTCTTCCCGTGACCCAAGGCTGCCTGACCCAATCCGCCCCGCTCGCCCCGCTCGTTTGGTTCAAATCCGGCGGCAGTGCTGAGTGGCTGTTCGAACCCAAGGATGTCGCCGACCTCAGCGCTTTCCTCGCCGATCTCGACCCCGCAACGCCGGTAATGGCACTCGGCCTCGGCTCGAACATGATTGTGCGCGACGGTGGCGTCCCCGGCGTGGTGATCCGACTGGGCAAGCCGTTCGCCAAGGTCGAGGCGATCGATGCAACCACCTTGCGCTGCGGCGGCGGGGCGAGCGGCATTCTCGTGTCCTCGACCGCGCGCGATGCCGGGATCGCTGGCGTCGAATTCCTGCGGTCGATCCCGGGCACGGTCGGCGGGTTCGTGCGGATGAATGGTGGGGCTTACGGGCGCGAGACCAAGGACATTCTGGTCGAGTGCGACGTGGTCCTGAGCTCGGGCGAGCGGCAGACGTTGGCAGTCGAGGCGCTGGGCTACACCTATCGCCATTCGACCTTGCCCGAAGGCTGCGTCGTCGTTGGTGCGACGTTCCGGGGTTCGCCAGGTGATCCCGTAGCGATCCAGGCCGAAATGGACCGCATCGCCGCCGCGCGCGAGGAATCGCAGCCGTTGCGCTCGAAGACCGGTGGCTCGACCTTCAAGAACCCGGACGGGCACAAGGCATGGGCGCTGATCGACGCCGCCGGGTGCCGCGGCTTGCGCATTGGTGACGCGCAAGTCAGTGAGAAGCATTGCAATTTTCTGCTGAACCTCGGCAATGCGACGAGCGCGGAGATCGAAGCGCTCGGCGAAGAAGTCCGCGCGCGCGTGCTGGCGCAGTCTGGCGTGACGCTGGAGTGGGAAATTCAGCGGGTGGGGGTGGTGAAGTGAGTTCAGGTCTTCAAATCCTCCCCGGAACGGGGAGGGGGACCATTCGCGTTCTTCACGCGAATGGTGGAGGGGGCGCTCCGCGAGCGCTCCGCCCGTTGCCCACCCCCTCCACCATTTTGCCGGAAGAGGCAAAATGGTCCCCCTCCCCGTGCCGGGGAGGAATGCAGTGACGCTCCACGTCGCAGTCCTGATGGGCGGCTGGTCGGCCGAGCGGGAGGTTTCGCTGTCCTCGGGCGCTGGCGTTGCCGAGGCGTGCGAGAGCCTGGGGCACCGCGTCACGCGGATCGACATGGGGCATGACGTCGCGGCGAAGCTTGCCGAGGCAAACCCCGACATCGTGTTCAACGCGCTCCACGGCACGCCGGGGGAGGATGGGTCGGTGCAGGGGATGCTCGATCTGATGGGGTTGAAATACACCCATAGCGGCCTCGCCACCTCGGTGATCGCGATCGA
>JAIXZV010000359.1 GCA_027489365.1 Sphingomonadales bacterium
GATCACCCGACGCGGGACGAAATTTAGGTCTATTTGATTACCTATACCTCGCTATTTTGGACCTAATGGTCGTTGACGCCAAATCGCGTTAAAAATACCTCTGCGTCCGCTATACAAACAAATTGCTAGTCAATTACGGAGTAATTCACGTCATAGACGAAGAATTACGGTCTTATTCCACGCGTATATTTGGCATTGGCCATGTAGCGTGGAGCATTATGCTATGCCTTAAGCCGAATGCCCGATCTATATCTTATAAATAATTTGGGTTTCACTTAGAAGCAGGAGAGGTATCATGGCAAATCCAGTTAATTTCGACGAACTTCAGAACGGGTTCTACAACGCGCTGTCGACCGGACTCGGCTATCAGACGACGACGCCGTTCCAGATCGTCCAGCCATCGCCGCCGCTCGTCGGCGGGGTCGGCGCCGATGGTCGGCTGTGGAATTATCTCGACATCATTCCACCCGCGACGCTCAACATGAACACCGCGCTCGGCGCGGGCGGCAACAAGTTCTCGGCCGACTATCAGGGCGTGCTTTCCGCGTTGCAGCCCGCCAACGAGCTTTTCCCCACGACCGTCGGAACCGACTGCTACAGCGCCTGGGCCACCGCGCGCAGCAAATCGCAGGTCGGCCCGAGCGGGCAGGATTTTCAGCTGTGGTCCTATGGTTGTGAGCCCTGCAAGGCGAAGGCGCGTCAGGGGGCGATCGCGCTCAATCGCGATAACCTCGACCCGGTCTTCGTCGCGCAGAACAACGCGATGCCCTACCAACCGGCCGGCAATGAGCCGATCACCTTCTCCTCGGATTACGCCACCATGCTCCAGCTGCTGCTCGCGGCGCCGTCGCGTAACTTCCAAGTTTCGCAGGGCAATTGGCAGACCGATGTCTCCAAGACCTGGACGCATGGTTCGACGGGCGGCTTTTTCGGCCTGTGGGGCGGCAGCAGCTCATCGTCGACACTCAGCCAGAAATTCGCGACCAGCGGCGTGTCGCTCGACGTGAAGATGGCCAATGTGCTGGCCTTCACCGCCAGCCCCGGCATCTGGTTCTCGTCATCGGCGCTGGGCCTTGCCTATCACAACCCCAACAGCGCGCCTTGGGATCCCAATTCGACGATCAATTGGGAAAACACTTTCGGCACCAACGGCAACATGCAGCGCTTTACCACCTCGTTGCTGCTCGCCAACAATATGGAGATCACGGTGACCTCGGTCGCAACCTATAGCGAAAGCGAGCAGACCGAGATCCGCAGTAATTCCAGCTCGGGACTGTGGCCATTCTACAGCAGCGGCGGATCGGGCGGGTCGTCAACCTCCGCCAGCTTCAACAGCAGCGGCAACATGACGATCGCGATCAACAGCCAAGCCGGTGTTCCGGTGATTATCGGCGCGATCGTCGAGCCGGTGCAATCCTATCTCGGCGGCGAGGTCGAAGCGGCGAAGTTCATCACCGAAACTTTCTACAGCTAAACCGCAATTTTGCGGACACTCGGGCTGGGCTGCCCGGCCCGAGGACACAATGACCCAAGGCGCGACCGGGCGGCAGTCCGACCGGTCGCGCCCCTTCCCGGCAGCTTCATCGGCTGCCGCGCGACGGAGATCGGCCATGGCAACTTTCGACGAGCTTCAGACCCTGCTGCTCAACCGGGCGTTCCCGGCCTTCGGCCTGTCACGTACGACCGGTCAGACGTACCAGCCAGCGACACTGATCGGCAGCGACCAGACCCTCTGGGCACCCTTCAACACGATCCCCACGGCCGCGCCGATCTTCGCGCCATCCGGTTCTGCATTTTTCTCGGCGTATAGCGACGTGATCACCGCGCTCCTGCCGGGTCGCGGACAGCTCGACCCGATCAACGTCGCCAAGCGCAAGTTGGCCGACTGGGGCAGCAAACCGCCGACCTGGTCGATCAATTATGCGACGATGCAGAGCTTGCTCGCAGCAGCACCGAAGACGGGGTTTTCGTTTAACAATCCCGCGCCGCCGACAAGCGGCTTCTGGGGATTATGGGCATCGAGCCCACCCGCCGACGGCATCACCAGCCTGCTGGCGGCCGAGTCGCTCGACATGACCGTGTCGTTCGCAAACCTGCTCAACTTTGCGCCAACGCCCTCTGACTGGTATCTCTCGTCGGCGCTCGCCAATGCCTATAGCAACCCCGGGCGGGCACCATGGGATCCGACCTCGTCGATCACTTGGGACACGACATTCGGCCCCGGCGGCACGCTGGCGCGCATGACCGCATCGCTGATCATCGTCGATGCGCTGGAGATCAGCTACACGTCGCAGGCACTTTATACCCCCGAACGCCAGATCGCGATTCTCGCGCATGTGCAGGGCGGCCTTTGGCCCTATTACCTCGACCATAGCGGCGCGACGACCAGCATCAGCTTCGACGCGAGCGGGCGGCTGACCGTGACGATCACGACGGCGGCGGGACAGCCGGTCGCGCTCGCCGCGGCGGTGCTGTCGGCCAGTGCCTATCTCGGTCTGTCCTGAGCGCCATCGGGATTGCGCAC
>JAIXZV010000247.1 GCA_027489365.1 Sphingomonadales bacterium
CCAGTGCCAATCGTCGAACCCGGCCTCGAGCGGTTCCTCGCCGAAATTCGAATCGAAATAGCCGCCCCCCGTCCAGTTTACGCCCGGGTGGGTCATCTCCACTTCGACGCGCGCGCGTGGGGCCACGGGATGCCAGCGATGCTTGCCCGCGGGATCGAGATGAAAGCCGGTGGTATTGATCAGCTCGGGATAAACCCGCACTTGCCCGCGCACCGGATAAGGGAGTGGAGCGGAGGTCTCGGTGATATCGATTACCAGGACGTCACCGTCCCAATGCAGCGAACTCGGGCCGATCGCGAGATGATCGGCGTCGCGCGACACGCTGCCGCTGGGCCGCTCGGTCATCGCCCACGCCTTGCCGCGTGGGCCGGTCATCGACACGTTGATCGCGCAGTGATTCTCCGGGCTGTGGCGCCCACTCAGCTTGTAATAGGGCGAGAAGACGCTGCCGATAAAGGCGATGATCGTGAGCCCGTAGCGCCCGCCATCGGGTCCCGCGCTGTCGCTGAAGGCGTCGATATACCACCAGGCATAGCCGTTCGCGTCGACCTGGACGTCGAACCGAGGTCCTTGAGCAGAATATCGACGGCTAGGCCGCCGCTGAGCGCCGCCATCGGGACGCCGGCGCCCGGGTGCGTGCTCCCGCCCGCGCAATAAAGACCAGGGATCCGTGTCCGGGCGCCGGGCCGGCGGAAGGACGCCGCCCATCCGTGCGAGGCCCGTCCATAAAGGGCTCCACCCGTCGAAGGGAACAGCGCTTCGAACCCCATCGGCGTCGTAAGCGTCGTTGCCCCCGGCGAGAGGTCCACCGAGAGCCCGGCCCGCGCCAAACTCTCCAGCATCCGGACTTGGCATTGGTCGATCTCCGCTTGGGTAAATCCGGGGCCGTCGCCGGTCGGCGGGGCGTTGACGAGTATCTGCAACCGCTCAGGACCAGTGGGCCCGTTTCCGGCGCCATCGCGGTCTTGCGCGCAGACGTAGACGGTCGGCGGATCGGGCAGGCGATTGGCTGCGAGTTGTTCGAACTCTGCCGCATAATCGTCCGAGAAGATGACATTGTGATGCAGCAACGGGAAGCCGCTGGTTTTCGCCTGCGCCGTCCAGACCATCGCAGCGAGCGATCGTGCCGCGCGCTCGGTTGGCGGAACGGCGGAGGCGACGGCTGCACCGAAGCGGCCATCGGCGATCGCGGCGGGATCGGCATTGCAGACGATCGACCCCGCCTCCAGTCGCTCGCCGCTCGCCAGTACGACGCCAGCGGCACGGCCCTGTTCGACCACAATATCGCGGACGGCCTCGCCATAGCGGAAGCGTGCGCCGCCGCGCACCGCCAGCGCTTCGAGCGCGCGGGCGAGCGCGTGCATCCCCCCGTCGAGCAGCCACACGCCGCTCGCCTCGACATGCGCGATCAGCATCAGCGTGGCGGGGCATTTGAACGGCGAGGAACCGCAATAGGTGGCGTAGCGCCCGAACAGCTGGCGCAGGCGCGGATCGCGGAAATGATCGCCGAGCGCCTTCCACAGCGTTTCGAACGGGCGCTTGGTGATCAGATCGCGCGGATTGGCGAGGCCCATCTTCCAGGCTAGGCCGATCGGGGTCGTCCGCTGGCCGCGCATGAAGGGCCGGTCGAGCCCGGTGAAGACTTGCTGCGCCTCCGCGCAAAAGGCGCGATAGCCGCGTGCTTCTTGCGGCCCGGCAAAGGCCCCGATCGCATCGGCGCTTTCGTCGCGATCGGCGAACAGATCGAGCCGCGCATCGCCCCAGGCATGGCGCGCGAGCCGCTCGGTCGGGCGCAGCGTGACATAATCGTCGAGCGACGCCCCGCAGGCTTCGAAGATGCCGTCGAACACGTCGCGCATCGTGAAGACGGTCGGCCCGCCGTCGATCAGCGCGGTGCCCGCCGCGACGTGGCGCATCTTGCCGCCGGGCGCCGGTGCCGTCTCGACCACCGTCACATCGAACCCGCGCGCGGCGAGCAGCGCGGCGCTGGTCAGACCGCCAACCCCTGCGCCGATGACAATGGCCGTGTCGCGCTGCATCCGAATCCTAACCGCGATTGACGCTTATCCGACATGCGTCCAATTAATTGGACATATGAAGCTGCCTATAAACAAAGACAACAGAAATTGGCGGGAACGCTGGATCGCCTGGCGCAATCGAACGCTTGCCGATCCGGGCTTTCAACGCTTCGCCATACGCTTCGGCCCGACACGCGGAATCGTGCGAGCCAAGGCACGAACGATGTTCGACTTGGTCGCGGGGTTCACCTATTCGCAGACGATCGCCGCCTGCGTCGAACTGGGGCTGCTGGAATTGCTCGCGGCGGGTCCGTTGTCGGTGGCGGAGATCGCCGCGCGACTCGACGTACCGGTCGAGGGCACCGAGCGTTTGTTGCGCGCGGCGGCGGCGCTCAAGCTGACCGAACGACTCGACGCGTCGCGCTGGGCCTTGGGGGCGGATGGCGCGGCGCTGCGCGGCAATCAGGGCATCGTCGAGATGGTGGCGCATCACCGCCTGCTCTACGCCGATCTGGCCGATCCGGTCGGCTTACTCCGGCGCGGCGGGGGTGGCGGGCAACTCGCGCACTATTGGACCTATGCCGAACGATCGGGCGAGGGGGATGGCGAGGATGTCGCGGCCTATTCGCGCCTGATGGCGGCGTCGCAGCCGCTGGTGGCGCAGCATATTCTCGACAGCTACGGCTTTGCGCAGCATCGCCGGATGCTCGATGTGGGCGGGGGCGAGGCGCGCTTCATCCGCGCGGTGGCGGCGCGCGTGCCGGGGCTTGCGCTGTCGATGTTCGATCTTCCCGCGGTCGGCGCGCGCGCCAAGGCGGCGCTGGTCGCGGAGGGGCTGGGCGACCGAGTCGACATCTTCGGCGGCAGCTTCTTCGATGATCCGCTGCCGACGGGGCATGATCTGATCACGCTGGTGCGTGTGCTGCACGACCATGACGATGCGCCAGCGCTTGCCTTGCTGCGCGCGATCCACGCCGCGCTGCCGCCGGGTGGGACGCTGCTGATCGCCGAACCGATGGCGGGCACGCGCGGGGCGGAGCGGTCGGGCGATGCCTATTTCGGTCTGTATCTGTGGGCGATGGGCTCCGGGCGACCGCGCACCGCTACCGAAATCCGCGCGATGCTGCGCGCTGCGGGGTTCACGTCTTCGCGTCTTGTTTCGACGGCTCTCCCGCTCACCGTGCGGATCATTACGGCAACGCGATAAAATCGAAATGCGTCAAGATCAGTTGACAATGTAAAGTGTCCAGATAAACTGACACTCGAAGAAGACCGGATGATCTGGTCCGCTCGATCGGGGGATGCTCGGTGGAAACACTGGCGGTAGTGTTGGAGGCTCCGGAGCGTTTGGCGCTTCGTGCACTTTCCCTGACCACGCTTGGCCAGGCCGATGTTCTGATCGACATCGCCTATAGCGGCATCAGCTCCGGTACCGAGAAACTGCTATGGTCGGGCAAGATGCCGGCCTTCCCGGGTATGGGTTATCCGCTGGTACCGGGGTACGAATCGGTTGGCCGGGTCGTCGATGCCGGTGCCGAAGTGCGCGGACGGATCGGCGAATGGGTCTTCGTTCCGGGTGCCAATTGCTACGAAGGCGCGCGCGGCCTGTTCGGGGGCACGGCGCAGCGCGTGATCATGCCGTCGGCGCGGGCGCTGCCGGTGGCCGAATCGCTTGGCCGCGACGGCATCCTGACCGCGCTTGCTGCCACCGCCTATCATGCCGTCGTCGGCGGCAAGGCGCCCGATCTGGTGATCGGGCACGGGATCGTCGGTCGGCTGATCGCGCGGATCGTGGTCGCACTGGGCGCGCCTGCCCCGACCGTGTGGGAAACCAATGCCGATCGCCGCGATGGCACCGGCTATGCGGTGATCGACCCGGCCAGCGACGAGCGCCGCGATTATGCGACGATCTGCGATGGGAGCGGGGCGTCCGATAGTTTGGACACGCTGGTGCCGCGGCTCCGCAAGGGCGGCGAGATCGTGCTGGCGGGTTTCTACGACCGGCTGAGCTTCGCCTTCCCGCCCGCCTTCATGCGCGAAGCGCGGATGCGCATTTCGGCCGAATTCACCCCCGCCGATGTGGCCGCGACCAATGCGCTGGTCGCATCGGGCGCGCTGCGACTCGACGGGTTGATCAGCCATGTCCGCCCCGCATCCGACGCGGCTGATGCTTACCCCGCCGCATTCGGCGACCCGACCTGCCTGAAAATGGTGCTCGACTGGAGTCACGTATGACCATGCTAGACCCCGGCTCGCTCCGCGATGAAGCGCATCACGAGCCAGATCCCGTCCACACCGGCCCGGTGACCAAGGAAACGCAGATCATCGCGATCTACGGCAAGGGCGGCAGCGGCAAATCCTTCGCGCTGGCGAATTTGAGCTACATGATGGCGCAGCAAGGCAAGCGCGTATTGCTGATCGGCTGCGACCCGAAGAGCGATACCACGTCGTTGCTGTTCGGCGGCAAATCGACTCCGACGATCATCGAAACCAGTTCCAAGAAGAAGCTGGCGGGCGAGGAGATCGGGATCGAGGACGTGTGTTTCCAGCGCGACGGCGTGTTCGCGATGGAATTGGGCGGGCCCGAGGTCGGTCGCGGCTGCGGCGGGCGCGGGATCATCCACGGGTTCGAGACGCTCGAAAAGCTCGGCTTTCACGAATGGGGCTTCGATTACGTCCTGCTCGATTTTCTGGGCGATGTGGTGTGCGGCGGCTTTGGCCTGCCGATCGCGCGTGACATGTGCCAGAAGGTGATCGTCGTCGCGTCGAACGATCTGCAGTCGCTCTACGTCGCGAACAACGTCTGCAAGGCGGTCGAATATTTTCGCAAGATGGGCGGCAATGTCGGCGTGGCCGGCATGATCCTCAACAAGGATGACGGCACCGGTGAGGCGAATGCCTTTGCCGAAGCGGTCGGCATTCCGGTGCTGTGCGCGATCCCCGCGAATGAGGACATCCGCAAGAAGAGCGCGAATTACCAGATCATCGGCAAGCCCGGTGGCGAATGGGAGAGCCTGTTCGAGGAACTGGCGATCAACGTCGCCGAAGCCCCGC
>JAIXZV010000343.1 GCA_027489365.1 Sphingomonadales bacterium
GATCCTTGTTCTTTGGTCTTGTCGTTGTTGGCGATGACAACGAATGCATCGGTAACGGTGCGACCCCACGCGCCGCGCTTCCCGCAACGCGAATTCGAGCAATGGATGCGGTGGGACAAGCATCTGCCCAGCGGCGCTCCTTCCACGGCCATCTACGCTCAGGTTTGCAATTTCAAATCAAATCCTGCTCCTGGCAAGATACGCATCTCGAATGTGAACAGCGAATTTCCGTGGACTGTCTATGCACCCGTCACATTCGGAGATGGTCGATGGGTCGTCGTCAGTTATCGGTCGCCGTCACGTCCGAGAACCACGCCCCATCCGCTGCCTAGCGTCACCCGCCACCCTGAGAACTGGGCCGGTTTCGCATTTGAGCGAACGACAAAAGGCTGGGTTCTTCGTCGCGCGATGCAGTTCTCGGCGATTGCCAACTGACGACCGCTTTTCACTCAGATTTGGACACCCTGACGTCACCCCGGCCTTGTGCCGGGGTCCACCGTGCAGCGACGCATGTCGCTTGAGGCGGACGCATGGCCGAGCGGCTTAGTCCGCCGCCCTTACGAGCGCTTGGGGTGTGGCCCGGTGGACCCCGGCACAAGGCCGGGGTGACGATCTCGGTTCAGTGGCGCTACGCCGCCCGGTCCCGCGGCCCGGCCACTTCATCCTTCCGCCGCAGATACGGCGCGACCAAATTCCGCGCGCGGAACCATTCCTGCCGTTCGGGCGCGAGCGTCGCGAAATTGCCGATGACGCGGCGGCACTCGGGTGCGCGGCACTGGCAGATCATGTGCCAGTTCGATTCGGCCAGCGTGGTCGAATAATCCCAGGTGATTTCCTCGCCCGGTGCGATGTCGCGGATCGCGATCAGCGTCACGCTGCCGCCGGCGAAGCGCAAGCCCGCATTGGGCGCGCAGCTATGGTTGATGAGATCGTCAATCCGCCCCGACGGGCCCATGTAATGTTGCGGCGTCACTTGCACGAAGCGGTCGCTGCTCCCGCGCATCAAACTCGGCACGCGGTCGGCGCGGAAGCGGCGGCCGGTGAAGCGGATGATCTCGTCGCCCTCGGCGAACCCTTGCGCGGCGTACACCGCCTTGCCGAGATGCGTTTCGCCGACCGAGAACAGGCTGGCGGCGGGGCTATAGGCATCGAGCACATAGAGCCGCCCGTTGCGAAAACCGAGCGATCGCAAAGGGTTGATCGTCGCGAGCCCGACCATGAACCACACGCTGGCATGGCACAGCAATTCGACCAGGATATAGGCATATTCGCCGACCTGCTGATTGCCGCCGCGCGTCGCGACCAGCAGCGTGGCGAGATCGCCGACCGCCCACAGCCCCCAAGCGGGCGAGCGCTCGCGGTTACGGTCCTGCGCCACGCTTTGCCACGTCGGCCAGAAGCTGACCGGTACGGCGGCGACCACCAGCATGTGCGCCCAGAAGGCGTTGTTCGAGACGATCCACAACGTCAGCGCGGCAAGGCAGGCGGCGGTGCAGATGATCTCGCCGCGCGACGGCGCGCTCCACACCGAGCGCCGCCAGATACCGAGCGTCACCGCAACGCACGCCAGCGCCGACAGCGCGAACACCCAGCCTTGCAACGCGCCGGGGTTGACCGCGGCATAAGTGCCTGCCTCGACCGCGGTTGCGGCACTCCAGATCAGCCAGGAGGCGCGGTTGGGTTGCACCAATTGCCGCCGCAGCCCGGTCAGATACAGCGCGTATCCGGTCAGGCTGCATCCGACGGCAATGAAGAACCAGGGATCGATCGCCATGCCCGCTTACCATTATGGTTAAGGCAGGGCTTACGCTCTTCGGCGACTCGCGTCCACAAAAACCAAGGAGTCAGCACGAGTCGCGGGGAATCTGGACTCGTTTGAATCGGTTACGGTCGGCACGTTGGCGGGACGTATTTCTCGCGCGGCTGGCCTGATACGGCGTAGAGCCGCTCGGCCGGAAACTTCACGCGCAGGCCGGTGCGGGGCAGATCGAAATCGTACACCGCGCCCTTCAGGCCCGCCATGCGCGTGCCGCACACCGGCTTGCCGAGCGCCGCGAAGCCGATCGCGATCCCTTCGCCAACGCTGCCGGTCCAGCGCCCGACGCGGAGGCTGACCGGGCCGGAATGGAATTTACCCGCGCGCGGATCGACCATTTCGACCCAGCGCCGCGCGATGCCGGTTTCGCGCTCCTCGGCGGGGAGGACGTGCATCTGGTAGCGCATCGGGCGCGTGACGAACCACCCCATGATCGCGCGCGCGACGCTGGTGTTGCCGCCGCTCGGCGTGTCGGTGAGGTCGAGGATGACGCGGGCGCTGGGCGGGGTGGCGGTCATCGCTTTGTCGAACGCGGCGATCGTGGCGGAATCGCCGAGCGCGTTGTTGAAGCGGATCACGGTCGCGCCTTGTGCCTTTGACACCGTTACGGCGGGGCGACCGGCCTGGGTTTCGTACAGGCTGGCGAGCGTCACGGCGCGGCCGTCGATCGTCAAATGGCGCGGCCGGTCGCGCCGCCCGGCGGCGAGGACACGGGCGGCGACGGCGGCGCGCTCGCCGGTTGGTTGCAGGCCCAGCCGCGACCAATAGGCCGCGACCGCCTGTTCGGTCGGCACGCCATCGACCGCGCTTAGGCTCTGACCTGCGCGGAGCCCTGCGGCAGCGGCGGGGCTGCCCGGCTTCACCGCGTCAATCACGTACCGCCCGTCGCGCACGACGATCCACAGATCGGCGTAGCTCGGCACGATCGCCCAATCGTCCTTGAATGATTTGCCGCTCAGCGCGTGATGATCGGCCAGCGCCGCGATCATGTCCTCGGCGTAGTGGAGCAGCGTATCGGCATCGTGCACCGCATCGCGCTCGGCGTTGAGCGCGGGCGAGGTCGGGACGACGCCGCCGGGCAGATCGTCGAGATAGGCGTAATTGGCAGCGATCAGCGGGGCTAGATCGCGCGCATCGGCGGCGTAATCGCTGGCGGTGGGGGCTGGTGCCGCTCCGACCAGCAGAAGTGCGAACGGGAGAGTGGCGCGCATCACTCCTGCTCCAGCCCAGCAACGCGCGCGATGATGTCGGCATAGATGTCGCGCAACGTTGCCAAATCCTCGATCGCCACCGCCTCGTCGACCTTGTGCATCGTGGCGTTGGTCAGCCCGAATTCGACGGTCGGGCAGAGCGCCGAGAGGAAGCGCGCGTCGGAGGTGCCGCCGGTGGTGGAAAGCTCGGGGCGGAGGCCGGTGCGGGCTTCGATCGCAGCGCTGAGCAAGTCGGAGAAAGCACCGGGCGGGGTCAGGAACGCCTCGCCCGAGATGCGCGCGGTCACTTGGGCGGCGGGGTCGTGGCGGTGGACCAACGCTTCGATCCGCTCGACCAGCGCGGTGCCGCGTTGCTCGTCGTTGAAACGGATGCTGAGGCGCGCGCTCGCTTGCGCCGGGATGACGTTGGTCGCGGGGTTGCCGACGGTGATGTCGGTCACTTCAGTGTTCGACGGCTGAAACCAGGCATTGCCGGTGTCGAGCACGATCGCGTCGATCTCGGCGAGCATCGCGATCAGGCGCGGGATCGGATTGTCGGCCAAATGCGGGTAGGCGACATGGCCTTGCTTGCCCGGCACCGTGATCCACAGATTGACCGACCCGCGCCGTCCGATCTTGATCATGTCGCCGAGCCGCGCCGAGGAGGTCGGCTCGCCCACCAGGCACAGATCGGGCGCGACGCCGGCCCCGCGCATCCGGTCGATCAGCGCGCAGGTGCCGAAGGTGGCGGGGCCTTCCTCGTCGCCGGTGATGATCAGGCTGAGAGGCGCGCCCGGCTCAGGCGGGATGGCGGCGACGAAGGCGGCGATCGCGCCTTTCATATCGACCGCGCCGCGCCCGTAGAGCAATCCGCCACGCTCGGCCGGGGTGAAGGCGCCGTTGGTCCAGCCCGCGCCCGGCGGCACGACATCGAGATGTCCGGCAAAGGCGAGGTGGGGGCCTGTGCCTGCGCGCGTCGCGAGCAAATTCTCGACAGGCCCATCGGGTGCCTCCCCGACCAGGAAGCGATCGACCGTGAAGCCGAGCGGCAGCAGCGCCGCCTCCAGCACATCGAACACCGGCCCTTGTGCGGGCGTCACGCTCTCGCACGCCAGAAGCGCCTTGGTCAGTGCTACAGGATCGGTCACGTCAGCCCCTTCTCAACTCGCTTCCCTTTCGCGTTTCCGGGCGCGGAAGGGAAGCGGCTTTGCAGCTTTACCCAGCGGGCGGGGCGGTGACGCGCAGACGATGGCCATCGGCGTCCTGCGCGACGAAGGTCATGCCGAACGGCATTGGCGTCGGCGCTTGCAGGATCGTCACCCCGCGCGCTTGCCAGATGGTGTGGAGCGCTGCGACCGCAGCGTCATCGGCGACACCGACGCCGATCTCGCTCGCCCCCGATTGGCCGGAGCTTGTCGGCGCGACCGTCTCGTGTTGCCACAGCCCCAGCATCACGCCTTCGCCGAGCGGCAGCATCGCGAAGCCGGGTTTCTCTTCGATGATCGGGATACCGAGCATTTCGCTGTAAAAGGCGGCGCTGGCGGTCTCATCCGCGACGTGGAGCAGCACAAAGTTGAACGTCGGCATCGTAGATCTCCGCTGTGCGGCGCGCTGGAGTGCCGCCGCCTGCGGATTGGTTTACGATCCGGTACTGTCAGTTTGTGTCAGTATTGATCGGGGATGCCGCGGACGGTCCGCCATTCCTTGAGCAAGGCGGCACGGCGGCGCGGGTAGCGCTTCGGTGCAACGTACAGCGCGGTGATCCGGTCGGTGCGGAAATGGCGATAGCCGCCGCGCAATTCGCACCAGCCGACGACGACGCGGACACGGTCGTAAAAGGCGAGCGCGAACGGCCAGATCGCGCGGTGCGTGATCGCGCCGTGTTCGTCGGCATAGGCGATCTGGATGATGTTTTCGGAGCGGATCGCCTCGCGGATCGTGGAGAGCTTGCGGTCGCCCACCGGGATCGGGTCGCCGGGGCCGATCAGCAGGCCGGAGGCTTCGATATTGGCCTTGAGGTCCTCGGGCAGCACCGCGTTGATCTTGGCGAGCACGTTGCGCGCCGCCTTGCCGAGCGGCTGGTCGGCGCGTTCGGACACCCAGCGCGAGCCGAGCACCAGCGCCTCGATCTCTTCTTCCGAAAACATCAGCGGCGGGAGCATGAAGCCCGGGCGCAGGACATAGCCGACGCCCGCTTCGCCATCGATCGGCGCGCCCTGTGCGCGCAGCGTCTCGACATCGCGGTAGAGCGTGCGCAGCGACACGCCGAGCTCCTCGGCCAGCACCGCGCCCGTCACCGCGCGGCGGTGCCGCCGCAGCACTTGGACGAGATCGAGCAGGCGTTGCGAGCGGGACATCGTTACGCTCTAGCACATACTGACGCCGGTTGGCAGTAGCGCGCGCGACCGACGATTGGCGCTTTTCCGGGAGCATTCCCGGCGACATACTCGCGCGATCCCGCCGGGGGCGGGCCGGGGGACACGTCATGCCGAAACTCGATCTCGATTCGATCCCGCAGACCAATGCGACCGGTTATCCGCCGCCGTTCGATGCGCCCGTGGCGGAGCGCTGGTATCGCCGTCTCGCGCCGCCGTCGGGTCTATCGTACTTCGCGGCGAGCCATGTCGTGCTCAAGCCCGGCGCGTGGTCTTCGCAGCGGCATTGGCATGACGACGAGGACGAAATGGTCGTGATGATTTCAGGCGAGGCGGTGCTGATCGAGGATGACGGCGAGACGGTGCTGCGCGCCGGCGACATCGCGACCTTTCCGGCGGGGGTGGAGAACGGGCATCATCTGCAGAACCGCACCGATACCGACTGCGTCTTCGTCGCGATCGGCGCCGGGCCGCGCGCGGCGGGTGGGGTCTATTCCGACATCGACATGACGTTCGGGCCTGACGGCTATTTTTACAAGGACGGCACGCCATACGCTGCTGCGCGGCTGCCTTAACTTAAGATCGTATTCGCTAAGGGTGAAACACTCTCCGTTCGCCCTGAGCTTGTCGAAGGGCTGCGTGCAACACGTCCGACATCGCTTGTGGCACGCAGGGCTTCGACAGGCTCAGCCCGAACGGGACTTAAAAACATCACGCTTAAAAAGAGAAAGACTTTATACCTTTGCCGCGGGCCGCTCGAACTGTTCAATCACCCATTCCTCTTCCTGCGCCGATGCGATCCAGTCCTGCATGAAGGGGTGGTGCAGCACCGCATCCATATAGCCGGTGGCAAAGCGCGCCACGGGAAGCGAGTAGGTGACGATCCGCGTCACCACCGGCGCATACATGATGTCGGCCGCGCCGAACGGACCGAACAGGAAATCGCCCTCGCCGCCGAAGCGCGCGCGCGCCTGCGCCCATAGCTCCATGATGCGGCTGAGGTCCGCTACGACATCGTCATCGGGGCGCTGCGGCGGGAAGATCTGGCGCACGTTCATGCTGTGCTTGCGGCGGAGCGCGGTGAAGCTCGAATGCATCTCCGCCGCCATCGACCGCGCCATCGCGCGCGCCGCGGGGTCGGCGGGCCAGAACAGGTCGCGGCTGGTCTTCTCGGCGAGATATTCGACGATCGCGAGACTGTCCCACACCACCGCATCGCCGTCCCACAGGATCGGCACCTTGCCCGACGACGGCGCGAATTCATCGCCATCGCGGCGCTTGTCCCATTCGGCGTCGTAGAGCGGCACGACCGCTTCTTCGAACAGCAAGCCCGATTGCTTGCACGCGAGCCAGCCGCGCAGCGACCAGGAGGAATAGGCCTTGTTGCCGATGATCAGTTTCATGGGAGATGGGGTAGCGTGCAGCGACGTTGCCGACAACCGGGGGCGGGGGGTACGGTCCTTTTCTTCGGCGGTGCACCACTCCCCGTTCGCCCTGAGCCTGTCGAAGGGCTACCCTCCTCAAGCGCCGCGAGCGCGTGGGGAGGGCAGGGCTTCGACAAGCTCAGCCCGAACGGAAATAGATGGCGCCCGACTTGGGATGGCGCGGAAAGCGGAGATGACAATGCAGCACGATTACACCGCAAGGATCGCCTGGACCGGCAATCGCGGGGAGGGGACGCGTACCTATCGCGGCTATGACCGTACGTGGCAGATCGCGACGCCGGGCAAGCCGGTGGTGCAGTGTTCGAACGATCCGCTGCTCGGTGGCGATCCGGGGCTGCCCAATCCGGAGGATTTGCTGCTCGCCAGTCTCTCGGGCTGCCACATGCTATGGTATCTGCATCTGGCGAGCGCGGCGGGGATCGTGGTGACCGACTATGTCGATGATCCGCTCGGGGTGGGGGAGAGCGCACCCGACGGGACCGGGCGGTTCATCCGCGCGGTGCTGCGCCCGACGATCACGGTGGCAGCGGGGAGCGATCTGGCTGTGGCCGATGCGATCCACGGGCGGATCCACGCGCATTGCTTCATCGCAAGGTCGGTGAATTTCCCGGTGGAATATGCCGCGACGTATCGGGAGGGGTGATCCCTCTAAACCCACCCTCTGTCATCCCCGCGAAAGCGGGGACCCAGCTCGTGCCGCTGGAGATGGGTCCCCGCTTTCGCGGGGATGACACAGAGGGCGGGAATGCCTGCCTACCCGATCGCTTCCAGCACCGCCGCGCGCAGCTCGGCAATGCCAAGCCCCGTCTCGCTCGACGTCACCAGCACTTCCGGGTGTGCCGCGGGGCGCTTGCGTGCTTCGGCGATCGTCGCTTCGGTGACTTCGGCTAGTTCGGACGCCTTGATCTTGTCGGCCTTGGTCAGCACGATACGGTAGCTCACCGCTGCCTTGTCGAGCATCTCGAGAATGTCGCGGTCGACATCCTTGATGCCGTGGCGTGAATCGATCAGCACCAAAGCGCGCTTCAACACGTCGCGCCCACGCAGGAAATCGTTCACCAGATACCGCCACTTGCGCACCATATCCTTGGGCGCCTTGGCGAAGCCATAGCCGGGCATGTCGACCAACCGGAAGGCGAGTGGGCTGCCGACATCGAAGAAGTTCAACTCCTGCGTCCGGCCCGGCGTGTTCGACGTGCGGGCGAGCGAGCTGCGCCCGGTCAGCGCATTGAGCAGCGACGATTTGCCGACGTTGGAGCGACCGGCAAAGGCCACCTCCGGCACATCGGCATTGGGCAGGAACTCCAGCGCGGGCGCGGATTTCAGGAACGCGACCGGCCCGGCAAAGGCTTTGCGCGCGGCTTCGATCGCTTCGGGCTCGAAACTCACGTCTTCACCGCCGGCTCTTTCAGCGCCGGGTGCTTCGCATAGAGCAACCGCTGCTGCGCGATCGTCCACAGGTTCGACGTGATCCAGTAGATCTGCAGGCCGACCGCGAACGGGGCCATCACGAACATCAGCATCCACGGCATGATCGCGAAGACCTGCTTCTGCGCTTCGTCCATCGGCGCGGGGTTGAGCTTGAACTGGAAGTACATCGACACGCCGAGCAGCACCGGCACCACGCCGATCGCGAGGAAGCCGGGCACGGTGTAGGGCAGCAGCCCGAACAGGTTGAGGATGTGCGCCGGATCGGGCGCGGAGAGATCGTGGATCCAGCCGATGAACGGCTTATGCCGCATCTCGATCGTCAGCAGCAGCACCTTGTAGAGCGAATACATGATCGGGATCTGCAGCAAGGTCGGCAGGCACCCGGCGAGCGGATTGACCTTCTCGGCCTTGTACAGCGCCATCACTTCCTGCTGCTGGCGTGCCTTGTCGTCCTTATACTTTTCCTGGATCGCCTTCATCTTCGGCTGGATCGCCTTCATGGCGGCCATCGAGGCGAACTGGCGCTGCGCGATCGGGAAGATCAACGTGCGGATCGTGACGGTCAGCAGGATGATCGCGACACCGAAATTGCCGATGTTGCGGAACAGCCAGTCGAGATATTTGAAAATCGGCTTTTCGACCACCTCGAACCAGCCCCAGTCGATCGCCTTGCCGAAATTGGCGATGCCGAGCCGGTCCTCATAGCGATCCAGCGTGTTGGTTTCCTTGGCCCCTGCAAAGAATTTGGCGGTCGACACCAGCGCCTTGCCCGGCGCGACGACGCGCGGGGCGAGCGTGAAATCGCCCTGATAGGCATCGCCATTCGCCGCGCGGAAGCCCGAGCGGACCGGCGCGCCGCGATCCGGGATCACTGCGGCGAGGAAGTATTTATCGCCGAAGCCAAGCCAGCCGCCGGTCGCATCGAACATGTTCGCGCCGGGCTTGGAGGAACTGCCCCACAGCCGCGCGAAGAAGCCGGGTTCCTTGCCCTTCAGATTGTCGAAGGTGATGTCATAAGTCGCGCCCTTATCGAACACGCCGATCGGGCCGATATGGTTGGTCCAGGTATCGGGTTCGGTGCCGACGCCTGCGCGCGAGACGAGCGCATAGGGGCGCAGCGCGATCGGCGCGGGGCCTGCGTTGCCGACCGTCTGGCGCACCGTGAACATATATTTGTCATCGACCGCGAAGGTCAGCGCGAAGACCTGACCCTTGCCGTTCGCCCATTTGAGCGTGACGGGCTTGCCGGGGGCGAGTTCGGTGCCGCTCGCGGTGAACAGCGTGTTGGCGTCGGGCACGGTCACGCCGTCACCGCTCCAGCCGAAGCCGCCGAAATAGGCATCCTTGGTGCCGCGCGGCGACAGCAGGCGGATCGGCGGGGAGTTCTTGTCGACGGTCTCTTTATATTTGGTCAGCGTCAGATCATCGATCCGCGCGCCCTTCAGGTTGATCGAACCCTCGAGATCGGCGGTACGAATCGCGACGCGCGGCGTTTCTGCACGGACGACCGCGAGGGGGCGTACCGCACCGGTTCCGGCCGTCGCGGGGCCAGCGGTGGTGGGGCCGGTCGGGGTGTCGATCACCGTGGTCTTGCCCGCAACGATCTTGGTCGCGGGCGGATTGGCGCGCGGGAACAGCTTGGCGGTCAGGAAGTTGCCGCCAAGCAGGATGATCGCCGCGAGCACCGCGAACAGGATGAAATTCCGGGTATCGTCTTTCACGTGAACGTCCGTTCGATCAGGGTACGGGATCGGGTCCGTACCCGCCCCAGGGATGGCATCGCGCGATTCGCTTGGCCGCCAACCACCCGCCTTTCACCGCGCCATAGCGGCGAAGGGCAGTAATTGCATAGCTGGAACAGGTTGGTTGAAACCGGCAGGAGGGCGGGAGGATCGCCGAGGGGCCGACCTGCCACCCGCGTACGAGGAGGATGAGGAAGCGGGTTAGCATGTGCCCACTTCCCAACCGTTCGCCCTGAGCCTGTCGAAGGGCCCGTGCTCCACGGAAACCAATCGTTGTGGCGAGAGGTGCTTCGACAAGCTCAGCACGAACGGTTTAGGGGGAACCCTCACCGCGCCACCTTGGCCAGCGCTTTAGCCAGCTCCGCACGCAGCACCGCGAAATCGCGCTCGATTCCGCCGTTACGGCCGATCAGCACATGATCCGCGCCGCGCACCCCCGATTCGGGGAGCAGCTCACGCGCCAAGGCACGCAACCGCCGCTTCATGCGGTTACGCACCACGGCGTTGCCGATTTTCTTGGTCACGGTGTAGCCGATCCGCATCGTCGGATCGCCATCACCCCGCGGGCGCACTTGCAGGACGAAGCCCGGCATCGGCGCGCGTTTTCCACCATTCGCCGCGAGGAAATCGCGGCGAATTGTCAGTGTCTTAATGTCGGCGTCGCCGACGGCCGCTGTTATGCCGACAGCTTCTTGCGGCCGCGGCTGCGGCGCGCGCGGATCACGTTGCGGCCGCCTGGCGTCGCCATGCGCGAGCGGAACCCGTGGCGGCGTGCGCGCACCAGATTGCGCGGCTGAAAGGTCCGCTTCATCGTTCATTCCCTGATCGTCGAAATAGAAAACGGCCGCCACGAGGACGGCCTTGATGGGGAGCGCTTAGCTTTGCGTCCGCGCAAAGTCAACGTGCGGCACGCGCCACTTTGTCGCGCGCGCGGCGTCTGGCGGCACTCTGCCGCCGCAGCCCCATGTCGGCATAATGGCCGATCTTCGGGTAGCGCCGCTTGACGTGGACGAAGCCACGCCGCGCCTTGTGCGAATTCTGCAGCACCAGAGCGAGACCGGCGGCGAACACGAACACGCCGCCCGGGCCGGGGATCGCGCCAATCACGGGCGATACGATGATGACCAGGATTCCAGAGGCGAACAGGCCGGTACGAATCATCGGGTTACGCGACGTGATCATCGCCCACGCATGTGGGGCCGGTGTCTTGCGGACGCAAGGCGGCTGCCACAGGTTTCCTCCGCGTGGAAACCGTTTATGCTTCGCTTCCTCCGGGGGGAATCACGCATGGTGGCAAGCGTATCGACGGTGGCGTATCTCGGGCTCGAGGCGCGCGCGGTCGAGGTGCAGGTGCAACTCATCCCCGGTCTGCCTGCCTTCAATGTCGTGGGCTTGGGCGACAAGGCGGTCGGCGAAAGCCGCGAGCGGGTGCGCGGGGCGATCGCGGCGATGGGCCTCGCGCTGCCGCCCAAGCGGATCGTCGTCAATTTGTCCCCGGCCGATCTGCCCAAGGAAGGATCGCATTTCGATTTGCCGATCGCGCTCGCGCTGCTCGCTGCGATGGGCGTGGTCGATGCCGAGGCGCTCGCCGATTATGTCGTCGTCGGCGAACTGAGTCTCGACGCGCGGATCGCGCCCTCGCCGGGCGTCTTGCTCGCGGCACTCCATGCCTCGGAAGTGGGCAAGGGGCTGGTCTGCCCGGCGGCGCAAGGATCGGAGGCGGCGTGGGCTGGCTCTGGCGTGCTGGCGGCGCCCGACATCCTGTCGCTGATCAATCATTTCAAGGGCCACGGCCTGCTCGGCGCGCCTGAACCGGGCGAGGCCGACGATTGGGTCGGCGGACCCGATCTGCGTCAGGTGAAGGGGCAGGAAACCGCCAAGCGCGCGCTGGAGATCGCCGCGGCGGGTGGGCATAACATGCTGATGGTCGGGCCGCCGGGCGCGGGCAAATCGCTGATGGCGTCGTGCCTGCCCGGCATTCTCCCGCCGCTCGATGCCGCCGAGGCGCTCGAAGTGTCGATGGTGGCGAGCGTCGCGGGCACGCTCACCGGCGGTCGCCTGACGCGAAACCGGCCGTATCGCGCGCCGCATCATTCGGCCTCGATGGCGGCGCTGGTCGGCGGCGGGTTGAAGGTCAAGCCGGGCGAAGTCAGCACCGCGCATCTCGGCGACATGTTCCTCGACGAGTTGCCGGAGTTTCAGCGCGCGGTACTCGATTCGCTGCGCCAGCCGCTGGAGACCGGCACCGTCAGCGTCGCGCGTGCCAATGCCCACGTCACCTTCCCGGCACGCGTGCAACTGATCGCGGCGATGAACCCGTGCCGCTGCGGGCATCTCGGCGATGCCGCGCTGGCGTGCTCGCGCGCGCCGAAATGCGCGGCGGATTATCAGGCGAAGGTGTCGGGGCCGCTGCTCGACCGGATCGATCTGCATGTCGAGGTGCAGGCCGTCAGCGCCGCCGACCTCGTCCTGCCGCCGCCCACCGAAGGATCGGCGGAGGTCGGCGCCCGCGTGGCGGCGGCGCGCGCGGTGCAGCAGGCGCGCTATGCCGATCATCCGGTGCGCACCAATGCCGAGGCCGACGGCGTGCTGCTCGACGATGTGGCGACGCCTGACGAGGCTGGGCGCAAGCTGCTCGCGCAAGCATCGGAGGCGATGCGGCTGTCGGCACGCGGCTACACCCGCATCCTGCGCGTGGCGCGGACGATCGCCGATCTCGCGGGGGCGGAGCAGGTCGGGCGTATCCATGTGGCGGAGGCGCTAAGCTATCGCCGGCAAGCGCCGCGCAACTGAGCTTCGCCTTGCTATCGTCATGAAAGCACGCGACACATGTCGTTGAACGGGCGAGGAATCGTCAAAAATTGGGGCCGTTATGGAATGGATGATCTTGCCGTTGAAGCGCTATGCGGAATTCAGCGGGCGTTCGCGGCGCAAGGAATATTGGATGTGGATCCTGTTCTCGATCCTCGCCAATATCGTGCTCAGCATCTTTGATGCCGTGCTGGGTCTCGGCGGCAGTGCGACGACCACGACCAGTAGCGCGCCCGGTGCGATCGGTGCCGCCGGAAATCTCAGCGGCGGCCTGCTCTCCGGCATCTTCTCGCTGGCCGTGCTGCTCCCCAACCTGTCGGTCTCGGTGCGGCGGTTGCACGATACCGATCGCAGCGGCTGGTGGATCTTGTTGCCGCTCGTGCCGCTCCTGTTCCTCGCTGGGGGCATAATTGCCGGTGACGCGTTCGTCGGCGTGTCCAGCATGATCGTTGCCGGCGTGGCCTTTCTCGGCTTTTTCATCTCCGGGCTGCTGTTGCTCGTGTGGTATTGCACCGAGGGGACACGCGGGCCGAACCGCTTCGGCGATGATCCCAAGGGGGATCTGCCCGCCGATCTGGCGCGAACGTTCGAATAAGGGACGCCTGCGCCCCCGCGGCGACGGCATTGGGATTGATCCGATCGATTCGATTTCGTAACGATCGTCAAACGCAAAGCGGGGGCGCACGTGTTGGCAGCAGCGAATTTGGCCGAGCGCGGCTTCGATGCGTTCGAGGGAGTCGAACTCGGCCTCACGCCGCGTGCCCGCCCAGGTGCTTTGCTGCAGCAAGCGCGTGCGGCGATCGGCGCGTCGCTGATCGACGTATCGCGCCACACCCGCATTACCGTGTGCCACCTCGAAGCGATCGAACGCGGCGACTATGCTGGTTTTCATGCCCGCATTTACGCGGTCGGCTTCGCGCGCAGCTATGCCCGCTTCGTCGGGCTTGCCGAGCAACCGATCGCCAGCGCGGTCGGCGACGAATATGCCCAGGCGCGCCCGGTGCCGACGGTGCATCACTGGGCTTGAAGTCTGTCGCCGCTGCGGCTACCAGCGCCATCCGCACGCGGGTGTGGTGAAATTGGTAGACGCGCGGGACTCAAAATCCCGTTCCGCAAGGAGTGTCGGTTCGACCCCGACCACCCGCACCAGCGGCCTCTCTGATAGGGCCGCTCTCAGGCTTCGGTCAGTTCCAGCGTCTCGCTGATCTCGAACCACACCGCTTCGGCCGCATCGAGCTTCTTCGACACTTGCGCATGTTGCTTGGCGAGTTCGGCGGGGCTGAGCCGCGCCAGCCACGCTTCCGCCGTACTCGGGTCGAGCAGCGCGCGGTCGATCGCGTCGCGCTGCTTGGTCAGCTTGGCGACCAGCGCCTCGGCCTCATGCGCGCGTTTCTGCAAAGCCACCGCCGCCGCGCTCACCTGCGGCTTGTCGTCCTTCTTAACGGCCGCCTTCGCCTTCCCCGCATCGCCGTCACCCGCCAGCACGAAGGCGATGTAATCCTCCATGCTGCCGGCATATTCCTTCGCGGTGCCGCCATCGACCAGCACCAGCCGGTCGGCGGTGAGTTCGACCATGTGGCGATCGTGGCTGACCAAAATCACCGCGCCATCATAGGCGTTGAGCGCCTGCACCAAAGCCTCGCGCGCATCGACGTCCAAATGGTTGGTCGGCTCGTCGAGGATCAGCATATGCGGCGCGTCGCGCGTGATCAGTGCGAGCGCGAGCCGCGCGCGTTCGCCGCCCGAGAGTTTGTTGACCTTCTGCGTCGCCTTCACGCCCGAGAAACCGAAGCGCCCGAGTTGTGCGCGCACTGCGCCCGGCGTCTTGCCTGACATCATGCGCGTCATATGTTCGAGCGGGGTATCGTCGCCGTCGAGTTCCTCGACCTGGTACTGCGTGAAATACCCCACGCGCATCTTGCCCGACGCGGTCATCGCACCGTCCATCGCGGGCAATTGCGCCGCGAGCAGGCGGGCGAGCGTGGTCTTGCCATTGCCGTTCCGCCCGAGCAGCGCGACGCGGTCGTCCGGGTCGAGCCGCAAGTTCAACCGCTGCAGGATCGGCTTGTCGGCATAGCCCACCGCCGCCATGTCGAGCGTGATCAGCGGCGGGCGCAGTTCCTCTGGCGAGGGGAAATCGAACGACAGCGTCGAATCCTCCGCCATTGCCGCGATCGGCTGCATCTTCGCCAGCATCTTCTGGCGGCTCTGCGCCTGCTTCGCGGTCGAGGCGCGCGCGCTGTTCTTGGCGATATATTCGGTCAGCTTGGCGCGTTGCGCGTCTTGCGACGCCTTGGCGGCGGCCAATTGCGCGACACGTTCGGCGCGCTGCCGCTCGAAACTGTCGTAACCGCCGGTGTAAAGATGCACCTTGCCGCCTTCGAGATGCAGGATCGTGTCGACGACATTGTTGAGCAGATCGCGCTCATGGCTGATCACGACCATCATCGCCGGATAGCTTTTCAGGAAATTCTCGAGCCACAATGTCGCTTCGAGATCGAGATGGTTCGACGGCTCGTCGAGCAACAACAGATCGGGTTCGGAGAACAGCAGCGAGGCGAGCGCCACGCGCATCTTCCACCCGCCCGAATAGCTGTCGAGCGGGCGCTGCTGCATTTCCTCGTCGAAGCCCAGCCCGACCAGAATCCGCGCCGCGCGCGCCTCGGCAGTATAGGCGTCGATCGCGGTGAGCCGATCATACACCGCCCCCATCCGGTCGGGATCGGTGCAGGTCTCCGCCTCCAGCATCAACGCCGCGCGTTCTGTATCGCCCGCCAGCACCGCCTCGATCGGCGTGGTCGTGCCCGACGGTGCTTCCTGCGCGATATAGCCGATGCGCGTGCCGCGCGGCATTTCGATCTCGCCGAGATCGGGCTCGAGCTGGCCGATCATCACCTTCATCAGCGTCGATTTGCCCGCGCCATTGCGCCCGATCAGCCCGACACGGCTTTTCGGCGGCAAAGCGGCACTCGCGCCGTCGAGGATCGCGCGCCCGCCAAGGCGCACCGTGATACCATTGATGTTGAGCATAAGCCGCGCCTCTAGCAGAGTGTTGCGCTGCACCCAAGGGGCGGGTTTGTGCGTTCTCTCAGACTAATCCCGACCGTTCGTGCTGAGCCTGTCGAAGCACTGCACTTCTTCTCCCTCGTGCGGAAAGAAAGGCAGCCCTTCGACAAGCTCAGGGCGAACGGGGTAGGGGGAGTTACGAAGCGCAGACATAAGGACCAAATATGAGCGTCGCCTTCCGCCGCGAGAGCGACGAAGAACATCTCGAACCCAAATTCGAACGCCCGATCGCGCCGGGGCCGAACCTCGTCACCGCCCGTGGCCTCGCGCTGATCAGCGAAAAGGTCGTCGAACTGGAAGCCGCGATCGCCGCCGCATCGGAAGAAGACCGCACCGCGCTCAGTCGAGAACTCCGCTACTGGCACACCCGCCAGACCACCGCCGAGATCGTCCCTCCGCCAGCCCCCGGCACGGTCGGCATCGGCAGCCACGTCACCTACCGCCTGAACGGCGCCGAACGCACCGCCCACATCGTCGGCGGCGACGAAGCCGATCCGGCGGAGGGGCGCATCGGCTTCCAGGCCCCCTTGGCCCGCGCCCTCATCGGCGCAAAGGTCGGCGAGCGGGTCGATTTCGGGGGGGAGGACGAGGCGATCGAGGTGGTGGGGTTGGGGTGAGGGGGCAAGCGGCGGGCTTCGGTCCACTCTTGGCCTATCCGGGTCAGTTGTGCCTTTCCCGCAAATAGCCTTTCAACGAACATCGGAGTTCAGCGTGACTTGGGCGGACAGACGATTGGGGCGATCTAGAAATCGCGCGGCAGAGATGGCCTTCGGGCTTTTGCTTCCCAAGCGCATAGCGCTCAAGATTGCGGCAGCTTACTCTAAAGACAGGGGTTATAAACGATCCTCGCCGTGAGGAGAATCACTGTGCTACGTATTTTGCTGGGTGCCGCGCTTGTTCTGATCGGATCCGCCTTCACCGTTACGGCACTGCCGGCGCATGATGACGATTTGCGCCCGCGCTGCGATGGAGCGTTTCAGCTTTGCGGATATGACGATACCAAAACAGCGGTTCAGCGTATCCCGCCCCGGTTCGAGATCGCCGAGCGGTTCAGTGAAGGACTCGCTGCGGTGCGGGTTAACGGCGCGTACGGCTATATCGATTCGACCGGAAAGATGGCGATTGTGCCGCGTTTCGAGGCTGCAGGCAGCTTCCTGGGCGGCTATGCCGAGGTCCGGCTGAATGCGGCTTCGGGGATCATCGATCGAACGGGACGGCTGGTGGTACCGGCGCGCTTCCATCGCATCATCCCGTTCAGCAACGATAGCTTTGTCGCCATGCCGCTGCGCGAGAACAAAGCGCAGTCGGATGCGCGCCTTGATGGGCTTTCCTACCTGTTCAGTTTCGACGCAGCCGGCCTCTATCATCTCCGCAAAGGATGGCTGACGGGCCAGGACCTTCGATTCGACGTGTTCGATAATCCTGCGCGCGGCCTGATCTGGGCCCGCGCAGGCAAAGACACCGAAGAAAAATGGGGGCTGCTGCGCGCGGATGGGACCTGGCAAGTGACGCCGCGCTATAACCACGTTCAACAGCTCATGGAGACGCACGCGATCGTCACGTCGATGCCGGACGCCTCGCTGCCGCCGGAACTGGCGCGCGCGGCGATTCGCTGGGGCGCGGTCGATCGCAACGGCAAGCTGACGGTACCGCTCAAATTCGCGCATCTGAGCTATTGGAGCGGGGGGTATGGCCGCGCGCATGAGGACAGGCCGTACAAGCCCGATGGCTCGCGCAACAATGAGCGGATGGCGTTCGTCCGGGGCGATGGCACATTGCTGGCCGGTCGCTATTTCGACGCCGTGGAGATGGTGGAGAAGGATCGGCTGCCGCGCGGGCGGATCGGCGCGACGTGGTACAGCATTGCCCCGGACGGTCGCCTCCTCCCGGACGCGCGCGACGGTGCGACGCTGGTGGCGTGCGCGGGCGGGCTGAGCATCCTCGCGCGCGGCGAAATGGTCGAGTTCCGCAAGCCGGATGGCAACACGATCGGGCGGTTCGACAAGGGGTATTTCCAGGCGCGCGAGTGCCCAGGACCTTTCTCGGCGCGACGCGATGGCAAGTGGTACATCATCCTCGAGGACGGCGCGGTGCTCGGCGGGACCAGCGGCTTCGACAACCTGAACGGCGCCAGCGGTAGTCACATCTCGGTTCAGGTTAGCGGGAAATGGGGAATCATCGATCGCTCGGGCAGCTTCACGGTCACGCCGCAATTTGCCGCGCTCCGGCCCGACCGCAATGGCACGTTCGCAGTGGGCGTGGGCGACGGCACATATTGGATCGATGGCGCGGGCGCGCGAGTCGCGCCCCTGAAGAGCGACGCCGAGCGGTCGCTGGCGTGTGCAGGCGGACTGCGGTTCTTCGAGCAAGCCGGGCTGTGGGGGTTGCAGGACGGGCAGGGGAAGACGGTGATTGCACCGCGTTTCCGGGCACTGTCGTGTTTCGCGCAGGGCATATCTTGGACCGCGTTGCCCGGCGCGGCGCGCTGGTGCCCGATCGGCCCGGAGGGGGAGCCGCGCGCGAAGCTCGCGTGCCACGAGGCCTATTACCCGATGATCCTGAGCCATCATGCTCCGGAAAAATTTAGCGATGATCCCTATGAGAACAGTGTGCTGTGGAATCGGGCGTGGCTCGACTATCTGGCACGCGCGCGCGACCGGCCGCCGATCTGGGTTCCGGACCATCGAAACGGTGGGTCGTATAGCGTGATGCCCGGGGCGGCGCTGGGCAAACCCAGCCGTTAGGTGTGAATTCTGCGTCAGCAGGGCGCCATGAGGCCGCCACCCTCACCGCACCAAAACAATCCGCGCCACCAACCCGCCGCCCTCGCGGTTTTCCAGCGTGATATCGCCCCCCGCATCGCGGACGATCGTGCGGGCGAGTGCCAGGCCGAGCCCGATCCCACCGGTCTCCTTGTTGCGCGAGGTTTCGATCCGGGTGAACGCCTCGAACACGTCGCCGAGACGGTCTACCGGAATGCCGGGGCCGCGGTCGCAGACGGCGATCGTCACGGTGCGGGCGTCCGCCGTAACCGATACCTCCGCCGCGCCGGCATATTTCAGCGCATTTTCGATCAAATTGCGCACCGCGCGGCGCATCAGGCCGGGGCGCAGCCGCATCTTCAGCCGCTCGCCCGCCTCGAACGCCACTTCCGCGTCGAGATCGCGGAAATCCTCCACCACGGCATCGACCAAGGCGGCGAGATCGACCTCGGTCGGCGGCTCGCTCGGGCGGCCGAGCCGTGCCAGCGACAGGATATCGTCGAGCGTCGAATTCATCTCGGCGATCGTGTCGGCCATCTTGTTGCGGTCCTCGTCATCCTCGACCGATTCGATGCGGACGCGGAGCGCCGCGAGCGGGGTGCGCAGATCATGCCCGATCGCGCCGAGCATCCGGTCCTTCTCATCCAGCATCGCCGTTACGCGCAGGCGCAGCGCGTTGAACGCGGCGATCACGTCGCGCACGTCCTGCGGCCCATGCTCGATCACCGGCACGTCAACCTCGCCGGGCCGGAACGTGCGGGCGGCGTGCGCCAGCCGTCGCAACGGCTGCGAAATCCGTCGTCCCGCCCACAGCAGCGGCACCAGTACGACCGCATAGAGGATCAGCGTCTGCGCGATCAGCCGCCCGACGATCCACCAATCGCTGCGCACCCACGGCAGGTTGAGCGCGAGCCAGCGATGATCGGGCCGTTCGACCGCGATGACCAGCTCGCCGCCATCGCGCATAAACCGTTCCACCCGCTCGGGGCTCATGAAGCGAAACCGCGGGTTGTCGCGCGTCAGGGGAATGACCTGCGTTTCTATCCGTCCCGGCTTCACGCCCAGTTCGACCAGCGCAGTGCGCAGCGCGGTTTCGATTTCCGGTTTGCGCGGGCCGCCGGGCGGGATCGGCGAGGCGGGGAGCAGCCGCAGCCGCCGGTTATGGTCGTTCGGCAGGCGTCCTGCGGCAATCCGCTCCTCGGCATCGATGATGCGGGTCAGCGCCGGGCTGGTCGCTTGCTCGATCCGCGCCTGCCGACGATCGTAGAGAAAGACCGCGAAGTTGATCGCCTGCGCGACGAACAGGGCGACCGCGATCAGCAGCGCCATCTGCCCCGACAGGCTGCGCGGCCACAGCCTCCCCGCACCCCGCCTCAAAGTCGCGTCACTTCGGCGGCCAGCGTATAGCCGCCGCCCCACACCGTCTTGATCAGTTCAGGGTTCTTTGGGTCGGCCTCGATCTTGCGGCGCAAGCGGCTGACCTGATTGTCGATCGCGCGGTCGAACGCGGCGGCCTCACGCCCTTGCGTCAGATCGAGCAACTGGTCGCGCGTCAGCACCTGCCGCGGGCGGGTGACGAGCGCGTGGAGGAGGTTGTACTCGCCGGTCGACAGCGGCACCGACACGCCCTCGCGATCGACCAAAGTGCGTTCGCCCGATTTCAGCACCCATCCGGCAAAGGCGAAGGACCCGGTCTCGGGCGCGTGCTGCCGCGTGCCCCCGGCGGCGGCGCGGCGCAGGATGACTTTCACGCGTGCCGCCAGTTCGCGTGGCGAGAAGGGCTTCACGACATAATCGTCGGCCCCCATTTCGAGCCCGACGATCCGGTCGGTCTCCTCGGTCCGCGCAGTCAGCAGGATGACCGGGGTCTCGCTCGTCTCGCGAATGTGGCGGGTCAGCGAAAGGCCGTCCTCGCCCGGCATCATGATGTCGAGGATGACGAGATCGATCGCGTACGCCGTCATCCGCGCGCGCGCGCCCTCGGCATCGCCCGCTTGCGTCACGCGAAAGCCCTGCCGCGTCAGATATTGCGCAAGCGGCTCGCGGATCGAGCGTTCGTCATCGACGAGCAGCAGATGTGGCGTGTCCCCCATGATGTCCGTCTCTAGCATGGCTGGGATTTCTGGAAAGGAGGGGCGTTCCAGCGGGAAATGCCGGACGAGCTATCGGGGAGGCGCTCGTCCGGCTCCCGGGCCGGGAGGGGATTACTGGCCCGGATTGCGTGCAGGCGGCGGCGGCGGTGGGGCGACCGCGTCGGCGGGATCGGCACGGCGTTGTCCAGCCATCGCACGTGCCTGGTCGGTCCAGGCTTTCAGCTCGTCGGAGGAGATCTGGCCGTCGTTATTGGTGTCGATGCGTGCGAAACGCTTGTCGGCCTGCGCCAGGAATTCGGCGCGCGTCATCGCGCCGTCACCATCGCCTGCGCGCGCCATCACGCGGCCGCCGGGGCCTTGCCGCTCGTCGGCGGTGATCGTGCCGTCTTTGTTGGTGTCCATCCGGTCGAACCGCGCATTGGCCTGTGCGGTTGCCTCGGCCTTGGAGATCATGCCGTCGCCATTGGTGTCGGCGCGCATCATGCCCATCCCGCCGCCCTGGCCCCCGGCTTGGGCGACGGCCGCAGTGGCAATCGCCGTAACGACGAAGGAGGCGAGGAAGGTGTTGCGCATGATCGGAAATCCTCTCGGCAGGATCGGGGCACGGCCCCGTTGTTGATCCCCATATGCTGTCCGACCTGTCGCGTCGCTGTGCCCGGAGCGCGCACAAAGTGTCGCAAAATGTCGCAGCAATGTTCGTCCGTCACCCAAAGATCGCGACGCTTTGCATCCCCTGCGCGATCGGCACGCCATCGGCGTTCCACAGCATCATCGTCTGGCTCGATCCGCCCTTCACGGCGTGCTGCGCGTCCGCCGATAGCAGCCACCAGCCATCGGTCGTCGCTGGCATCGGAGTCAGCAGATTGACGATCCAGGTGACCGAACTGACCGGCACGAACTCCTTGCCGAACAGCTTGAACGCGGCGGGGGGAAGGGCGTCGGCGAGCGCCATTACCTCGACCATCGGATCGAGCCCGGCAGAGTCGCGTAGCCGTGCCCAGCGTAGCCATTCCGCCTCGCCCAGCGGTGCGCCGGGGGCGCTCTCTTTGAGGTCGAAGAAGTTGAAATTGCCGGTGAAGAACTCGTCCGGGCCGGTGTAGAGTTTCGCATCCGTTGCTGGTGGCCGGACGTCGCTGTCGAGCCGCCCAGCAAGCTCCACACGCGACGGCTGTTCCGCCATGAACACGAACATCGCCCGGTATCCAAGGCCCGCTTCGGACACGATATCGGCCTGGATGAAAGCAGCAGTACGCCCGCGTCGCAGCTTGGTCGCGGTGACGGTGACGCTGCCCGAGAGCGGCCCGATGAACGACACTTGCGCCGACCGCAGGGGGGGAAGGTCGGGCTCGATCGCCTGCGCCGCGTGCAGCGCGAGCGCGCTAGACAGGCCGCCATAGGCGGTGCGCCCCTGCAGCCAGCTCGCCGGGATTTCGGCGCGGAACCCATTCTCGATCGGCGTCGCGGCAGCCAGAATGTCGCGAATCGAAGTCATGCCATCGTCTCCATCAACCGGTCGCGCAGTTCGCGCTTGAGCACCTTGCCGATCGCGCTGCGTGGCAATTCATCGATCGCGTGCAACGTCGACAGCCGCTGCGTCTTGCCGAGCTGCGCATTGGTCCACTCAAGGATCTCGGGGATGCTCGCGTCGATCCCGGTGTGCGGCACATAGAAGCCGACCGGCGTCTCGCCCCAGGCTTCGCTCGCGACGCCGATGACGCTGCAATCGGCGACCGCGGTATGCTGCGACAGTACCGCTTCGAGATCGGTCGGATAGATGTTGAAGCCGCCCGAGATGATCAAATCCTTCTTGCGATCGAGCAGTGTCAGGAACCCGTCTTCGTCGAACCGCCCGACATCGCCGTGGCGGATGTAGCGATTGCCCTCGGCATCGAACCATTCGGCGGCGGCGGTCGCCTCGGCGCGGCCGTGATAGCCGGTCATCATCGCGGGCGATCGGCCGACGACTTCGCCAATCTCGCCTTGCGGCACTTCCTTGCCGTCGTCGTCGATCAAGCGGATGTCGTGCCCCTCGACCGGGCGGCCGACGGTGTGGAGCTTGTCGGGAAACTGGTTGGCGATGAGCAGGCAGGTGCCACCGCCCTCGGTCATGCCGTAATATTCGACCAGCAGGCCGGGCCAGCGTGCCAAAACATCGGCCTTGAGCGCCGCCGAAAAGGGGGCGGAGGTGCAGGTCTTGAACTGGAAGCTCGCGAGATCGAAGCGGTCGAAATCGGGCAGCGCCATGATCCGTTGATATTGCACCGGCACCAGCATGGTGTGCGTCGCGCGGTGGCGTTCGGCGAGCGTGAGGTAACCGCGCGCGTCGAACTTCTTCATCAACACCGCCGTCCCGCCCCATCCGAGCGTCGGCAGGAAGCTGACCAGCGTCGTGTTCGAATAGAGCGGGGTGGCGA
>JAIXZV010000258.1 GCA_027489365.1 Sphingomonadales bacterium
AGAGCCCGTTGCTTTTCCTCGCCTTCGATGTCGCCTTCAACAAGGCCGAGTTGGGTGAGGAGGGTAGCGCGGCTCGCGAGCACCAGCTGATCGTCAAGCACGTCGTAGATGAAACTGACGACCTTCTCCGAGCCAACAAGGAGGTAGAGCTGGTCGATCAGCGACTTTACCATTGCTTCAAGCGCAGCGACTTTCGGATGCCGGTAAAGCTTGGAGTAGAGCATCATCCGACCGAGCAAGAGTTCGTCGACAACCGAAATGCCACTCCACGGAAAGCCGAACAGGAAGACCTCGGGCGTGCCTTGGGGCACGCGCTTCCCGATCACCTCTGGCAGCTGGGAGAATTCCCGGCGCTGGACGGTCAGCTTCTGCACCAGGCGCGACATATCGATGATGGCCGGAATGCCGGCCGCGCGCGGATCGCGAACCATATAGTCCAGCTTGTCGGCATCATACGGCCCGGAGACGAGTTCGTGCAGGAGCGGGATGCGTGCGGAAACGTGCTGCCCGAGAATGGTCTTGGCAACCCTATCCGCGAATCCCGCGGGGTTAGACTTCCACGCGCTCGCGTTGCCACCGGCTTGTGGATTGGCCGCGGCTACGGCCTGCAGGATCTGCTTAAAAGTGTCGGAGCGGACGACGTTGGCCGCTACGAGCTCGCTAACCGAGACGCTTTCGCCGAAGCCTTTTCTCTCGCGCGTTACCTCGAGCAACATCATCGCATCGATTCGAAGCGCGTATTCGGAAACGTGCGAAAGGACTGGATGTCCGATGTCGTGCATCAGCGCCGCGATGCGCAGCATCTGGGCGTCATCCTCGTCGATAACCACGGTGCTGTATTTCGCGAGGCCGGCCCGGTTTACCGCAGCGATCAGTTGCTGGGTCTGGTATAGTACACCGAGACTGTGCTCGAACCGGGAATGGTCAGCGCCGGGGTAAACCCAATGGGCGACACCAAGCTGACGGAGGTGCCTTAGGCGCTGGAGTAAAGGGCTATCGAGGATCGCAACCTCGAGAGGTTTTAATGGGATGGTGCCCCATATCGGATCGTGAACCTGCTTGGCTTCAGTAGGGTAGCTGCCGGCTGAGCGAAGCCGTTCCACGTATGGAGCAAGATACCGGGCGCAGATTTCGTCGGCGATGCGCCCAAGGATCGTTGACACCCTTAGCCTTCGATCGAGGCCAGATGCTTTTCCGCAAGCTGCATCAGAACATTACGTGGCACCGCGTTGCCGTCGAGCACAGAGTCCGGGGTGTTGAGGCCCTTGAACTTCATGTCCATGCGAACGAAGCGCGGATTATTCAGGGCAACCGAGCGGGTGTCGCGGATGTCGAGGATGGCGTCCCGCAGGCACGTGCTGTCCCCATAGGTCGAATCGGCCGAGATCACGAAGTCGGGCACCAGGCCGAACTTTTCGGCATTGTCCAGCAGGTCGTCATAGGCCTTTGCGAACTGACGATCGATCGAAGGATCGTCCAAATTCAACGCCGTTTGGCCGTTTTTGTACATCGCTGCCATCAACCCGTCGACGAATTGCGTGGCGCTGACGATCTGCATGTCTGACCTCTGATTGCCGGATTCGGCTCTTTCTGACTCGGACGCGGCTTACTGTCACCTATATTCGGAACTCGATGCGACAGGCCGCAGTCTGCGCCAGATTGCTTTCACAATCCCTAACGTAAGAACCTACGGCGGCTTGCCGATGTTCCTCGCCGAGGAAAACTAAAAATGATTGAGTTTTGCTCAAAAGTCAATAGTTATAAGTCCGGAGGTTAGACGTGGCAGCACCCAAAAAGATGGCGAACGGCTTCGCCCCTACCGAAGCCGCCCGACTGACCGGCCTCTCGGTCCACATGCTCAACTATCTGGCAAGACACTCCTATCTGAAACCGGCTTACGGCTCAGCGGGGCGTGGATCAGTCCGATACTATTCGTATCGCGATCTGGTCATCGCGCGTATTATCGGTCGGCTGCTGTCGGCTGGCCTAGAAATCAGTAGGCTGAAGAAGGGCATCGCAAACCTGGCGAAGGACCCGAACCTATCCACCGGCGACGCGCAGAAGGATCTTCGGCTGCTCGCGACGGATGGCAGTGCCCTGTTCTTCGTAGACCGCGAGGGTGGCGTTCGTGACCTGACAAAGAATGGCCAGCTTGCGTTTGCCTTTGTCCTGGATATCGGCATGGCTCGCGACGAGGTCGTAGCCAAAATGAGCGAGGACGAGCGGCGCTACTTTTCTTTCGAGAAGCGGAAACTGCGAGTGGCCGCTTAGCCTTCAGTCGATACTTTACAATGGATCGGCGGCCCGCGAGTACGCGAAGTCTCGTTCTACGCGCGCGGACGGCGTTAGCTCCACCAAACGTACAAAGCTTGAATTTGTCGAATGGCGCCTCCTGCGCCACCGCCCGTTTACGGATCTTCGGCTTACCCTCCGGCTGCTTGGAGAGAGTGAAGCAGACCATCAACGCCACTCCAAGTCCGGCTTCCCACAGAATAGTGCGCAAAGCGGACGATCGTACAAGTACACGAGAACCGATGTAGGCCATTCAAGCGAAGCACTATCGTTGGGTTGCCGCCCCGCGCGCTGGTCGCGCGCGACCGCGCTCTCTGGCTCGCTCTGCTCGCCACCGAACCCCGCAAACGGGTTTCGCCCTTTCGGTGTCGATCGCTGGCGGAGGGTCAGCTTGGCTGACCCGAAGGCGCAGGGCAAGGACGCACACTGCCGGACCGCGGTGCGGCCGGGCAGGGTGCCGCGCCTGATGGCGGCCCCTCGGGCGCTCCGGCCGAGCGGGCGGGCGGCGCGCCCGGTTTCGGCGCGGACGACAGCTGCCGTCCGACGCGCGAAGCCCGGTGCTACGCCGCTGTTCCGCCTGCCCTTGCCGGGGAGCCCGTTCCTGTTCGGCGGCGGCGGTGCCGCCGGATGCTGCGGTCGCCGCTGACGCGGCGGCGTCGGTTGGGCCGCTCGGCGAGCGCGGGTGTGGTCGCCGCTCTCTGCTAGGCCCGCTCGCGTCCCCGGCAAGCCGGGGCTGCGCCCCGGCTCCTCCACTCGCGTTACGGCCTTGCAGGTGCACTGGGCCGCTCAAGCGGGCCTCTTTCGTTCGCTGCTGCCGACCACCCCCGCTCTGCCGAGCGGCCATGCTGGTTTTGGGGTGAGGCAGGAGGCGATGTTGGACTTACTGACAACCAAGCTAGGCGCGGTGTTGCTGGCGAACGGTGCTGCCGCCGCGCGCGGCACGACCGGCCATGATCCCGCGCCGGTGGTGAAGTTCTTCAATCCGATGGGACCCGCCACCTGGCTGGCGACCGAACTCGATGCGGATGGCGATACGCTGTTCGGTCTGGCCGATCTTGGCTTTGGCTGTCCTGAACTCGGCAGCTTCTCGCTGTCCGAGATTGCGGCGTTGCGGCTGCCGTTCGGGCTGACGATCGAACGCGACCTGCATTTTTCCAGCGACGTGCCGCTATCGCGATGGGCCGATGCGGCGCGCCGGACCGGGACGATCAGCGCCGCCGAGCAGATGCTGTCGCGCCGCGCGCGAGACCCGGACCCTGACCCGCTTCCGTCATCGGACCCCCGTTGACGGCTGAGGGCTCCCATCACGGTTTACGTTGATGGGAGCCCTGACGCGCGGGCGCGTCTCGCCCGCTTTCCAGCCGGTCCCATGCATTGCGCAGAGCGCAAAGAGGCCGGTGATCCTGCAAGGAACAAGACCGATGAAACTCGACTTCATTGCGCTCGACCGCTTGAGCGTCAGCAAGACCAATATGCGCTATGCGAAGCGCGCACCCGACGTTGCCGACATCCTTCCCAGCGTGCGCAGGCGCGGCGTCCTGCAGCCCGTCGTGGTGCGTCCGAACGGCGCGCCCGGTGCGTTCGAGATCGTCGCGGGCGCGCGGCGCTTCACTGCCGCGCGGATCGTCGCAGACGAGCGCGCGGCGGCGGGGGAAGCGGGACCGCCCGAGCCCCTGCCCTGCGCGATCCTCGACGGCGGCGACGATGCCGACGCGATCGAGGCGTCGCTGATCGAGAATATCGCGCGGCTCGACGCCGACGAGGTGACGCAATGGGCGACCTTCACCCGGCTGGTAAAGGAGGGCCGCAGCATCGAGGACGTGGCGGCGACATTCGGTCTGCCCGACCTCACGATCAGGCGCGTGCTCGCACTCGGCAATCTGTTACCGCGCATCCGCAAGATGTACGCCGGCGAGGAGATCGACCGCGCGACGGTCCGTCACCTGACGCTTGCCAGCAAGCGCCAGCAGACCGAATGGCTCGCGCTTGTAGATGATCCCGAACAGCGTGCGCCTATAGGCGCGCAATTGAAGGCGTGGCTGTTCGGCGGGCAGTCGATCCCGGTCAATTTTGCGCTGTTCGACGTGGCGGAGAGCGGCCTTGCCACGGTCTCCGATCTGTTCGGCGAGGATCGCTATTTTGCCGATGCGGTCGCGTTTTGGACCGCGCAAAATGCCGCGATCGAAGAGCGGCGGGCTGCCTATATGGCCGAGGGCTGGACCGACGTGATCATCGTTCCGGCGAGCGAATACTTCCAGACATGGGAGTATGAGAAGACGCCCAAGCGCAAGGGTGGACGCGTCTATGTCGATGTCCGCGCGACCGGCGAGGTGACCTTTCACGAAGGCTATGTCAGCCGCCGCGAGGCCGAACGTACCGCCCGAACGAGGACGGGAACCGACGCCAAGCCGGTCCGTGCCGAGATCACCGCCGCGTGCCAGACCTATGTTGATCTGCACCGCCACGCCGCCGTCCGCGCCGAATTGACGGGCCATCCCGGTGTCGCGCTGCGCTTGATGATCGCGCATATGATTGTCGGGTCGCCGCTGTGGAGCGTACGGCGCGAGCCGGAGGCGGCACGCGACGACGCCACGCGCGAGAGCGTCGAAAACTGTCGCGGCGAAACCGTGTTCGACGAACGCCGTCGCGCCGTTCTGGCGTTGCTCGACATGGACCCCGAGCGCCCTACCGTGACCGGCGGCAACGGTGATGATTACGAACTGACCCGCCTGTTCCTGCGCTTGCTCGACCTGCCCGATGCGGCGCTCGGCGATGTCATCGCCGTCGCGATGGGCGAGACGCTGATCGCGGGCGGCGCTGCGGTGGAGGCGGTCGGGCTGACCCTCGGTGTTGATATGGCCGCGTGGTGGCAGGCCGATGCGGCGTTCCTCGACCTTGTCCGCGACAAGGAAGTGCTTGGCAAAATGGTTGCCGAGGTAGCGGGCGACACCATTGCCGCCGCCAATGCCAAGGAGAAAGGCGCGACGCTCAAACGCATCATCGCCGATCATCTTTCCGGCAGCGGCGGGCGCACCAAGGTCGAGCGCTGGGTGCCGCGCTGGCTCGCGTTTCCGCCAGCCGCGTACACGTCACGCGGCGGCGTCGGCACGGTCAGGGCCAATGCCAGAGTGGCAGCGGCCAAGCGCGATGCGGTGAGCGATGCCGACCCCGATGCGAGCGCCCCGGCCTCGCTTGCGGCATCGCCGGACCCCGACGAGGGCTGCCCGAACGACAGCGAGGCCGCCATCGCCGAGGACGAGGAGCGGCGTGCGGCCTGACCCAAGGTGCGCGCGGGGTAAGCCCCGCGCGCACTACCGCAAAGGCCCCAGAATTCGGCGCGCGCCCAGGCGCGGATCCTCACGGCTCCGCGCCTGGGCGCGCGAAGACCAGTGCATTATGCGCTTGGCATCGCCCCGCTTTGCAGCGAGTCTGCCCCCGATGAAGACCGAGCTCGACCATTTGCCCCTCTCCAAGCAGCGCGAGCTGGCACACGTCGTGCGCGTGCTGTTCGAGGAGTTCGAGGCCGCGACGACGAAGTCGAACGGGTTCGGTAAGATCGCGCGCATCTTCAAGATCGTGCTCTACGGCTCCCATGCGCGCGGCGACTGGGTCAGCGATCCGATCGGCGGCTACACGTCCGATTATGACATCCTGATCGTCGTCAGCCACGACAAGCTCACCGACTTTACCGACTATTGGGCAGCGGCCGAAGACCGGCTGATGCGCGACGTGACGATCACCAACGCGCTGTCGGCACCGGTCAATTTCATCGTCCACACGCTGAAGGACGCGAACCAGCAACTGGAGCATGGGCGCCCGTTTTTCGGTGACATCGTGCGGCAAGGGATCGCGCTGTATGAGGCCGAAGGTCACCTGTTTGCGCAGCCCCGGAACCTGCCGCCGGATGAGGCGCATGCCGAGGCGCAGCGCTATTTCGACGAGTGGTTTCCGACAGCCGCAGGTTTCGCAGATACGGCGCGATATGCTGTGTCTCAAGGGCGCTCGAAGGAAGCTGCTTTCCAGTTCCATCAGGCAACCGAACGCTTCTATCACACCGTCCTGCTGGTGCTGACGCTTTACACGCCATTATGCCGCGCGCGGCATAACGGCGTTTATGCCGCGCGGTGGACTATGCCGAGTGCGATCAGCTTTTCGGGCTTACCCAACGCCTTGGTGGCTGACGGCGCGGCATAGTTTCCAGTGGCGTTCGTGGCGATTGCGGACG
>JAIXZV010000277.1 GCA_027489365.1 Sphingomonadales bacterium
CAGGCCGACGATCGTGCTGAAGGTTGCGGGCGCAGCGTCGGCCTCGATTAGTTCGAGCCATTCGCCGCGTTCGTGCTCGGCCGAGCGCGGCTCGGTCGTGATGCGCGCGGCGACGTCGGCAACCGACAGCCCGGCCGCCTGGCGGCGGTGCTTGAGATAGGCACCGGGGGTCAGGCGCACAGGACACCCATGGCCTCGACGGGCGACTGATCGACATCATAGGTCAGCGCGTCGGTCAGCAGGCCGAACGCCGCCTGCAGGTTGCCTTCCGCGCGGCCGAGATTGCCCGCCGCCGGAATCGAAATGACGCTCAGCTCGATTCCGCGCAGATCGCTCTTCATGTCGATCAGCGCGTTCCGCAGATTGGAGATGGCAAGGCGGTTGGACATGGCAGGTTTCCGGGCAGCAGAAATCCGGCCTCGGAACCGGAACGGTCTCGGGTCGGGCAGGGCGGGAAGGGGGCGGGTGAGGTCGATCGAGGGCGATCGGCGGGCGCTTACGGGGGCTGCGACGGCGCGGTCTGGTTCGAGCGGATGCAGGCAACCAGCGTTATCGCCTTCGCGATTACCGCGGCGCTTTCCTCAAGCTCGCGGAGGGTTTCGTCATAGTCCCGCGGCGTTGCGCCCGGGAACGACGCCTGGACCAGCGCAGCGTGCGCCTGTCCGCCTTCGCGGATGACGTCGAGCGCGACGCGGCCGATCGCGGCGGAATCGCTGAACAGTTCGGCGTCGGCCGCCTTCATGATCAGGCCGATCGTCTCGTAGATCGGGGCGTCGCCATACCCTTTCTGACGATGCGCGAGATCCAGCTTGATCGCATCGGCGACCGTGAGCTGCTCGCGCTTGTCTGGGTCGGACAGGTTGCGCAGGTACGCGGCTTTGCGCTCGGTCGCCTCGCACGCAGCCTCGATGCCGAGCGCGCCGAGCACCTTGTAGAGCGCGTTTTCGATGGAGAGCGGCGGGCGGACTTTCGTCATGCCATGGCTCCAAGCCATTGCGGTGCCGCAAAAAGCGGGGCCGATCGATGCGGACGACCGGCCCCGGCTTTCTTACGCTCACACGGCAGACATGAGGGGGCACGCGCGCCGATCGCCAGGGAGGGGGACGGTACGCGCGTGTTCCGGCTGGTCTGCCCGCAGCCGAAAGGGAGAAAATGCAGGGACGCCGACGGCAAGCCGGAGCTCTTTACTTGCCGCCGGCGCTCGCCACCCGGTCGGCGGTCGAGGCGGTTCGGAGAAAAGGGTGAGGGCGCGCGCGACCCCTCGTGCTGCAACACCGCGCGCGTCCGGCCTGCGGAGCGGACCGTCGGCGCGGCCAGGCGCCCCTGCGGCCCCGGGCGGAAGGCCGTCGCCCGAAGGGTTTGCCCTTTGGGGGAGCAAGACCTTGCGGACGCTCCCCCTCCGGCTAGCGTGCGGAATTCCCAAAACGCACGAAGGACGGAAATCATGGACGAGCGCCGCCCTTGCGGGAGGCGGCTTGTGACCGCCCCCCGGTCGGCTACGGTGTTGGTGCGAATCACCACCGGAGGGACGAAAAGATGCAAAACAAACCCAGCGACGACACCGTCGCCCTGGTCGCTGCGGCGCTCGTTCAAGCAGAAATGGCTGCGCGCGGCCCGATGGCAAATACAACCTTGGCTGAGAAGCGAAAGCGCATCACCCAGGCGTACGAAATCTACTGCCGCTTCCTGTCGAGCGGAAGACTTTCGGACCCGGCACCCGACGAGGAATGAAACGCTAGCTGGCATCGTCATCGCCAAGCACGAAATCGGCAAAGGATTTGGCGCGCGCCAGAACTTCCGGTGCGCGCAACCCCGCTTCATGCTCTTCCTCATAAGGCCCGCTGACCGCGAGACGGAGGCACTCGAGACGGATTGCCTGCCCGTTGCGCTGGGCGGCGTCCGGCCATGATCCGGCCCCCTTCATCGCGCTGGGGCCAGCTCGTCGGTCGAACTGCCGGGCACTGTGCGATCCGGGCGGATGGCGGGGCGATCCGATTCGTCGGGGTAGATGTCGGGCCGGAGGTAGTGCCGCGACAGATTGGTCGCAGCCTCGACCACGAGCACATCCTCAGCCCTTACGGGCCGCAGACGCTCGAGAGCCTCGTGAACCGAACTCTGATGAAGCCCAACGAGGCGAGCATATGCCGATTGCGAGCCGACAGCTCGAACAGCGTGTGCCAGCGGCGTGTCGATGGATGATTCGATACCCATGATCTACGGGTATGGATATTCCCATAGGTCGTCAATAGGGAATATGCATATGTCGCCCCTATGGGTTTTCCGATAATGTTTCGCGCATGATCATCGGTGCGCGTGTTCAGGAGCGGTTGGACGCTACGGGAATGTCGCAGATGAAGCTCGCGCATGCCGTGAAGCTGCATCAGAGCACGATAAACGGCATGATTAAGGGCGATCAGCGCTCCTCGACGAAGCTGCATCTGATCGCGCGCGCGCTGGGCACGACCACGGCTTACCTGAGCGGCGAAACGGATGATCCTACGGGTGAAGCACCCGCTCTACCCCCGCTCGAGGAGGACGCGCGCGAGCTCGTCGACCATTTCAGCAATCTTGCGGCAGTCGATCGTCGCGCGCTGCTTCAGATCGTCCGCACCATGGCGGGCACCAAGGGCGCAGGTAACACTGTTCATGCGCCCGCTAGCGTATTTCGAGGGGAGGAAAAGCGGCGATGACTATCCTGCTGGCTTTGTCGGCTGCTGCGGCCGGGCAACTCGCCATTCCGTCGGTCGATCGTTCTCGGGCCATCCAGGTCGCTCCGGTCAATCGAAATGTGGTCTTGTGCGCATCGCCAAATGCGCTGCCGTTAGCGCGCCTTGCTGCGAAATCGCTGGATTCAGGTGGTCCCGACTACGGTTTCGATAAACTCATGGAGGCAGGTGGATGCATCCAAGCGATGACGACTGATCCGATTGTCGCTGACTTTCAGGAAGACGTTAAATGGACCGGGGCGTTGTCCCCTCCAACCACGTTGCACGGAAGTTTGCGCGTAGCTCGTGTCCGAATCGACATGAGCAAGGTCGATCCGCAGATTTTCGCCGGGATATTCGGATATTTCTACGCGGCGGTCGATGATCTGCGCGCCGTCTGACGGCGACGCCAGGTTGCGGGTGCGCTGCAAAATGAAGCGGGCAGCACGAGCCTTGGGAGGGGAATATGCTTGAATTGCTGATCGCTGTCGCGCTGCCGGCCAACGACCAGCCCGAGCCGGACGAAATCGACGCCAACGCCGAGATCGGCCGCGACAATTCGGCGGTCGAATAATTGATGGCGGTGAAACGACCCGGCGGGGACGAGAAGCACGCGCTTGAGCTTGAGTTCGGTGCGATCCGGTTCCTGGCAAAATCGTTCCTCGTCTTTATCGCGATCCTGACGATCGTATCGTTGCTGAAGGACTTCTCCGAAGGCATTCAGCAAGGGATGATGCTGATGGCGAAGCGCTGGTGGGCGCTGCCGCTGCTGTTCCTGTGCTGGCTGCCGTTGCACCTGATGTACGACGTCATCCTGCTGTATCGGCGGCGGGAGCTTGAGGCGCTACGGTCATCGCCGGGCGCGGCGCGGCGAAATCAGCGCCGCCGAAGCTATCCAAATCCCAGAATTCGACGGCTATGAACTATCATGGTTCATCGGGCGTTTTGCTGTTTCCACCTATAAGGACTATATGATGTCCATGGAAATCGTTCAGATCCTCACGGGGCCGTTCGCGCTGGCCCTGTTGGCATACATCGTTCTGGTGGCGACCTTGGCGTTTGCGGTACATCCGATGCGTCGCGAAATGATCTTGCTGGGCGAAGAACTACTTGCGGATCCGGCGTTGAAGCCGCGCCATCGTGACGCGATCAACCTGCTGATGGACACATGCATGTCGTTCCGGGTGGGATTGCTGCTGCCGGTGGCGGTGCTGAGCGTTTTGGCAGACGAGGTACTGAAGCGGGAAGTGCATGTGCCGGGAGACGATTCTTTGATGAACGATCCGCGGTTCGATCGCTTTCTGACGCGGCACATCCTCTCGATCGCTGCGATCAACCCGATTGCGACGGCGATCGCGATGGTGCTGATGATCCCCACCGTCGCCTATTCGTTCGCGATCGGACGGGACCGTACCCGGGCGATCGTCGAGGAGCCTTTGCTGCGCGCCTCGGCAACAATGACGGGTCGCGCGCAGTGCGCGGCCTGACCGATCTTCGCTGATCTTCGGCACCCAGCCCGGCATGGCCATTCGAAAGGATGGCCGCGCAGCGAAATTCCCGCTATGTTCCGCACGGGAGCGCGGGTGAAGCAGCGGCATGGGCGAAAAGATCAGCGGTGCGCCGCTCCGCCGGGACGAGGCGCTGGCGATCATCGTCGATAGCCTAGCGCGTCACGGATCGTCGCCGACGTTCGAGGAAATCGGCAAGCGGCTGCAGCCACCGGTGTGCAAGCGCCGGGCGATCCAGATTGTCGACCAGCTGATCGAGCGCGGGATCATCGAGAAAGTGCCGGGCGCGATCCGCGCGTTGCGGGTGCGCGACGTCGCCTATGCGCGCCAGATCGCCGCGCAATATGCGCGGAAGATCGGGTGGACCGTCGCGGTGCCAGGCGGCGACCTGGAGCAACCGCCAGAGGTCGTTATGATCCCGGCGAGCCTCTACACCCTTCCCAGCGTGCAGCTACACGTCCTGGCCCCGTTCGAGCATCTACCGGATCCTGACTGACCGGGGACTATGACATGGACATTGGCGACGATCGCGAGCGGCAACGCTTCGAGCACCTCGTGTTGGGACGACCGCGGCCGCGTGCGCCCGAGCAACGCGGGCGATCAGCGCGCAATGCGAAACGGCGCAAGCCGCCAAAGCCGATTGCGCTGGCCGAGGGCGTGGAGGAGCGCGTCGCGATGCGCGAGCGCTGGTCGCACAAGCAGGGCACGCCGGAAACGCACGAGCATGCTGAGGTGGCGCGCCGGCGGCCTGGATCGTTGGCACGGCTGTACGAGGCGGGCTCGATCGATAAGGACCAACTCGCTGCGGCCGAACAGATCGCCGACGCATATCGCGCCATCACTGCCGATGTTCGGGTGCGCACCGCCAGCCTGGAGACGCGCGTCGATGGCGGCGGCTACGGCCGCGCCGAACAGCTCGCGATCGCGCAGGTACACGCGGATCTTGCTTACACCTGGTGGCGCGATGCCGTGGGCCCGTCGGCCGATGCGCTGTTGCAAGTCATCGTGCATGACGTCGGCCTGACGATCGTCGCGCGCGGCGGCGGGTTCGGCATGATCCGGGCGCGCCGGATGCTAACCGATGCGCTCGACCTGTGGCGATCGGCGCGCCGGCGTACCGCGCGGCACGCCGCGCTTATCGCGGGATGAGGGGTGCACGGTCGGACACTGCCCGAAGGTGAAGGGCGCGAAACGATCACGCAAACGGCACAAACGACCCCGCCACAGCCACGCCCGAAGCCCGCGCCACCCCCCCCGGTCCCGCGGGCTTCCGTGCATCTGGAGCCCTCCCATGGCCCAAGCGGACGCGACCACTGAAGAGCTTGTCCGCATTAGCGGCGCTCTCGATCGGCTGATCGCAGATCGCACCGCCGGCCGCGAGTCGCATACCCGGTCCGACGCGCATATCGACCAGATGGAGGACTTTGCCGCGCGCTTTATGCGCCTGGCTCGTGGGTCTGGTCGATCCATTAACCCGCCGATCGGCCGCACGGCCAACGGCATGGTCTGGTGATCCGATGATCAACGTCGCCACGATCCGCGCTGCCGTCCAGGCGGCACCTGGCGACATGGTCGCGATGAGCAAGACGCAGCTTGCCGAGCTGCTCGGCGAAGTCGAAGCCGGGCAACAGGCGCTGCGGCATCTGCAGGAGCTCGACGACGTGGAGCGCATCGCAGGCGGCGGAACAGATCCGATTTGGGTGGGGTACGACGCGGGTATCGACGTCGATCAAGCGCAGCGCAGCCCGCAGTAATCCGCGGTTTCTAACGAACCGGGCGGAGGGCACCTCCGCCAACCTCTCAGCCAAAGGTCCGAGCCATGATGTTCACAAAGCTCTCCGAGGTGAAGACTCTTGCCACGCGTGCGGCGCGGCCTGGCGCGACCGATCTCGATCGAGCGAACTTGGCGGTCGCCAAGGAAACCCGCGCCAACGAGCGCGGTCCGAGCAAGTTAGCGCGGCGCCTCACTCGCAAGAATGCGCGCGGTCAGCTCGGATCGTTCTGACGCGTCTTTCCGAGATCAGCGCGAGGAGACCAATCGGATGACTAGCGCATCTCATCCCAACGCGATCGACGTCGGCGGAACGATGTACATCCGCGACGCCAAGGGCAGCCTGGTCCCGTTGACGTCGGTGAAGGCAGCCGACCTCCTGATGGACGAGGTCGTGCGCGGCATCCTCGGCCAGGCGCAGGAAGTTTCGGCGACGATCGCCGCCTTCAAGGCCGAGACATTCAATCGGGTCGGCGCGCTCCAGGAGCTGATCGCGCAGAATTATGGCGGCACCGTCGGCGGCAAAAAGGGCAACATCACGCTGATGTCGTTCGACGGCTGCATGAAGGTGCAGGTTCAAGTCGCGGATTTGCTCGAATTCGGCCCAGAATTGCAGGCCGCAAAGAGCTTGATCGACGCCTGTCTTACCGACTGGGCGGTCGGAAGCGCAGTTGAACTGCAGGCGCTCGTCAACCGCGTCTTCCAGGTCGATAAGGAAGGCAAGATCAACCGCGCCGAGCTGTTCATGCTGCTGCGCGTCGAGATTGCCGACGAGCGCTGGGTGCGCGCGATGGATGCAATCCGTGACTCAATCCGAGTCATCGGCTCGCGCACCTATGTTCGTTTCTATCAGCGGCCGGCGCCAGACGCCGCTTGGTCGGCGGTGACGATCGATCTCGCTGCGGCGTGATCTCGATCGATATCCGCGCGGACCTGAAGCCGCTGCAGAAGGCGTTCATCGCCCTCGGCGCGAAACAGGTGCCGTTCGCAAATTCGCTCGCGCTAAACGCGCTCGCCAAGGGCGTCGTCGCCGTTGAGAAGGCCGAAGTCGGCGAGACTTTCGACACGCCGACGCCGTTCACGCAGAACGCGTTTCGGACCGAGGTCGCAACGAAATCCCGGCCGATTGCCGTGGTCGCCGCCAAGGACATCCAGGCCGAATATCTCGAGCCGTATGTCATCGGTGGCCCGCGATCGCTGGGCACAAAAAAGGGGATGCTCGCGCCGCGCAACGTGAGCCTCAACCAGTACGGCAATCTGACCAAGGGCAAGCTGGCCTCGCTGAAAGGCAAGCCCGGCGTGTTCATCGGCCCGATCGTCACGCGCGGCGGCAAGCGCATCAGCGGTGTGTGGCAGCGGCCCGTCACGGCGCGCGGCGGCAAGCGTCGCGCCGGCGCGGCTGCTGCACCGAAGAGCGGCCTGAAGCTGCTCATCCAGTTCGAAGACACGACGCCGACCAAGAAGCGCTTCGACTTCTACGGCGATGCCCAACGGTACCTGAAGGCCAACGCGGCGCGCGAGTATCGTGTCGCCCTGCAGCGCGCCTTCGCCACAGCACGGAGATGATGATGATCCCTTACTTGTTCGCCGATCTGCTTGATCTCTTGGTCTCCCCGTTCGGTTTCCAAGTCATGGTGCGCGCGACCCTCGGGCGCCGCGGGTGCGATGCCGTCTTCGTGAGCCGTCGCCCGGCCGGACAGCCCCGCGCGCGTCGCCTGCGCTCGATCAAGGGCCTCTGACACCCCCCCCGGTCTTTTTGGGTCCTTCCTGGCCCCTTTTGCATCGAGGGTAATTGCGCACCTCATCCTTTTCCCCGCTGAAAGGGCTCAAAAGTTGTCCGCACCCAAATGTCCGCACGGCTGAGCGTTCGCGAGTTCGCGAAGCGGGCAGGGTGCGATGAGAAACAAGTACGCCGCGCCGTTGAAAAAGGGCTGATTTCTAAGGGTGACGACGGTCTGCTGAACGAAGCAGACGTCGCCGGCCAGTGGCGCCGACCGAACCGGCGCGGCATCGAAAAGTTGTCCGCATCCACAGTGCGGACAACCCGGATTGTCCGCACTGTGGATGCGGACAAGTCCCGTCAGGTACCAACTGTCCGCACGGGCGAGAGCGCCGAGGAAGCGGCCGAGCGTATCGTCGCGCGCGCGGGGCTGCTCGATCTGAAGGCTGCTCTCGAGCTGAAGGAGAACTACCTCGCGCGCCACCAGCAGCTGTCCTACGATCTGAAGGCCGGGACGGTGGTGCTGATCGAGGACGTTACCAAGACGGTCGGCGCGGAATACGCCGGAGTGCGGAAGAAGCTGCTCGCGATCCCCGCCGAGCGAGCGCCGGCGATCCATCGCCTCAAGACGGTCGCCGAAGTCGAAGCCCTGCTGCGCAGCGTCATCGTTGAGGCGCTGGAGGGGCTAACCCGCGATGGATCATCTCCAGGCTGACACTGCGGTCTATGCCAGCGGTACGGCGCAGCTGGCGCTAGGGCTGGCAGACTGCCGGCGTCGCAATCTGCAACCTCCGCCCGACCTGACGCTGAGTCAGTGGGCCGCTAAGTACGCGGTGCTCTCGGCCGAGACATCGGCGCAAACTGGGCGGTTTCGCGCATACGCCTATCAAGTCGAGATGATGGACGCGGTGACCGACCCCACGGTCACTCGCGTCACGATCATGAAGTCGGCCCGCGTCGGCTACACCAAGATCCTCGATCATGTCGTCGGGTATTACATTCACCAAGATCCTTCGGCCATGTTGGTCGTGCAACCCCGCGTGGAGGACGCGGAGGATTATAGCTCGACCGAGATCGAGCCGATGCTACGCGACACCCCAGTGCTGGCGGAAGTCGTCGGCGACCTGCGCGGCAAGGATGCGAAGCAAAAGCTGCTGAAGCGCGTCTTCCGCAACGGCTCCTCAATCAGTTTCGTCGGCGCGAACAGCCCAGGCGGCTTCCGTCGCGTCACGGTGCGAATCGTCATGTTCGACGAGGTCGACGGATACCCGGTTCTCGGCGCAGGCGACGACGGGGACCAGATCAGGCTCGGCGAGCGCCGGGCGCAGACATTCTGGAACCGCAAGATCATCATGGGGTCCACCCCGCTCGTAAAGAGCGAGAGCCGGATCGAGAAATCGTACCTGCGCAGCGACCAGCGCCGTTACTATGTCCCATGTCCGCATTGCGGCACAATGCAGGTGCTCGAATGGGGCGGTCCTTCGCTCCCCTACGGTATGAAGTGGGACAAGGACGAAGCCGGTAACGGCATCGCCGAGACCGCGCATTACGTCTGCCGGGCGAACGGCTGCATCATCGTCGATGCCGACAAGGCAGAGATGCTCGAGCGCGGCGAGTGGCGCGCGACGGCCCCGTTCAACGGGCATGCCGGGTTTCACATCTGGACCGGCTACAGCCTCGATCCCAACGCAAGCTGGCCGGCGCTGGTGGCGGAGTGGCTCGAGGTCGCCCACGATCCGCTTGAGCGGAAGACGTTCTTCAACCTCGTCCTGGGCGAGCCGTACGAGGAGCGTGGCGAACGAGCCCTGAGCGAAGACAAGCTGATCGAGCGCTGCGAAAACTGGGCG
>JAIXZV010000086.1 GCA_027489365.1 Sphingomonadales bacterium
CCGGGTTCGATTCCCGGTCGGGCCTCCAGCGTGCAAGATCGCGCCCCAGTCTCACGACTGGGTTAACGCGTCTTCCAAAAAGTCGATGAACGGCAAATCCGCCGGTGGCATCGCAAGACCGCGCAGTTCGTTTGGCGCGTGCCACGCCAGCGCCGTCGCATCCAGTGCCTGCGGCTCGCCCGACCATTCGCGGCACAGATACAGCAGGAGCAGCAAGTGCCGGTCGGCGAGCGGTTCACTGGCGAAGGTCAGCGGGCGCAGCGCGTCGGGCGCGATCGTCACGCCCAATTCCTCGGTCACTTCGCGCACCAGTGCCGCCTCGGGCGTCTCGCCCGGTTCGACCTTCCCGCCGGGAAATTCCCACAAACCCGCCATCTGCTTGCCCGCGGGCCGCTGCTGCACCAGCACCCGCCCCGCCGCATCGACCAGCGCTACCGCGACGACGAACAGGCTCGCCCGGATGACCGAATTAGACATTCGTTAACGCTCCTCCTTTAGAAGTAACCGCCTTGCATATCTACGGGCGGAACCCGCATGATCGTTGGCCACTTGAAACGCGTTTTACGTGATAAGCGCGGCGGCACCGCGATCGAATACGGTTTGATCGCCGCATTGGTCGTCATCACCATGATCGCGGCGTTCATGGACGTCGCCACCACCACGACCGGCATGTGGGGTAACGTCAACAACAAGATGGCGGCTGCGCGCGCGGCGAGCTGAAACTCCGAACCTCGCAAAAAGTTCCGTTCGGTTTAAACCTTTCTCAACCCTCCGCACCTAAACCTGCAGCTGTTGGTCCGGTCTGCCGGTCCGACCGGGTACTGAAGCAACCACCACTGGAGACCGGACATGAAGACGATCCGCAATTTCATCAAGAATTCCAAGGGCGCGACCGCCATCGAATACGGCCTGATCGCAGCGCTCATCGCAGTTGCCGCGATTGCCGCAATGCAGGGCCTGGGCAACCAGCTGAAGACCACGTTCACGAACGTGTCGTCGAACATGAAGGCTTCGTAAGCTTCTTACGATACCCCTCTAAAAATCGGGCGGCGGACCTTTCGGTTCGCCGCCCTTTTTTGTGGTGAGGTTGGCCAGGACGCTTACAGCCGCCCCATCGCCAGGAATTTCTCGCGCCGCCCGCGACGCAATTGTACCGCGTCCTGGCCGTCGAGCGTCGCCAATGCCGCCGCGATTGCGTCGCCCAGCGCGGCGATCGCCGCCGCCGGATCACGCTGCGCGCCGCCGAGCGGTTCGGGCACGATCGTGTCGATGATACCGAGCCCTTTGAGGTCCTGCGCGGTCACCTTCATCGCCTCGGCCGCATCCGCCGCCTTGTCGGCAGTGCGCCACAGGATCGAGGCGCAGCCCTCGGGCGAGATCACCGAATAGACGGCATGTTCGAACATCAGCACGGCATTGCCCGCCGCAAGCGCGATCGCGCCGCCCGAGCCCCCCTCCCCGACAATCGCGGCGACCAGCGGCACGCCAAGCGAAAGACAGGTCTCGGTCGAGCGCGCGATCGCCTCGGCCTGGCCGCGCTCTTCGGCCTGCACGCCCGGGAACGCGCCTGAGGTGTCGACCAGCGTCACCACCGGCAGCCCGAAGCGCTCGGCCAGCTGCATCAGGCGGATCGCCTTGCGATAGCCCTCGGGCTTGCCCATGCCGAAATTGTGGCGCAGCCGGCTCGCGGTATCGTCGCCCTTCTCATGCCCGATGACGACCACGCGCCGCCCGCGGAAGGTCGCGAACCCGCCCAGAATCGCCTGATCGTCGCCAAACGCCCGGTCGCCTGCCAGCAGCATGAAATCGTCGAACAGCCCGGCGACATAGTTTTTGAAGTGTGGCCGCTCGCCGTGGCGCGCCACTTGCGTCTTCTGCCACGGGGTCAGCCGCGCATAGGTGTCACGCAACAATTTGTCGGATTTCGCCTGCAACCGCGACACCTCGGGGGCGAGATCGACCGATCCCTCGGCGGCGGTTTCGCGCAATTCGTCGATCCGGCCCTGCAGCTCGGCGATCGGTTTTTCAAAGTCGAGGAAGCTTGCCATAGGCCGGGGCGGTTAGGCCCCGCGCTTCTTCGCGTCAACGCGTGCCGTCGCTTCGGCCAGCGGATGGCGCGCATTGACCAGCTCGACCAGACGACTCGCATCGACATGGGTGTAGATTTCCGTTGTCGCAATATCGGCATGGCCGAGCATCGCTTGAAGCGCCCGCAAATCCGCCCCGCCGGCCAGCAAATGCGTCGCGAAGGCATGACGCAGCACGTGCGGGCTGACGCGTTCGGGCGGGATCCCAGCCTCAGCGGCCAACCCCTTCAGCAGCTGATACAACCGAATCCGGCTGAGATGCGTCTTGCCCGAGGGAAACAGCCACGGGCTGTCCGACGGCACCTGCGCGCGCCATAGCGCCACCACCGCCCGCGCCCGGTCCGACAGCGGCACCAGCCGCTCGGTCCCGCCCTTGCCGCGCAGGATCAGATAGGGGCGGTCGGGCGCAATCGCGCGCAGCGGCAGCGACACCAGCTCGGTCGCGCGCAAGCCCGATCCGTAGAGCAATTCGACCAGCGCCGAGAGCCGCAGATCGGTGGGATCGGGCGGATCGCGGGCGATTCGCGCGGCGATCGCGGCAAACAGCCGGTCCATGTCGGCATGATCGAGCACCTTGGGCAACGCGCGCGACGCACCGGGCCTGGGCAGCGCCGCGCCGGGATCGTCACCGCGCAACCCCTCATCGGCGAGAAACGCGAAGAAGCGCCGCAGCGCCGCCGATTTGCGCGCAACGCTCGCTTTCGAAAGCGTGAGCCACTCGGTGCTCAACCGCGCCAGATCATCCGCCCCGGCGCTGCTCAGCCGCCCGTGGAGGAAATCCGACGCGAGCGCGAGATCACTGCGATAGGCGTTGATCGTGTTCCTGGCCGCCCCTGCCTCCGCCGCCATCATTTCCAGAAAGCGGTCGATCAGCGCGCGATCCTCGCTCGCGGGCGCAACCGCGCTCAACGGTCGAGCGACATCCGGCTGATCGCCTCGACCGCGACCATCCGCGCCTCCCCCGGCATCCCGACGGCGCGCAAGGCGCTGCACACGTGGTAAACCGTCTCGGGCGCGACGCCGCGCCACAGCCGCGTCTGCATACCAATGGCGGCAAGCAAGACGACCGTCCCCGGCTCCTGATCGCGGGCCGCCTGCTTGATCGCGCGGACCCAGCTATCCTCATAGCCAACGCGCACGCCGAGCGACCGCGCCTCGCTTTCGATATCGGCCGCGCTCATCCGCCCGGTCCCCGCTGCCCCGGCAAAGAACATGCGCAGCTTCCGGCCTTCGGGATCATTCGCGCCCGAATAGGCCCCGATCTCGCCAGCACTCAGCGCCGGTGCCGCCGGATCGACCAGCGTCAGCATCGCCCAGGCATCGCTGCCGCGCGCCGCCGCCGCACGCCAGCGCAACGCGCGGGGATCAAAGCCGACGCTCAGCATCGATGCGACCAGCCGATCGACATCGGGTTCCTTCAGCGTCGTCGGTATCCGCGCCGCCGCTCCGGCCGTCAGCACCAGCCGAGCGTAGCGCCCCTCATAGCCCTTGGGTTCGTCCCACAGCCGCTTCAGCGCATCCGCGCGTACGGCGGCATCGGCCCCTTCATAGGCGGCGCGCAGATCGCGCGCGATGCCGACCTCGGCCAGCGATTGATCGTCCTCGCCCTCGATCGCGCTATAAAGATCAACCAGCGCCGCCCCCGACAGGATGCCGCGCGCCGCCGCCAGCTCTGCAACACGCGCCCGCACATGCGGCTCGAGCGCAGGTGACAGCGCCCGCCACCCCTGCACCGCTGGCGTCGTGGTCGCCAACAACGTATCCGGAATCTCGACCCCGGTCGCGGTGGCAAGGCCATAGCGCCACGCGGTCAACTGGCTGACATTGTCCCACTCGATCGTGACCGCCTGACGTCCGCCCTGCCCGGTCCCGGCGACCTTCTGCGCCAGCAGCAAATCGACCCCACCGGCCAGGCCGGAACGTCGGGCTGCGCTGATCATCGGCTGGGCACGCGCGCCCATGCCGGAAAGGCCAGTGCACATCGCCTGCGCCAACACCCAGCCGCGTTCGCGCTTCAACGCGGCGCCCGCCTCGACCATCGGGCACAACGCCGCCGGGTCCCCCGTCGCAAGCGCGGCCTGCATCGCCGCCTCGAACAGCTTGGGCGTGTAATCCTCGCTATCGACCGCTTGCGCCATCGCGCGAGCACTAACCGATTCGCCCATCCGCGTCAGCAACCACGATCGTTCGGCCGCGAAATCCGCGCCGTTCACCCCGCGCGGCGTGTCGACCCGCGCCAGCAACGCGCGGCGCAGCGCGATCGACACCCAGCGCGAGGCGATCGGCGCGCGCAGACGCTGCATCAGGGTTTCGAGATAGCGGCCATCGGCACGCCCAAAGGCACGCGGCCCCATCGCCCCTTCAGCGGGACCGGCAGCACCGACCCGGTCGAGCGAGCGGCGGGCATAATCCGGCATGTCGGCGCGGACGAAGGCGGCGAAATCGGTCGGCGCGGGTGGCGTCGCCACGGCGGTCGGCGTTGCGTCCGGCGTCGGCGCGGTGAGCGGTGCCTCGATCGCGCCGGGGAGCGTCGCGGCAGGCGGTTGCGGCGCGGCAACCGTCGGCTGCGCCACCGGGGCTGGCGTCGTCGGGCGCGGGCGCGGTGCCTGCGTCGGCGCTGGCGTCGGCTCGCCAAAGCCCGGCGGCAGGATCGATTCGGGTCGATCCTGCCCCAGCGCCGGAATCGCCAAGCCCGCCGCCGCGATCAGCGGCAGCGCGGCGAACGCGATGTTATTTCTGGAGATTCGCAACCGGCACGGCCTTTTCGACATGCTTCAGCGGCTTTTCGAGGGCGATCGACGACAGCCCGAACAGAACGCCCGCCAGCACGACGACCACGACAAGGACCAGCACGAGCAATCGGGACATAAGCGAGGGACCTGTTACAAAACATTTAGGGGCAACGCCCGCACAGGCCTTTTGCCCGAGACGCGCCTGCGCTGTATAGCCCCGACCTCAATGATGCAAAGCCCTGCCTCCCCTCAACCCGAAACACCGCGCTGGACCGGTCAGCCGATCGTGCTGGTCGGGCTGATGGGCGCGGGCAAATCGACCGTCGGACGCCGCCTGGCGACGCGGCTCGGCCTGCCCTTCGTCGATGCCGATACCGAGATCGAGGTCGCCGCCGGCATGTCGATCCCCGATATCTTCGAACGCTTCGGCGAACCCTATTTCCGCGACGGCGAACGCCGCGTGATCGCGCGGCTGATGAACGGCGAGAAGCGCGTGATCGCGACCGGCGGCGGCGCGTTCGTCGATCCCGCCACGCGTGCGGCGATCCTGGAGCGCGGGTTTGCCGTATGGCTCGATGCCAAGCCTGCGGTGCTTGCCGATCGCGTTTCGCGGCGCGACACCCGCCCCTTGCTGCGCGGGCGTGATCCGCTCGCCGTGCTCGAGGAACTGGCGCGCGTGCGCAACCCGTTCTACGCGCTGGCGCCGCTGCGGGTCTCCAGCCAGCGCGCGCCGCACGACGCGACGGTCAACACCATCCTGAAAGCACTCGGCCAGCTATGACGACGATTCCGGTTTCGCTGGGTGCGCGCAGTTACGATGTCGTGATCGAAGCAGGGCTGCTCTCCCGCGCTGCCGAATGGCTCGCCCCCTTGTCGCGCGGTCGGACGATGGCGATCGTCACTGACGAGAATGTGCTGCCGCACCTCGCCACGCTGCAAGCCGCGCTGACCGCCGCCGGGGTGGCAAGCGAAGCGATCGTGCTGCCGCCGGGCGAATCGACCAAGAGCTGGGCGCAACTGGAAGCGCTGACCGATCGGCTGCTGGATCTCGGCGTGGAGCGCGGCGATCATGTGATTGCGCTCGGCGGCGGCGTGATCGGCGATCTGGTCGGTTTCGCGTGCAGCATCCTGAAGCGCGGCTGCGGCTTCGTGCAGATCCCGACGACCCTGCTCGCCCAGGTCGATTCGTCGGTCGGCGGCAAGACCGCGATCAACAGCCGCGCCGGCAAGAATCTGATTGGCGCATTCCACCAGCCCGCCTTGGTGCTGATCGACCCGCAGGTCCTCGACACCTTGCCGGTACGCCAGGTCCGCGCGGGCTATGCCGAGGTCGTCAAATACGGCCTGATCGACGATCCCGCTTTCTTCGACTGGTGCGAGGCGAACGCCGCCGCGCTGATCGCGGGCGACCCGGCGGCTCGCGAACATGCCATCGCGCATTCGGTCGCCGCCAAGGCCCGGATCGTCGCGGAGGACGAGCGCGAGACCACGGGCGCGCGCGCGCTGCTCAACCTCGGCCACACCTTCGGCCACGCACTGGAGGCGGAAGCGGGCTTTTCCGACCGGCTGCTCCACGGCGAGGCGGTGGCAGCGGGGATGGCGCAGGCCTTCGCTTACTCCGCCGCCCACGGCCTCGCTCCGGCAGCGGATGCGGAGCGCGTCGCGGCACATCTGCGTATCGTTGGCTTGCCCGATGGCGCAGCGGCGGCTGGCATCGATGCGGATGGCGCGACGCTGGTCGCGCACATGCTCCACGACAAAAAGATGGACGCCGGCACCCTGCCCTTCCTGTTGGCGCGCGGCATCGGCGCCACCTTCCTCGACAAGACCGTCGCGCTCTCCGACGTTCGGGCGTTTCTGGACGCGACCTGAGGTGCGCTTTGTGCTCCGGCGAAGGCCGGAGCGCTGGGTAACGAGCGCGATCCCCCGAAACCCTGGACTCCGGCCTTCGCCGGAGCACAGCGTAGACCTCGAAACGGAGCGTGCTCCCAATGCCCCAAGGCATCGCCAAGGCCAACCTCCCGACCAAGACCTGCCCGGTCTGCCAGCGCCCCTTCGCCTGGCGCAAGAAATGGGCGCGTGACTGGGAGAATGTCGTTTACTGCTCGGACCGGTGCCGCAAGACGGGACTGTAAACCGCCTACGCCGCCGACGCCGCTCAAACGCGCAGGAAATCGATCGTCTGTCGCTCGAACGCCTGCAGATCCTGCGCACCGGCGCGCAGCATCTCTTCGCTCAGCCGCATCGCGACACGCCCGTCGACCAGCATGATGCCGCTGTCGCAGGCTGCGGCAAGGGTGGTAAGGTCATGCAGCGCCGTGATCAGCGTGAGCCCCGAATCCACCATCTGCCGCAAGGCATGGCGCACGTCGAACATCGCGACGGGATCCAGCCAGTTGAACGGCTCGTCCAGAATCACATGCTCATGCCCTGCGGCAAAGGCTGCGGCGAGCGCGATCCGCTGCCGCATCCCCGCCGAGCAATCGCCGATCCACCGGTCGAGCAGCGGGATCAAGCCCAAGGCGTCGCGCAACGGGCCGAGCCGCGGAAGCACTTCCGCGATACTCCCGCCCACCAGTTCGAGCACATCGCGGGCGCGCAGCGCTTCGGGCAGCGTGTCCGCCGGGGGTGAGAACCCGAAGTGCGCGGCCCGCGCCGCCCGGTCCGTCCCCACCTCCCGGCCGCCAATCTGGCACGATCCGGCGGCGAGCGGCAGGCGCCCGGCCAGGGCGCGCAGCAAGCTGGTCTTACCCGATCCGTTCGCGCCGATCAGGCCGAACCACGACCCCGCATTCACCGTCAGGTCCACCGCATGAACGACGCTGCGCCCGCCGCGCTCGACCACCGCGCCCGCCACGACAATGGCGCTGTTCATGCCAGCACCCAGGTCTTTGCCGCCGCGCGCCGCTGGAACTGCCACAGCAGTGCGCCGATCACCAACGGAAGCAGCAGGATCATCGCATAGGCCGCCAGCGCAAATACCCCGATCACGATCGAAATCAGGAAATCGGCAGCGCGCTTGCTGTAAACACAGTACCCAAAGACGCGCAGCGCCAGAAGCAACAGCGCCCCGGCCGATACCGCCAGCACGACTCCCGCTGCGACCGGGCCTGCCGCTACGCCACAACCGAGCGCCGCCACCCCTGCAAACGCCAGCAAACCGTACGCATGGCGACCCACGATCCGCCACGGGGCGTGCCCGCTGATCGATGTGAAACGCACCACTTTGGGATCGACCACCGTAAGCACGCCTGCGCAAAGAACGGCTGCAATCCCGATGACCAACTGACCGGTCGGCTCCAGCGATTGCGCCGGGAGCAGGCACAGCAGCACCAGCAGCGCCGCCACGATGCCCGTGCCGGGTCGATGCAGCCTCCGCCGCACCGTCCGTCCGATCGTCGGCTCACCCGCAAGGCCTTGCAGCGCGAGGCGACCGCTCGCGCTGCCCACCAAAGCACCGGTAATGTACGCCGGTACGATGATGACGAGCAAAGACGGTCGCGCAACCACCGTCACGCCCGCCAGTGTCAGCAGCCCGATCCCGTGCCAGGCAAGCGCATAGCGTCGGCACAACGCGGGCTGCAACGCATCGGCGGCCAGCACCCCATCGGCGCGGTGAAACGCGATCCGCGCTGCCACCAGACGCCCCGCCCACAGGCCGATGCCGATCCCGGCACCAAGCGCGACCCAGGCAGCAACCGACCACGCTTGATTGCCGAACCACGATCGCAGCGTCGCCAAAGCAATACAGAGCGCAGCAACCAGCATCAGCCGGTCGTTCCACCCGGCGAAACTCGCGCGCGCGGCATTGACGGCGATCAGGCGATCATGCCGGAACAGGCGGTTCCCAAAGCCAAGATGCGCTCGCATTGCAAAGGTCTAGCGCATTGCCGCCGCGCTGCAATCGCGTTGGCAGACGCTCTACCCCCGCGCCACCCACGCAAGCCACAGCCACGCCGCGATCAGCATCGCCCCGCCGATCGGCGTGATCGCCCCGAACCAGCGCGGCGCGCCGAGCGCCATCAGGTACAGCGTGCCCGCAAAGATCGCCCCGCCCGCGATGAACAGCCACGCCGATCCGCGCGCCTCCATCCGCAACGCGACCAGCGCCGCGACCGCGTGGATCAGTTGGTAATGCGCGCCGGTCTTCAACCAGTCCTGCGCCTGCCCGCTCGCGCCATGCGCGCCGAACGCACCCGCGCCGACCGCGATCGCGCCCGACAGCGCCGCCAGAATCGCCAGCCAATTCACCACGCTTGCTCCTCGTTCAGGCCATCGCGCGCGCTCTGGTCGATCACGACCTTGCGCGCCGCGCGCAAATCGCCCGCCTCGACTTGCGCCCGCAGCCGTTCCTTGTCGCGGCGGCGGTACGTGTCTTCGGTGCGGTCGATCTCCATATCCTCGACGCCGATGCTCTTGAGCGCCATCCGCCCCATCTTCACCGCCGATTCGAGCACTTCGCGCACCACGCCGTCGACGTCCGCACCCTTCAGCTTGATCACCGCGCGCCGATCATAAGCGCGCACGAAGATCGACGCTTGCGGAAACGCCTTGTGCACGCCCTGGATCAGGTCGGGCGAGAGCTGGTCGCCGTCCATGCAGAACAGGATCAGCTCGGCCTCGGCCGCACCCGCCTGACGCAGCAGATCCATCCGCGTGCCGTCGCCATAATAGACCTTCGCGCCGAATTCGCTCGCAATGTCGATCATCTCGATATCGGTATCGATCAGCGTGACCGGGACGCCCTGCGCATTGAGCATCTGCGCCACGGTCTGCCCAAAGCGCCCATAACCGACGATCAGCGCATTCGCCCCGTCCGCCTTCGGCCCCTCGCGATCGCCCTGCTTGATCGGCTCTTCGCGGATGCGGCGGGTGATCATCATCAGGAACGGCGTCGTCGCCATCGACAGCGTGACGATCGCGCCGAACAGGCTGGCCGCCTCCGGTTCGATCAGCATCGCGCGTTGCGCCTGCGCGAACAGCACGAAGCCGAACTCGCCGCCCTGGCTGAGCAGCAGGCCCAAAGCGAGCGCCGCGCGCCAGCTCATCTTGAACGCCAGCCCGATGCCGAAAATGATCACCGCCTTGGTCGCGATCAGCGCCAGCGCCATGCCGACTACGAACAGCGGGCGATCGGCGATTGCGCCGAGATCGAGCATCATGCCGACCGCGACAAAGAACAGGCCGAGCAGGATCGAGCGGAAAGGCTCGACATCGGCCTCCAGCTCATGCCGGTACGGACTGTCGGCCAGCATCACGCCCGCGACGAACGCACCGAGCGCGGTGGACAGGCCCAGCGCTTCCATGATCGCCGCGGCCCCGATCACGGTGAACAGCGCCGCGAACACGAACATCTCGCGCTCGCCGAGATTGCCGATGATCCGGAACATCG
>JAIXZV010000353.1 GCA_027489365.1 Sphingomonadales bacterium
CGCGCGGCGGCGCTGGGGGTCAGCGAGACCCGCGCGAAGAAGCCGCCGGTGCCCGATGCCGAAACCGCAGCGTTCAACCAGCCCTATCATGGGCATAACGTCCATTTCGGCGTCGGCGGTGCGCTGATTTCGGGGGATGGCAAGGATGCGCTGGCGCTGAGCGCGCCGGTGCTGCGGGGGCTGGCGGCGTTGCCGTGGGCGCCACCCTATCAGCAGATGGTCGGCGGGACGGCCTATTTCGCGCAAGGGCGTTTTGGAGATCCGGCGGCGGTGCTCGCGCTGGCCGAGCCGGGGGCGAAGCAGGTCTATCTGCGCGGGTATCGCCATTATGCGCGCGGCGAGGCTTATGCGCGGATAGGTGACGCGAAGGGCGTGCGCGCAGAGGCGGCGGCGATCGCTCTCGATGTCGGACCGACCAAGCGCGACGATGGCAGCCTGCAAGCCGCCACCTTGCTGCGAATCGCGCGCGCGGTGCTGGAGGGGCGTGCGGCGATGCTGGAGGGACGGCCCGATCTCGCGGTGCGCGCGTATAAGGCCGCGGCGAAGATCGAGGAATCGAAGCAAATGCACGGGTACGATGACCCGCCGATCTGGTGGTATCCGGTGCGCCGCAGTTTGGCGGCGGCGCTGCTGGCGGCGGGCAAGCCCAAGGAGGCTTTGCGCGAGGCCAATGCAGCGCTGGCGCGGCGGCCGCTCGATCCGGTGACGCTGTCGGTGCGCGCCGATGCGCTGGCGGCGCTGGGGCAAAGCGACGCGGCGGCGAAGGATCGCGCGCTGGCGACGGCGCGGTGGCGGGGAGATAAGAGCGCGTTTTCGACGGTGTTAAGCTAATCAGTTCGCCGTAGCGCCCTCACTATCAACGCGCCGTCACTCGTATCGAATGGCACCAGATTCACAATGCCGAGTGTCAACGAGATGCCTACTAGGCTTGCCACGATCTCCGGTGCGATGTCCGGCGCGATCGATGCCACCCCGATCAGCAAAGCAGCGCTCGCAAAGTTCGCGGCGGGACCCGCCAGCGACAGCAAAACATGATCGTTCCGCGACATATAGGGTATGTCTTGAACGACCACGGCGCCACCAAAGTCATGTTCGAATAAGTTCAGAACAAAATGAAAAGATATTGGCCGCAGCCGAATTTCAATCGGGATCACGTAAAAGCGCACTATTTTCATACCTAGCCACTTGCCGATAATAGCGCGACCAAGTTCGTGTAATAAGATTGAGGCCCATCCGAGACACAATAGCGTAGCCCAAGCCAGCACCACCGCTCCCACGCCGGCAATTGAAAAGAGAGCGGTCAACGGAGCGTAAGAATACAGGGTTCCGATTAAGCCAATAGCCAACGCGACGAGGCGACCTATGGACCATCTTCTACTGGCCTGCTTCACCTTGACCCTCACCCCAGCGGTGCGTCGAGCGACAAGGGCGGCACGCTGAACCACTTCGGCCCCGCCGCCGTCATGTGGAAGCAATCCTCCAGCCGCACGCCAAACTTTCCGGGCAGATACAGGCCCGGTTCGTCGGAAAAGCACATGCCCTCGGCGAGCGGGGTCGTCTCGCCGTGGACGAGGTTGACCGGTTCGTGCCCGTCGAGGCCGATGCCGTGCCCGGTGCGGTGCGACAGGCCGGGCAGCCGGTAACGCGGGCCGTAGCCGAGCGATTCGTAAAATTTCCGCACCGCATCGTCGACCGCACCGGCGGGGGTGCCGATCTGCGCGGCGGCGAAGGCCTTGGCCTGGCCGGTGCGGACATGGTCCCAGACGGTACGCTGTTCCTTGCTGGCCGCGCCGAACACGAAGGTGCGCGAGACATCGGATTGATAGCCCTGAACCATACACCCGCAATCCATCAGCACGATTTGCCCGTCGGCGACGATCTGCGGGTCGCGGCTGCCGTGCGGATAGGCTGCCGCTGCGCCGATCAGGACGAGCGCGAATTCGGGGTCTCCACCCAGCGCGCGGGTCGCGGCGTTCATCAGCGCCGCGATGTCGGCGGGCTTCATGCCCTTTTCGACGCGCGGCCAGGTCCAGCGATAGGCGGCGATCGTCACGTCGGTCGCGGCCTGCATCAGCGCGATTTCGGGTGCGGTCTTGCGCATCCGCACCCCGCGCACGACCGGGTTGGCGCTGACTATTTTTGTGGCCGGTCGCAGATCCGCCATCTTGCGACGCAACCCGTCCGAGACAAAGAATCGGACGGTTTCCTCAATCGCAACCGCCTTACCCAACAGATGCTTACGATCGATCCAATCGGCCACACGCGCAATCGGGTCTTCGTCTTCATCCCAGGCCCAGACATCCGCCGGAATCGCAAGTGTTTGCCGAACCGACGGCTCTTCGAAATAGGGTGTTACGATGCAAGGATCGCCCTCTGCAGGAATAATCGCGCAGGTGAGGCGTTCGCTGCGGTGCCATTCGACGCCGGTGAAATAGACCATCGACGACCCCGGCTCTACGACAACCGCGCCAATGCCATGCGCCCGCATCGCCGCCTGCGCACGGTCGATTCGCGCGCGTCGCTCGGCTGCGCTGATCGTGGCGATGCTGGTGGTGATCGGCCGCAGCCCCGCCAGATCGGGCGCGGCGGCGCGCAGCACGCTGGTGGCGGAGAGCGCCGGAATGGCAGCGGCGGCAGTGGCGAACGCGCGACGAGTGAGCTTCATCCCGGCAATGTGACAGCACGACGCCGCCCCCGCAACGCGTCAATCGGGCGGTACGGCGCTTGACCCCCGCGCTATTCTCCCGTTGATGGCCCGCACTGCACATTCCGGGGGCCTCTACGTGGCGAAGCGACTGACGACCTATATTCTGATCGGCCTCGTGCTCGGGCTGATCGTCGGCTGGGCGATCAACACGAGCATCGCCGATGGCAGCCCGGCGGCGACCGCGCGGCTGAAGGAGATCGGCGCGGGATTCTCGATCGTCACGACGATTTTCCTGCGGTTGATCAAGATGATCATCGCGCCTTTGGTGTTTTCGACGCTGGTCGTCGGCATCGCGCATATGGGCGACATCAACGCGCTCGGGCGGATCGGCGGGCGGACGATGGCGTGGTTCGTGACCGCGTCGCTGATCTCGCTCAGCCTCGGCCTGCTGCTGTTCCACGGCATCGAATTCGTCATCGACGCGGTCGCGCCGGGCAGCGGGTTCGGCTTCAAACTGCCCCCACCCGATGCGAGCGTCGGGCTGGACGAGAAGGCGTTCAACCTGACCAATTTCGTGACGCATATCGTGCCATCGTCGGTGGTGGATGCGATGGCGACCAACGAAATCATCCAGATCGTGTTGTTCTCGGTGTTCGCGGGCGTTGCGCTGACCGCGATCGGCGAGAAAGGCGCGCCGATCGTGCGCGGGGCCGAGGCGCTCGCCGCGATGATGCTGCAGATCACCGATTATGTGATGCGCCTGGCGCCGCTGGCGGTGTTCGCGGCAATTACCGCAACGATCACCGTCAACGGCCTTGGCATCATCTGGACGCTCGGCCTGTTCGTCGGGAGTTTCTACCTCGGGCTGGCGTTGTTGTGGGTGCTGCTTTTCGGCGCGGCGTTCCTGTTCATCGGGCCGCGCGCGTTTTTGCTCGCGCGCTACATTCGCGAGCCGATCCTGCTCGCTTTCTCGACCGCATCGTCGGAGGCGGCCTATCCGCGTACTCTGGAGGCGCTGGTGCGTTTCGGCGTGCCGCGCCGCATCGCCAGCTTCGTGCTGCCGCTCGGCTATTCGTTCAATCTCGACGGGTCGATGATGTATATGACCTTCGCGAC
>JAIXZV010000387.1 GCA_027489365.1 Sphingomonadales bacterium
GATCTGCTGCGCCGCGCCGCCGAGGGACGGGGGCTGACGCGTCCGGAGCTGGCGGTGTTGCTGGCGACGGCGAAGCTTGGGTTGCAGGCGTCGATCGAGCGGTCGGGGCTGGGGCTCGACCCCGATTTGCTGCCCGATCTGCGCGACGCCTTCCCGCGCGCGATGCAGAAGAAGTTTGGCGCGGCGATCGACCAGCACCGGCTGCGCGGCGATATCGTCGCGACCAAGCTCGCCAACCGCATCGTCAACCGCATGGGCGTGCTCTATCCGTTCGAACTCGCCGAGGAAGAAGGCGCGGCGATGAGCGATATCGCGGCGATGTTCGTCGTCGCGGAGCGGCTGTTCGATTTGCCGACGCTGTGGCGCGAGATCGAGACGGCGGCGATGCCCGAGGCGGCGCGGATCGCGCTGTTCGATGAGGTTGCCGTGGCGACACGCTCGCAGATCGCGGACCTGTTGCGGGTAACCCGCAGCGGCACCGGCCCGGGCGCGACGCTCGCGCGGCTGTCGAAGGGGATCGCGCAGCTCGACAAACAGACCAAGGCGTTGCTGCTCGCCGAGGCGAGCGCGCAGAGCGCTCGCATCGCCGAGACGCTGGAGACGGCGGGGGCGCCGAAGAAACTGGTGCAGAAGGTCGTGCGGCTGTTCGAGCTGGACGGCGCTGTGGGCTTGGCCGATCTCGGTGAGCGGCTCGGTCTGGACGAGACCGTGCTGACGCGGGCGTTCACGCGGCTGGGGCAAGCGCTCGGGCTCGATTGGGCGCAGGCCAATGCCGCGCGCATCTCGTCGAGCGATCCGTGGGAGCGGTTGTTGATCGCGGGGCTGGCGCGCGATTTCCAGCAATTGCGGTTGGAGTTCCTCGGGCGCCCCTCGGCTTTGGGGGCGGGGGGTGAGCCGCAGGCGCTGGTCGAGGCGTGGCTGACCGCCAATGCCGGGCGGGTTGCGCAGTTCAAGGCGGTGGTCGACCGCGCGCGTCTGGCGCCGGCGCCGAACGCGGCGATGCTGGCGCAGATCGCCGGTCAGGCGCGGGTGTTGTTGGGAAGATAATCCTCCCCGGCACGGGGAGGTGGCAGCCGCAGGCTGACGGAGGGGGCGTGCCGCAAGCGCTTCGCCCGCGGCACGCCCCCTCCACCGTTCGCTGAATGCTCACGGTCCCCCTCCCCGTGCCGGGGAGGATTGGGAGTTATCGCGCCATCCGTGCCTTCAGTTGCGCTTTCCAGCCGCGCGCACGCCACCACATGATGATGCCGGTCACCGCGAGGATCGCGGGCAGGATTCCGCCGAGGAAGATCACGATCTGCCACAGCAGCCCCATCCGTGTGCCGTCGTGGATGCGGCGCATCAGGCGGGCGGTGTCCTCTGCGCGGGCTGGTTCGACCTTGGCCGCACCATTTGCCTCGGCGACGGCGACGCTCGTCTGGGTGCCGTCGAACGAGACTTTCCACTCGGGCTTGCGATCGGTCGGCCATTCGATCTTGCTGACCGTCGGCGCAACCTTGGCGGCTTCGGCGGCGGTGATGACCGCGTCCACCGACAGCTTCGGTGTGGCCAGCGGCACCGGGCGGGCCGCACCCGGTCGCATCCCCATCGCGTTCTGCCCGCCGCCGAAGACTTGTGGGAAGGAAATCCACATCCCCGTCAGCGAAAGGACGAACAGCGGCAGCGCGATCCAGAAGCCGAGCAGGTGATGCAGGTTCGCGTCGGTGTTGCGATGCCGCTTCCACCGCAGCCCCCGCACCCAGCGCCCGACCGTCGGCCACCACAGCCACAGCCCCGACACGCTCGACAGCAGCATCGCCACGCCGATCCACCCGACGATCTGCCGCCCGACGCCGGGGATCATCAGCGAGCCGTGGATGATGTGCATCGTGCGGATCAGGCCGGTGCCGCTATTGCCGTAATCGAGCACGCGCGCGGTTGGCGGGTCGATCCAGACGGTGGTGCGCGCCGGCGGGCCTTGCAGTCGCTGCCCCGTCGCAGGCTTGGCGGCGGTGACGATCACCGGGCCGTTTTCCTCCGGCATGGTCAGCGCTACGATCCGCTCCTCCGGTGCCAGAATCTCCCGCGCTGCGGCGATATAGCGCGCAGGCGCGAGTTGATCGACGCCGGTGGTCGCATAACGCACCGGGTTGAGCATATGATCGAGCGCATCGTCCCACACCAAAGCAGCACCGGTCACCGACAGCGGGATGATGAGGATGGCGAGGATCAGCCCGATCCATTTGTGCACTTGAAACCACGCGTTGCGAACTGCGATTTTCGTCATTGAAGCTGAATTCCCGGGGAGGGGGTTAGAGCTCCGCCCAGCGGCGGAGCAAATTGTGATAGACGCCGGTCAGCCGGACGATCTCGGGGTCGTCCTGGCCAAGCCGCGCGGCGATCGACTGGATCGCGGTGTCCAGCGCGAACAGATCGGCGCGCGCGTCGGTATCGCGCACCATCGACTGAATCCAGAAAAAGGATGCAACCCGCGTCCCCCGCGTGATCGGGGCGACGCGGTGCAGGCTGGAGGCGGGGTAGAGCACCATCTGCCCGGCGGGGAGCTTGACCGTTTGCTCGCCGAACTGCGTCTGGATGATCAGCTCGCCGCCGTCATAGCTGTCGGGCTCGCTGAGGAAGAGCGTCGCGGACAGATCGCTGCGGATGCGGAAATCGCTGCCGCGGCGGATGCGGATGGCGTTGTCGACATGGGCTGCAAAGGCATCGCCCACGCCGTAGCGGTTGAACAGCGGCGGGAAGACTTTCAGCGGGAGCGCGGCGGCCACGAACAAAGGCGAGGCGGCGAGCGCATCGAGCACCAACGTACCACCGGCGCGCGCCGCATCCGAATCCTCGGGCAATTGCCGGTTGCGCTTGGCGAGGGCGGATTGCGTGCCCGACGTGGCATTGCCGTCGATCCAGTCGGCGGCGTCGATCGTATCGCGCAAGGCGGCGAGTTGAGGGGGCGTCAGCAGATCGGGGATGACCGTCAGCATGATGCACCACTCCGGATCGCCTGCACGCCGCGCACGCGGAACGCCGCCACGTCGGACGCGGCGAGCCAAGCGGCTGCTTTCTCGACGAAGGCCGGGGTTGCGCTGGTACCGGCGCGCTTCAGCCAGGTGATCGCGTCTTCGATCTTGCCCGCCGCGCCGAGCATTCGCGCATGGTTGAAGGCCCCGCGGAAATCCCCGCCCTGCGCGGCGCGGGCGTAGCAGCGCGCCGCCGCCGCGAGATCGCGCTGCACCACCCAGCCGTCCTCATGAAAGCTGCCGACGAAATTTGTGGCCTTGGCGCTCGCCAGCGGCGTGCTGCTCGCGGCAGCCTTGCGGAACCAGTCGAGCGCGGCGGCGCGGTCGAGTTCGACCCCTTCGCCGAGCGCCAGCAGCGTCGCATAATTGTACATGCCCCAATCGAGCCCGCGTTCCGCGGCGATGCGGTAGCATTCCGCCGCGCGCGCCTTGTCGATCGCGGTGCCCCAGCCGAGATCGTAGCAGCGCCCGACCATGTTGATCGCCATCAGGTGATGCTGCGCCGCCGCCTTCACGAACCAGCCGAGCGCCGCACGGCGGTCGGCCGCGACGCCCGCGCCGTCGAGCAGCATCTGGCCATACACCGCCTGCGCCTCGGCCTCGCCCGCTTCGGCGCAGGCGTGAACGAACGCCGCGCGCTCCTCGGGTGTCCCCGAGAGGCGCGCGGCGATGTCTTCCGGCGACAGTGTCGTCGGATCGAGCATCAGAATTTGGCGATCAACGTGCCGAACACCGTGCGGCCGGTTGCGATCGTCGCATAATGGCTGGTGTAGGTGCTGGTGAAGTACGTCTTGTTGGTCAAATTCTGCGCGTTGACCGACACGTCGAAATGGTCGTTCAGTTTGAAGCGCGCCTGCGCATCGAAGCGCCAGTAGCTCGGGATGCCGCGCGTCAGGACCTTGGTCGCTGGCGTCACCGTCACAACACCCGCGCTGGTCTGCGATGCGCTGCGATTGTCGGCATAGCCACCATTCTGCTCGCTCATGTAATAGGCCCCGCCACCGATCGAGAAGCGCTTGGTAACCTCATAATTGGTCGACAGCGTGAAGCTGTGGCGCGCGGTCTGCGGCACGGCCTTGCCGGTGTTGACCGAGGGGACGAGCACCACCTTCGCCGCCGCCGCGCCATTGGCCGCTGCGGTGAGTGCGGTGAAGCCGCCATCGACGATCTTGGCATCGAGGAAGGTATAACCGCCGAACACCGACCAGCCCGGCAGGATCATGCCATTGGCGTTGAGCTCCACGCCGCGGATACGGGTCGATCCGAGGAAGGCGATGTTATTATTGTCGTCGGTGACGCGGGCGTTGCTGATGTCGGTCTGGAACACCGCGAGCCCGAGCGCGAGCTTCTCCTGGAACAGGCTGCCCTTCGCGCCGACTTCATAGGTCTTGGTCTTCTGCACCCGCAGCGAATCGAGCAGATTGGCGGTGACTGCCGTCGTCGGCAGCGCATTGTTCTCGAACCCTTCGCCGAGCAGACTGTTGGGCGGCGTCGCGGCGGTGGCGTAGCTTGCGTAGAGGCTGGTTTCCTTGGTCGGCTTGAACACCAGACCGGCCTGCCAGTTGAACAAATTGTCGGTGCGCGACAGGCGGAACGACGTCGTCGCGGTGACCGGTTGCCCCGGCGTGATGCGCGAGGTGAAGCGGTCGTAGCGCGCGCCGACATTGAGGATCAGCGAGGGCAGCAGCGTGATCGAATCGAAGCCGTAGATCGCCTGCGTCTCGGCATCGTTCTGCGTCTCGGCCAGCGGCAGCGAGCGGACGATCGCGGCGGTCGTGGTCGATGTGTCGCTGGCGTAATTGACCCACGGGTCGTTGGGGTTGGCGTTGAAGATGCTCGCGCAATAATAGCGCGCGACCGTGTCGGTATTGCAGCGTGGAGAAATGGTCGATCCGTTCGACAGGAGTTCGGTGCCCGCCGTGTTCCGGAACCCGCGCGTCACGAAGGTGCCGCGCCGCGTCTTCTGCCACGAGACTTCCGCGCCGACCGCGAAATCATGCTTGATTTGGCCGGTCTTGAAGCTGCCCGACAGATCGAGCTGATCGATGATGCTCTCGGCATAGCTGTAGCGCGTGTTCGAGCGCCGCCATACTCGGCCGGTGTCATAGACGTTGCCGGTCGAATCGTCGGGCAGTGTGAAGATGTACGCCTGGTCATCACGCGCGTAGCGCGCAGTGTTGCGCAGCGTGATGCCGCCGAAATCATGCTCGACCCGGATCGTCGCCTGGTTGGTGGTGGCGTCGCGGAAATCACGCGACGTGAGGCCGTAGAAGGTCGAGCGCGACACGAAGCCGGTCTGGCCGTTAGCGGTGGTGATCTGACCGATCGCCGGGCTGGTGCGGATGTTGCCGGTGCCCGGCGCATTGCCGATCGTGTAGAGATAGGGAATGCCGCTGTCGGGCAAGTCGTGGCTTTCGAGATAGTAATAGCCGATCGTCAGCCGCGTCGACGTGCCGAGCCCGAGCGTGAGGCTCGGGGCGACGCCCCAGCGGCGCTGATAGATCGCGTCGCGCCCGGCGACGTCCTGATCGTGCCACAGCCCGGCGATGCGGAAGGCGGCGGTGTCGCTGAGCTTCACGTTCAGATCCGCCGAGACGCGCTTGTAATCGGCATTGCCATAGCTGGCGGCGACCGAGCCGAAGGTCTTGGCTTGCGGCACCTTAGTCAGGATGTTGAGCGACCCGCCGGCATTGCCGCGCCCGCCCAGCGTCGAATCCGATCCGCGCACGACCTGTACCGAATCGATCGCGAACACTTCGCGGTTCTGCGCGCCAAGATCGCGCACGCCATCGACGAAGATGCTGCCCTGGCTATCAAAGCCGCGGATGAAGGGGCGGTCGCCGATCGGATTGCCACCCTCGGCCGCACCAAAGGTGATGCCGGGAACGGTGCGCAACGCGTCGGCGAGCGTGGTCGATCCGGTCTGCTCGATCACCGATTTGTCGATCACGACGATCGATTTGGGCGTGTCGACCAGCGGGGCGACGAGCTTCGGATCACGCTGCCGGATTTCGCGCTCGCCATTGACCACGATGTCGCGCTTGTCGTCCGAATCCACATCGTTGGCCACCGGTCGCGCGTCGCTGGCGAAGGCGGGCGCGGTGGCGAAGGCACCGACGCACGACAAAGCGAGAAAGGCGGGCTTGCGAAGAAGGGTGGTGGACGTGGTCAAAGGTCGCTCCTGTTGTTGAGAAGCGGCTATTGCGAATTATTCGCAGAGTCAACGCTATTGCGAGTTACTCGCAGCTTTTTCCGCGAACAGCCAGGAGCGGAGCGCGCTGGCGAGGTTGGGCGGGTCGTCCGCCCGAATGCGCAGCGCGTCAATCTCCGCGATCAGCGCGTTGAGCGGGAGCGCGCGTGCGGCGGCCGCATCCTCCAGCGCGTGCCAGAAGATCGGCTCAAGGCTGATCGACGTCGGATGCCCCGCGATCGTGACCGAACGCTTGACCGGGCCGTGGAAGCCGGAGGGGGGCGGGGTGATCGGCACGGTGCGACCTTATAGGCTCGCCGGAACCGAGCGCGCGCACAAAAAAAGGGGCGCCCCGCAGGACGCCCCCAAGTGTTTGCGCAAAAGCCCGATCAGAACTTGATGCGCACACCGGCATAATAGCGGCGGCCGAGCGCGTCGTACGTTCCCGCATCGGTATCCTGGCCGGTCGAGGCGCCGATATCGGCGAGGTACGGCGGCTGGTTGTTGAGCAGATTGTTCGCGCCCACGTAGAATTCGAAGCCGTCCCGCGTCTGGAAGCGGATCTGCGAATCGAGGTAGAATTGCGGACGGACGCGGTACAGCGGGTTGGTGCCCGCCGCAGCGCCCGTGAGCTGATCGTCGAGGCTCGACTGGCTGATCCACGTACCCGTCGTGGTCAGGCCGAAACCCTTCAGATCATACCCGGCCGAGATCGTGAACTTGTCACGCGGCGCGCCAATTTCGCCAGCATAGCTGTCCCGTGCCGAACCCGGCAGCGGAATAGTGTAGCCGGTGAGCAGGTGGGTATAGGCACCGTGCAGGTTGAGATTGCCGCCAACGCCGAGGCTATCCAGATTGGTGCGCCAATCGATGACGGTGTCGATGCCCGAGGTCTTCGCGCCACCGCTGTTCGACGGCGAGGTGTTGACCTGATCGAGCGAGCCCGGGCTGTTGGGGCCAACCCCGACCGGACGGCGCACGACCAAATTGCAGAACGCCGTAACCGACTGATTGTAGCATTGGTTCAGGATGAACTGCAGCGGGGTGGTGACGATCGCATCCTTGATCCGGATGTTATAATAATCGACCGTCACGACCAGGTTGCGCAGGCCCAGGATCGATCGCGGGTTGAGCACGACGCCGGCCGTGAAGGAATCGCCCTTCTCTTCCTGCAACAGGCGGTTGCCACCGCTGAAGCTTGTGATGCCCTGCAAATCGGGCTGGCTTACCGCAAACGCGCCGTTCGCCGCGATGTTGGCCGCGACGCCCGGTGCCGCACGACAATTGGTCGCCAGCGTGCCTGCCGTGGTGGCGGTGACGCCAAGGCACGGATCCTGCAGACCCGACGGGAAGTCCTGCTGCGGTGCCGAGAACAGCTCGCTGATGTTTGGCGCACGCACCGAGCGTGCCTGCATCACGCGGAAGCGGATGTCGCTGGTCGGTGCCCATTCACCACCGAAATTGTAGCTGAGCGTGTTACCAACGGTCGAATAATGCGAGCCGCGAACCGCGCCGCGAACGTTCAGCGAGTGGAAGAACGGACGATCCTGCAACAGCGGGACGATCACTTCGGCAAAGCCTTCATACACGCTGACGCTGCCCGAGGTGGACGGCAGCGCGTTGTTGCCGTTCAGGCCCTGCTGCGTGAGCAGATCGAACACGTTGCTGCTCGTCTCGCGACGATATTCGCCACCGACGTTGATGCCGATCGCGTCTGCGCCGAAGATCGAGAATAGCTTGCCCGTGACGTTGGCGCCGCCGACGGTCTGCGTGACGCGCGTGGCGAGCGTTACCGGGGCGGCCAGATAACCGGCCGCCGGTGCCAGTGCGTTGATGCCATAGATGTTGGCAGGCACGCAGCCCGCTGCACGCGCGGCGGGGTCCGCGCACTGGATCGTGCCCGTCACCGGATCGCGATAGGCGTTCAGCGCCTGGGTGAAGCGGCGGCTGTCGAACTGGCCGTTGCCGCTCTGATGTTCGATCGTCTGGCCGTAGATGCCGTACGCTTCATAGCTGAAGCGGTCGTCGAGGAACTTTCCGTTGATGCCGCCGGCGATGCGGAACAGGTCGCGCGTCGCGCTGCTGGTACGCGGTCCGAAATCGGCCAGACGACGATCGAAGAAAATATCCTTCAGACCATCGCCGTCGGTGTCGGTCGCGGCGTTGAAGATCGCATCGGGCACGAACGGGTTGCGATAGGTAACGCCGCCGACGACCGACTGGATCGCCACCTGGCCACCCGTTGGGATGTTCACCAGATCGGAGCTGAGCGGGAACGGCTCGATCACCGTGTTGACCTTGGTCCGGGCGAAATTGCCTTCAAGGAAGACATTGAACGCGCGCGAGACTTCGAAGTTCGCACGACCGGCCGCGACGTAACGCTCGACCGGAACCGCGAGATAGCGCGAGTCCGAACGATTGAAGCCGCCGCAGCTTACTGTGGTGCAATCGGTCAGCACGTTGTTGTTGCCGTAAGAGAAGATCTGGTTGCCGGCGTAGAAGCGACCGCCGGGAATGAAGCCCGACAGCAGCGTCGTCGGGGTGAAGATGTCGGCATCGTTGCCGTTACGCGCGCCCAGGCTGGTCGAATCGACCGCGCTCGAACCGGCTTCGGTCGAACGATCGCGCTTCAGGACGGTGCCCTGCTTCGAATAGCCGCCGAACAGCATGATGTTGCCGCGGCCATCGGCGAAGTTCTTGCCCGCCAGCACGTTGACTTGCTTGTCGGCGCCGTCGCCCACGGGCGAAATACCGAACTGGCCGTCGATCTGCAGGCCCTCGAACTTGGTCTTGTAGATCATGTTGACGACACCGGCGACCGCGTCCGAACCGTAAACGGCCGATGCGCCGCCGGTCAGCACGTCGACGCGGTCGAGGAATTGCGTCGGGATGACGTTGAGGTCGACCGCGTTGCTGCCGGGAACGCCCGACACGAAACGGCGACCGTTGACGAGGACGAGCGTGCGATCCTCACCCAGGTTGCGCAGGTTGACCGTGGCGACGCCCGCGCTCTGCGTGGCGAAGCTGGAATTGGTGCGGCTGATGCCGGGGGTGCCGAACACGGGGTTCAGCTGCAGCACTTCCTGCACGTTGATCGCGCCCTGCTGACGGATCTGTGCGGCCCCGATCGTCTGCAGCGGCGACGCCGACACCGCACCCGGCGACGCGATGCGCGATCCGGTGACGACGATGTCTTCGCCCGGTGCTTCGGGCGTGTTCGATTGCGTTACCGTGTCGCCGGGAACGACGCCGGGCGACTGCACCGAGCAATCCTGGCGCTGCGGGTCACAAGCCGGAGTGTTGGGGTTCTGCTGCGCGGTGGCAGGCAGAGCGGTCAACGCGGCGCTGACGAACACGGTAGTGGCTAAAAGACGACGACGGATCACGAAAGACATTGCGTACCTCACCTGGGACGCGTCTTTTTCAAGACGCTGAAACTCCCCCCGGCGCGGTTGCTAGGCGTGAAAAACGGTGCACGCTATTATGATCTGGACTGTCACGTTACTTTCCAAATCCCCTGTTGCATGAACGCTACATTGCTGAAACGAAACGATAATCGTTTCGGTTGCGGGTTTTGTACAGCGATCCTGCCCTATTTTCATGGCCGGTCTCTCGCGCGCGCAACAACGGTCCGACACGACCGCGGTCGCGCCGGATTGGCCCGTCTGCATGTCGTGCTGCTGCTACGGCGCGTCGAACAGCGCCGCTAATTGTTCGATGATCGTGCCGCCCAATTGCTCGACATCCATGATCGTCACCGCGCGACTGTAATAGCGCGTCACATCATGCCCGATGCCGATCGCGGCGAGTTCGACCGGGGATTTGCCCTCGATCCAGCCGATCACCTGGCGCAAATGCCGCTCCAGATACGACCCGGAATTGACCGACAGCGTCGAATCGTCGACCGGCGCGCCGTCCGAGATGACCATCAGGATCTTGCGATCCTCCGGCCGCGCGATCAGGCGGCTGTGCGCCCACAGCAAAGCCTCGCCGTCGATATTCTCTTTCAGCAGCCCTTCGCGCATCATCAGGCCGAGGCTGGTCTTGGCGCGGCGCCACGGCTCGTCGGCTTTCTTATAGACGATGTGGCGCACGTCGTTGAGCCGCCCCGGCTGCGGCGGACGCCCCGCCGCCAGCCAGGTTTCACGGCTCTGGCCGCCCTTCCAGGCGCGTGTCGTGAAGCCGAGGATCTCGGTCTTGACCCCGCAGCGCTCGAGCGTGCGCGCGAGGATGTCGGCGCTGATCGCCGCGATCGAGATCGGGCGCCCGCGCATCGATCCCGAATTGTCGATCAGCAGCGTCACCACGGTATCGCGGAAATCGGTCTCGCGTTCGATCTTGTAGCTGAGCGACAGTGTCGGATTGACCACGATCCGCGCCAGCCGCGCGGCATCGAGGATGCCTTCCTCCTGATCGAAATCCCAGCTCCGGTTCTGCTGCGCCATCAGGCGGCGTTGCAGGCGGTTGGCGAGCTTGGTCACCACGCCCTGCAAATGCACGAGCTGCTGGTCGAGATAGGAGCGCAGCCGCACCAGTTCGTCAGCATCGCACAGATCGGTCGCGGCGATCACTTCGTCGTATGCGGTGGTCCACGCCTTGTAATCGAACTGGCCCGAGGGGTCGGCGAAGGGGCGGTTGGGGCGCGTCGGCAGCATCCCTTCCTCGCCCTCGTCGCCGGGCTCGCCGTCCATGTCGTCGAACGAATCCTGGCCTTGCTCGGTGCCTTCGCCGTCTTCGCTGTCCGAATCCTGTTCGGAGCCGCGCGCCTCGATCTCGCCCTGGCCCTGGTCGCCGTCTTCTTCGCCCTCGTCGCCTTTGTCGTCCTGCTGCTCGTCGGTGCCCTCATCCTCATTGCCGCCCTCGTCCGACTCTTCGGGCAGCAGGTCGCCCTCGATCAGATCGAGATCCTCGAGCAATTTGGTGGCGAGCGACGCGAAGGCGCGCTGATCATCGATCGCGAGGCCGAGCGCGTCGAGGTCGCTCCCGGCTTTCTGCTCGATCCAGTCGCGCACCAGCGCCATGCCCTGGTCGGTCGCGGGCGGCGGGGCAGCACCCGTCAGTCGCTCGCGCACCATCAAGGCAAGCGCGGTCGACAGCGGCACTTCGTCGCGCGATTTGGCGCGGGTGATCGGGTCGGAGCGCATCCGCATGTCGAGCGCCACGTCGAGGTTCGCGGTGATCCCCGCATAGCCGCGCGCACCCAGCGCCTCGACCCGGGCCGTCTCGACCGCGTCGAACACCGCACGCGCCACCGCGTCACCCGGCGCGGTGCGATTGTGGAGCGCGATGTCGTGATGCTTCAGCCGCAGCGCGAAGCCGTCGGCGAAACCGCGCGCCTCCGCCACTTGCTCGGCGGGCAGGCTGCGCGCGGGCATCGGCACCTTGATGTGCTTGCCGCTTTGCGTCGGCGCATCGGCGGTGAAGGCGAGCTCGATCTCGGCCTCGTCCGCCAGCGCGCGCGCGGTGCCGCCGAGCACGGCTTTGAAACGGTCGAGCGGGGTATCAGTAGGCACGCGCAAGCTCCGGCAAGACAATCTGCCCGGGCGCGAGATCGTGATCCATCCGGATCGTCGCGACGCGGGTCTTGGGGTCGTACGTCAACACCGTCACCACCGCGACCCCGATAATGGCGTAGGCGGGCAGCTTGGTGACGGACACAAAGGTGCGGGCGTGCGGCACGTCGCGCAACCTGCCGATCGCGAACGCCTCCAGATCGAAGGCGATCATGTCGGGCGTGCCCGCCGGGCCGACATAGCGCAGCCGCGCGACGCTGTCGTCGGCGAGGCGGCGGCCCTCGATCGTGCCATATTCGACCGGCGGAATCGCGAACGGCGTGCGCCCATCGCCTTTCGCGCCGACCAGGAAGGCGTGGTCGAATTTCGAATCCTTGTCGGCATCGAACAGGCAATAGCGCGTGTTGAGATGGGTCGGGCGCAGCGCCCCGACTATACCGAACGCAAGCTGCCCGGTCAGCACCTTGCCGATCGATGCCTCGTGCACGGGTTCGCAGAAGATCGCGTCGGGCACGCCCGCGACGCCGGTCGGCCCGCCCGCCTGGATCACTGCGCCGCGCGCGAATTTCCGCTGCTCGCCTTTGTAATCGAGCACGATGTCTCCGGCGAGGATCACCGAATCGGGCTTATAGATCGCCGAGGTCGACACGATCGCGCCGGGCGACACCTCCTGCAGCCCTTGCGGCGAGATCATCTCGACCAGCCGCAGCGGGGCGGGTGGCGGCGCCGGATCGGGCGCGGCGGCGGTCAGCAGCAGCGCGGTCACGGCGAGGAGGGGGAGGCGAAGGGTCACGTGAACCCTGCTACCAGATCGGGGCGCATCGGGAAGCAGGGATGTGCGCGGAATTACCGATCACAGAGGAGGTAGTAAGCGTCCCAAGGGGATGCCGCGTCGCGTAACGATAATCTCTTCGCCTTCATGGACTCGGCGTAGCACCGCGTCGAAATCCCGCTTGATCGCGGAAATTGTCATAATTTGCGGCCTCGTATCACCCGCCGAGGAGGATGCGTTGGATGTCGTCATCCTTCGATCTGCGGGACGTCAGAACGTGGGGCGCTTTCGACCACGTCGTTTTGGGCCTGCGTGGTGAGAAAGGTGACACGTTCGGGCTGCATCCAGGATGCTCCTTCATCATGTGACTATAAGGTACGTTTGCGCTTTCACCAACATATATGCAGCTATTGATGGCAACGCAGTCACGCGCTGTGACTCGAATCCATGACACGACGGCAGTTGTCAAAAACAAGATCCTTCAAAACGACCCTCACATTGCCGCATACGACCGTAATGTCCTGACCCTGCCGTAGTTGGGCAGCGTTTTCTTCGTTAATTCCTAAGACGAACAGGGATACAGGTGACGATCGCTTGCTTCCTATCAAATCTGGCAATTTGTCGTCGCGCGTGGAAATCAGAGGAACGAAAAATCCGCTTCTCTTATCGAGAACTTCATTGAATTCGCTCACTCGGGAAATTTTTCCAGAAATCCGAAATTTTCCTCGGCGTGCAAGAATGGCGAACTCGTTGGGATTGTCATCATATTGGCTGATCAACGCGACTCGGTCCAGAACTCGCCCACCCTGCGAAATCTTTGGTTCAATGGGTTCCCAAGAATCGCGGAACGCTGGTGCGGCGCGTACGCCTGCAATCGGCGTCGTTGGCATCATGTAAAATTTGAAAAGCCCCGCTGTGATCAAGCTACCTAATACGGCGCCAAAAACTGCAGCGAGAACTATTCTGCCACCTCTTGCGCTGAGCGGCGGTTCCTCCACTTCACTCACAGCGGAATATTATCA
>JAIXZV010000166.1 GCA_027489365.1 Sphingomonadales bacterium
CACCGGGGTGCCGCCGCGATCTTCGCGTGGCACCATTATCAAAGCGACATGAAGGTAATTTGATCGGACCACGGTGCCACCCCGGCGAATGCCGGGGCCCAGTTGCGAGCGCCGTGGAGATCGGGCACGGCGCTCAACCATCACCGTTTCACGACTGGGCCCCGGCCTTCGCCGGGGTGGCTGATTTTGGAGAGACAGCGCGATGACCAAATGGAAGCTCGGCATCATCGGCGGATCGGGCCTGTATGCGATCGATGCGCTGCAGACCCCCCAGTGGCGGCGCGTCGATACCCCGTGGGGGGCACCGTCGGATGAGCTGCTGTTCGGATCGATCGGCGATGTCGACCTGGTGTTCCTGCCGCGCCACGGGCGCGGGCATCGAATCAGCCCATCCGAACTCAACTTCCGCGCGAACATCGATGCGCTGAAGCGGTCAGGTTGCACTGACATCATCGCGATTTCGTCGATCGGCAGCTTGCGCGAGGAATTGCCGCCGGGGCATTTCGTGGTGGTCGATCAGTTCATCGACCGCACGGTCGCGCGCACCTCCAGCTTCTTCGACACCGGCATGGTCGCGCACGTCTCGATGGCCGAGCCGGTCTGCCCGCGCCTGTCGGACTTTGCAGCGGCGGCCGTTACGGCGGCGGGCGGCGCGGTCACCAAGGGTGCGACGTATCTCGCGATGGAAGGTCCGCAATTTTCCAGCCGTGCGGAAAGCCTGCTCTACCGCCAATGGGGCGCCGACGTGATCGGCATGACCGCGATGCCTGAGGCGAAGCTCGCGCGCGAAGCCGAGCTGCCCTACGCGCTGATCGGGATGGTGACCGATTACGATTGCTGGCGCGAGGAAGCCGCGTTTGTCGAAGTCGCCGAGGTCATCAAGCAAATGGGCGCGAATGGCGCGATTGCGCGCCAGGCCGTCGCGGCTCTGGTTGCGGCGTTACCGGCAGAACGGACACCCTCGCCGCTCGACACCGTGCTCGATCACGCGCTGATCACGGCACCCGACGCGCGCGATCCGGCGGTGCTGGCCAAGCTCGACGCGGTGGCGGGACGCGTGCTGCGCGCTTAGCCGTTCGTACCGACCAGCTCCTCGACCGGGGCCGTTTCCACGGTGAAGCGCAGCGTGAAGAGATGCTCGCGATTGTGATCGGACACCGTCATCTTCCACGCGCGCGACTCCAGCACGCGCTCGGGCATTTCGCGCAGGATTTCGGCGGAATAGCGCACCGCTTCGATCCGCGCCGCCTCCAGATCGGGCCATTCCGACCCCTCCAGATCGCGGAAGTCCGATCCGTCCGAAATGTCGAAGAAGTAACGCGGCATTGGGGATACTCCGGTCCGGGCAAAAGTGCCCGCGCCATAAACATGTCTGCTGTGTCCGAGACCGATCCGGTTTACCCCCGCGTGTGTGAGGACGATGTGAAACGCCGCATCCGCAAAATCCCTATACGGGTTCGCCACCGAATACGGTGGCACCAACGATAGGGTTAGAGCGATGACGCGTTTTGGAGGATGCGCTCGGCCTCGGCGAGGTGCAGTCGCTCGACCATTTCGCCGCCGATGCGGATCGCACCCTTATCGGCATTAACCGAATCCGCGAACGCTGCGATCACCGCTTGCGCCCAGGCGACTCGCTCCGCCGACGGCGCGAAGGCGCGGTTGGTGGGCGCGATCTGTGCCGGGTGGATCAGCGTCTTGCCATCGAAGCCGAACGCGGCACCCTGCGCGCACTCGGCTGCCAAAGCGGGGGTATCGGCCAGCACGTTCGACACGCCGTCGAGCGCGAGGATACCGTAAGCGCGCGCGGCCGTGACGATGGCGGTGAGGTGCGGCAGCAGTGGCAGCCGGTCCGCGCCCGGCGTGCAGCGCATGTCCTTGGCGAGATCATTGGTGCCCGCGATCAGGCAGGCGAGGCCGGGCGTCGCGGCGATCGACGGGAGCGCGAGCATCGCCGCGCAAGTCTCGATCATCGCCCAAAGCGGCATCTCGCCAAGGATCGCGCGGGCGGCAGTGAGGTCGTCGGGGCGCGACACCTTGGGCAGCAGCACGGCAGCGAAACCGGCACAGATCGCGGCGGCGCAATCTTCGTTACCCCAATCGGTGTCGAGCGCGTTGACCCGCAGGACGAGCAAGCGGTCGCCGAAGCCGCCCTGCCGTGCCGCCGCAACCGCCTGAGCCCGCGCGGCAGCCTTGGCCTCGGGCGCGACGGCATCCTCCAGATCGAGGATCACCGCATCGCACTCCAGCCCGCGCGCCTTCTCGATCGCGCGCGCATTGGATGCGGGCATGAACAGTGCGCTGCGGATCTGCCTCAAGGGGCTACGGCCTCGCGGCGCGTGGGTGCGGGCGCGTCTTCCCAGCCGCCGCCGAGCGCCTTGAACAGCGTGATCTGCGCATCCGCCACCGCCGCATCCGAGGCCGCCAGAGCCGCGCGCGCATCGGCGCGGTCACGCTCGGCCTGGATCAGCAGCAGGAAGCTGTCGGCACCATAATCGAAGCGAAGCTGCGACAGCTTGGCGGCGGCGGTGCTCGATGCCTCGGCCCGGCGCAGTGCGGCGTTGCGGTCGAGGGCGCCGGCATAGCGGGCGAGCGCCTGCTCGGTTTCCTGCAGCGCGGTCAGCACCTTGCCGTCGAACGTCGCGAGGCTCGCATCGGCCCCGGCGCGCGCCTGGCGTACCCGCGCGCGGCCGACGGTCTGGTTGGGGAAGCTCCACGAAATCAGCGGTCCGGCCGAATAATTGGCCGACGTGCTCTTGAACAATTGGCTGCCGCGCGTGGCATTGAGGCCGATGCTGCCGAGCAACTGAATTTTCGGATAGAGATCGGCGATCGACACGCCGATCCGCGCGGTATCGGCCGCCAGCGTGCGCTCTGCGGCGCGGACATCCGGGCGGCGTGCGATCAGCGCGGTGCCATCGCCGACCGGCAGCACGTCTTTCACGCGCGGCGGAGTGGTGCAGGCATCGGCCTGACGATCGATCTGCTCCGGCGGCAGGCCGGTCAATACCGCGAGCGCGTACAGCGAGGCGCGACGTTCGGCCTCGAAACTCGGGATCGTCGCTTGCGTCTGCGCCAGCAGGACGTCGGCGCGCTGCACGTCACGGCGCGTGCCGCGTCCGGCGGTGAACAGCGTATCGGTCAGGCCGAGCGTCTTCTGCTGCAGCGCGACCGTCTCCAGCGCGACGGCACGCTGCGCGGCGTTGCTGCACGCGGTGGCATAAGCGCGCGCCGTTTCCGCCGCGACCGAAACGCGAGCGGCATCGAGCTGCGCTTGCGCGGCCTGGGTGTCGCCGCGTGCCGCCTCGATCGCACGCGTCACGCCGCCGAACAGATCGACCTCGTACGAGACATCGAAGCCCAATTGGAAATTGTCGAACTGAAATGTCTGCGGCGCGCCGGTGCCTCCGCCAAAGGCGGCGGCGTTGGCGCTGTTGGCTTGCGTGCGCGAATATTGCGCCTTGGGCGAGGTCGATGGCAGG
>JAIXZV010000418.1 GCA_027489365.1 Sphingomonadales bacterium
ACCAGCGGAATGGCGCCGAACAGGCCGGTGATCACCTTGGCGCCCCAGAACGACATCTGTCCCCAGGGCAGCACATAACCCATGAAGGCAGTCGCCATCATCAGCAGGAAGATCGTGACGCCGAGCAGCCAGATCATCTCGCGCGGGGCCTTGTACGAACCGTAGAAGAGGCCGCGGAAGATGTGGATGTAGACGACGATGAAGAACATCGACGCGCCATTGGCGTGCGCATAACGCAGGAACCAGCCGGCGTTGACGTCGCGCATGATGTGTTCGACCGAATCGAACGCCACGCCGCCATTGGCCGCATAATGCATCGCCAGCACGATGCCGGTGATGATCTGGATACCGAGCGCCGCGCCCGCGAGCACGCCGAAGTTCCAGAAATAATTGAGGTTGCGCGGCACGGGATAGCCCGCGCCGACCGCGCCATAAACGAGCCGCGGCAGCGGCAGACGTTCATCGATCCACTTCGTGAAGCCGTTCGACGGCGCGTAATGCTTGGCCCAGGGGAAGCTCATATCAATGTCCTCAACCCACCGTGATCGTTGTCGGCGATGTGAACTTATAGTCGGGCACCGCGAGATTCTTCGGGGCCGGACCTTTGCGAATGCGCGCGGCGGTGTCGTATTGCGAACCGTGGCACGGGCAGAAATAGCCGCCATATTGGCCGCGATCCTCGCCGCTGGTGATCCCCTGCGGGATGCAGCCGAGATGCGTGCAGACGCCGAGCGTGACGAGCCAGTTCTTCTGGCCCTTGGTGCGCTGTTCGAGCGTCTCCGGGTCGCGCAGCGTCTTCACGTCGACCTTGTCGGCCTCGGCGATTTCCGCTGGCGTCAGGTTCCGCACGAACAGCGGCTGTTTTCGGAAGGAAACCGTGATGCCCTGCCCGGCTTCGATCTTCGACAGATCGACATCGGTGGTCGACAGTGCGAGCACGTCGGCCGAGGGGTTCATTTGGTTCACCAGCGGCACGACGATCGCGATCGCGCCGACACCGGCCGCGCTGACCGCGGCGATGCTCAGGAAATCGCGACGACGCGGTTCGCCTTCGGAATGCGCCTGGTGCTCGCTGGGAACTTCGAGGGTATTTCCGCTTGCCATCCACTTGCCCTTGCACTTCGCCCGCCCGCCGAATGCGGCGCGGATGAACGAAAAATCCGACATGGCCACCCGCGAAGGATGCGCGGGGATGCCTCACGCACCGCGAGAATAGCGGCGCTTCCGGCCCTGTTAGACGCGAGAACGCCATTTTGCCAACAGGATTTTGCCATCTATTTTAGGAGTGCTAGCGGGGGGAATGCGGATCGCCCTGTACCAACCCGAAATCGCCGGAAACGTCGGTGCCATTCTGCGGCTCGGCGCGTGCCTGAACACCGGCGTCGACGTCATCGAACCGACCAGTTTTACGTGGAGTGAGAAAGCGTTAGCGCGATCCGGTATGGATTATGCGCATGTCGTCGACGTGCGGCGTCACGCCGATTGGGACACGTTCGAGCAACATGTAACCGGTCGCATCGTCTTGCTGACCACGCGCGGCGGGGTGCGGCTCGATTCGGCGGAATTTCGCGCCGACGACATATTGTTGATGGGATCGGAGGGGAGCGGCGTTCCCGACCACGTTCACGCGCGCGCCGATGTGCAAGTGCGAATTCCCCTTGCGGCGGGGATGCGTTCGCTGAATGTCGCGGTCGCGGCGGGAATCGCACTTGCCGAAGCGTTACGTCAAACAAGAGGGTGGCCGGAATGATCGAACTCGACTCGGAACAGGCAGAAGCACGCGTCTGGTTCGAACATTTGCGCGACCTGATCTGCGCGGAATTCGTGCGCATCGAGCGTGAGGCAGGGTCCGACGCCGATTTCGAATATACCCCGTGGGACCGCCCCAACCCGGACGGATCGCCCGGCGGCGGCGGCGTGCGCGGCGTGATGAAGGGCAAGGTGTTCGAGAAGGTCGGCGTCAACGTCTCGACCGTTGGCGGCGCGTTCGAGGGCGATTTCGCCAAGACGATCCACGGCGCCGCCGAGGATCCGACCTTCTTCGCCACCGGCATCAGCCTGGTCGCGCATATGGCGAACCCGCATGTGCCGGCGGCGCATATGAACACCCGCTTCCTCGTCACCACCAAGCGCTGGTTCGGCGGCGTGGACGATCTCAACCCGCCGCTGCCCTATGACGAGGATACCGCCGATTTCCACGCGGTGATGAAGGCCGCGTGCGACCCGCATGGCGCGGATTATTACGATCGCTATTCGAAATGGGCGGAGGAATATTTCTACATCCCGCATCGCAAGGTCCATCGCGGCGTCGGCGGCCTGTTCTGCGATCATCTCGAAGGCGATTTCGACGCCAATTTCGCCTTCATCAAGGACATCGGCCGCGGTTTCCTCGACGCGTTCCCGCGGATCGTGCGGCGGCGGATGAACACGCCCTTCACCCCCGCCGACACCGCGCAGATGCTCGAATGGCGCGGGCGCTATGCCGAATTCAATCTGGTCTATGATCGCGGCACGCTGTTCGGGCTCAAGACCGGCGGCAATATCGACGCGATCCTGATGAGCCTGCCGCCGCTCGCGACATGGTCCTGACCCCGGTCGGCGACGACGAGGTCGCGACGATCGTCACCACGCTGGAGATGCGGACGCGGCCACCGCTGCGCCCGCTTCCCTCCTCGCCGTTGCGGCTGGTCGCGTGGGACCGGCCGAGCGTGGAGAAATATCGCGCGCTGTTCCGCCGGGTCGGTGCGCCGTGGCTGTGGTTTTCGCGACTGGTTATGGCGGAACGCCAGTTGCTCGACATTATCCACGATCCCGACGTGTCGATTTATGCGGTGGTCGATCGCGCCGGGATCGAGGTCGGGATGCTCGAACTCGATTTCCGCGAGCCTCGCACGTGCGAGCTGTCCTATTTCGCGCTGATCCCTGAACTCGCGGGCAAGGGCCTCGGCCGCTGGTTGATGGCCGAAGCGTTGTCGCGCGCCTGGATCAAAGGGATCGACCGGGTGTGGGTGCACACCTGCACGCTCGATCACCCGTCGGCGCTCAATTTCTACCGCGCGCAGGGGTTCGTGGCGATCAAGCGCACGATCGAGACCTTCCCCGATCCGCGCCTCACCGGGCATTTGCCGCCCGATGCCGCGCCTCAGATTCCCTTGCTGAGCCGCCGGTAAAGCGCGACCTGCACGAAAATCGTCGCGACTGCCCCAAGCGTCGCGCCAAGGGCCGCGCCACCGTCTAGCAGCGCCGCTACCGCCGGATTTTGCAAGGGCGCGCCGTTCAGCATCTGGCCGAGCAGCATGAACAAGCGGAAGACGAGATATCCGCCGATTACCGTAAGGCAGGAAAGACCGCCGATCGCGAGGCCTTGGCCAGCGGTGCGCCGCCAGCTTGTGGCGATCGCGCGGACGACCGAGATCGGGCGCTCGCCGAGCAAAATGGGCATGGTCAGCTTCATTCGCCCTTCGAGATAGGCAGCCGGGACGATCAGCAACGGCGCAAGCTGTAGCGTCGTGCCCAACGGAGTCGCGATCAAGATTGCCAGAAACGCAGGAAAAAACAGCAGCGGCGCGCGCTTGAGCGCCGCCCCGACAGCGGGCTGAGCCGGATCGACGTAAAGCAGCGTGATCGAAATCTGCGCGATCACCGGCAGCACGATCAGTGCCAGCATGAAGGGCCAATAGGTCGAGACCCAGACCTGCATCGCTGCCGCATCGGCTTGTCGCGCGGCCAGGTCTGCATCGGCCGATACAGCAAGTTTCAACACCGGCACCAACAGCAGGAACGCAAATTGCGGGACGAAGATGAACAGTCCGGCCAGCGCCACGACGATGTCCCGGTCGCGCTTGGCCATGACCCAGGCGTCGCGCAGGACGCCTGCCACATCGAGGGTCATGCCGCCTCGACGATCGCCTCGCGCGCGTCGCGCGTCGCCAGGTATAATTTGGCAACGAACGCCACCGACAGGACCGAGAACAGCGTCGAGGTCGCCGCCACGACGATATGCGTGAGCACCGAGGCGAGCGTGACCGCCCCCTCCCCGCCGATCAGCAAGCGGAATACGCTGCCGAACACCGCATTCGCCGCCGAGGAGGCGACCCACGACACGATACCGTAGAGCAGCACCAGCCCGACGACCTTCCAGCCGATGCCGCGCGTGAGGACGAAGGCGCGTGCGTAGACGCCGAACCCGCGCCGCTCCATCACCATGATCGGGGTGATCAACAGCACGAAGCGCGCATAGGCCCATAGCAGAAAGGGAATCAAAAAGAGGACATACAGGCCGACGAAACTCAGCGCGGCCGCAGCACCCGGATTGGTCGGCGGTGCAGGCTGCCGCCCCTCGGCCAGCGCAGTCACATCCACCCCGCTCATGCCGAGCGCGACGCCGATCGGCAGGGCGAGCAGCAGCACGAGGACGGTGGTGAGCAGGCTGATCCCCAGCACCGGCAGCAGGCGACGGTTGGCGGTGGCAACCGCGGCCCCGCGGCCGGCGGGCGGATCGAACGCCAGCGCGGTGATCGCGATACCGCCCCAGATCGTGACCAGCGACAGGAACAGGACGATCACCCCGATCGTCACATCCGCCATCGCCCCATCGTTTTTCATCAGCGGCATGAGATTGCCGAGCAGCGTCAGCGGCACGAACAGCCCAAGCAGCACGATCGGCATCAATGCCGCGAGATTGTCGCTGAGAAATTCGGCGGTGCGATCCCACACGGTACTCATCGTCGCAATCACGTCGGTCGTCTCCCCCGGCAAGTTCACCGGCTGTTAGCGCAAGCGCAGGTCGGTTGCCAATGACTTGCGTTGCGCGGGCCGCTATCCCATTTCGCGGGCGTGACGACGATCCCCGACTCTATCGAATGGCGCATCGCGGCCGCGCCCGTGCCCTATGCCGAGGCCGTGGCCGAAATGGAGGCGCGCGCCGCCGCGGTTGCCGCAGGCGAAGCGCGCGAGCTGGTGTGGCTGCTGGAACATCCGCCGGTCTATACCGGGGGCACCAGCGCCGATCCGGCGGAGCTGCGCGACCCCGCCTTCCCCGTAGTGCAGACCGGGCGCGGCGGACGCTACACCTATCACGGCCCCGGGCAGCGGATCGGCTATGTCATCCTCGATCTCAACAAACGCGGGCGCGACGTGCGGCGCTATGTCCATGCGCTGGAAGGCTGGGTGATCGATACGCTCGGCGATCTGGGCATCGCCGCCTTCCGCGCCGAGGGTCGCGTCGGCATCTGGACGCACGTGCCCGATCCGGTCGCGCCGGGCGGTGTCGCGGAGGCCAAGATCGGTGCCATCGGCGTGCGCGTGCGGCGCTGGGTCACGCTGCATGGTTTTTCGGTCAACCTTGCCCCGAATTTGGCACATTTCGGGGGTATCGTGCCGTGTGGCTTGGCGGAATTCGGCGTGACGAGCGCCGAACGACTCGGCGGGCCGACCGATTTTGCGACCTTCGACGCGGCGTTGGCCCGCCGTTTCGAGGCGTTTGCGCATACTCATTCTATGGGGGCACAAATCTGGGCTTGAGGGTCCGGTGAATCCCGGCTAATGTCCACTACGATTTGGGTATTAAAGGTCTCGAGGCCGACCAAATCCATTATCTAGGGAGCTTTCCAATGCGTGCATTCATTTCCAAGGTCGCTGCTGGTTCGATGATCGCTGTTGCTGCGATCGCCATTTCGGCTTGCACCCCCAAGACCGAGACGACGACGACCGACAACACGATGGTCACCGACATGAACTCGACCGACACGATGACCACCAACGACACCATGACCGCCACCGACGGCGCGATGGCGAACGAAGGTGCGATGAACTCGACCGACACCACGATGACGTCGAACACCACGACCACGACGACCGAGAACAAGATGTAATCCTTCCCGTTCGGGAAAGATTGTATCGAGGGCCGTCCGGGCAACCGGGCGGCCCTTTCGATTCCGGCCGCCCCGCCTTTGTTGCGCCGCGCTCTTGACGCCACGGCGTCAGCTTCGAAAAAGGGGGCTTCAAAAAAGGATTTGGGTCGCGCCGCGAAACACCCTAGGCGCGATACCGATGATGAGAGGCACAGAATGATCGTGTTGCGTACCCTTGCCGTGACCGCCGCGCTTTCCGCCGCCGCGCTCGCCACCCCGGCCTCGGCCCAATTCTATTTCCAGTCGCACGACATGAGCGGTCCGCCGATCCGCGGCGATGAGCCGGGCCTGCCCACGCTGCCCGGTGCCACGCCCGACGAAGTCCGCGCCAATCTGGTGTGGAATCTGCGCTCCGCGCTCAACGTCGCGGCGCTGCAATGCCAGTTCGAACCGACCCTGCTGACGGTCGAAAATTACAACGTCACGCTGGCCAACCATAAGGACGAGTTCAAGAAATCGTTCGACACGCTGGCAAAATATTTCGTCCGCACCGCGAAGGGCGCGAAGCCCGGCCAGACCGCACTCGATCGCTACGGCACGCGGACCTATTCGGCCTTTACCACGGTCGGCGCGCAATATGGGTTCTGCCAGACCGCCGCAAAGGTCGCGACTGCTGCGGCCTACGCCCCGCGCGGCACGATCTATCAGGTCGCGATGAATTACATGAGCGCGATGCGCAACGCGCTGGTGCCGTGGGGTGAGGAACGCTTCCCACGCTATGTGCAAATCGACACGCGGGTGTGGCTGCCCCGGCTCGACGACGCCTGCTGGGACAAGCGCGGCCGGTGGCAGGATCGCAAATGCGGGCCGTTCACGCTGACGTTTCGCTAACCTACACGCTCCATCTTCCCGTTCGCCCTGAGCTTGTCGACGGGCCGCTATCCAGCCGCGCGCGGCTGGTTTTGAAAGAGGCCCTTCGACAGGCTCAGGGCGAACGGTGGTGAATCAGCGCAGGCCCAGTGCCTTGTGGGCCTGCAGCGTGAGCCGCCATTTCGGTCGCGCCAGCACCAGATCGATCGCGGCCGCGTGATTGGCCGCAGCATCGGCGCTGTCGAGCGGCTGGATCAGATGGTGTGCGAAATCCCAGGTCTCCAGCGCTTCGACATCGCTGCCCGGCTGCGGCCAGACCAGCTTCAATTCGTCGCCACGCCGCTGCACGACATCGCTCCCGGCCTTGGGGCTGATGCAGACCCAATCGATGCCCGGGTGGACCGGCAGCGTACCATTGCTCTCGATCGCGATTTCGAACCCGGCGGCGTGGAGCGCATCGACCAGCGCGTCATCGACTTGCAGCATAGGTTCACCCCCGGTCAGCACGACGAAGCGCTCGGCCTCCCCTGCCCCCCAGAAGCCCTGCACCGCTTCTACGAGCGCTGCGGCATCAGCGAACTTCCCGCCGCCCGCACCATCCGTGCCGACGAAATCGGTGTCGCAGAAGCGGCACACCGCAGTCGCACGGTCCTGCTCGCGGCCGGACCAGAGATTGCACCCGGCAAAGCGCACGAACACCGCGCGGCGGCCGGCCTGAACGCCCTCCCCTTGCAGCGTCAGGAACATTTCCTTGACGGTGTAGATCACCGCATCACACCGCGTAGCGGGTCGGATCGGGCAAGCCCGCTTCCTCGAACCCCTTCTTGCGCAGGCGGCAGCTGTCGCACTCGCCGCAATGCAGGCCGCCCGGCGCGGGATCGTAGCACGACCAGCTCATCCCTGCATCAAGCCCGAGCCGCGCCGCCTCGCGCGCGATATCGGCCTTGGTCATGTACTGCAGCGGCGCGCGGATGCGGAACGGCGCACCCTCGACCCCGGCCTTGGTGGCGAGCTCGGCCAGCCCTTCGAACGCGGCGATGAATTCGGGACGGCAATCGGGATAGCCCGAATAATCCAGCGCGTTGACGCCGATATACAGGTCGCGCGCGCCCGCCGCCTCGGCCCAGCCGAGCGCGAGGCTGAGGAAAATCGTGTTGCGCGCCGGGACGTAGGTGATCGGAATGCCTGGCTGCACACCGTCCTTGGGCACCGCGATGTCGGCGGTCAGCGCCGACCCGCCAAACGCCGCGAGATCGAGCGGAAGCACCACATGGCGCACGGCGCCCAGCGCGCTTGCGATCCGTCGCGCCGAGGCGAGTTCGAGCCGATGGCGCTGATTGTAATCGAAGGACAGCGCCAGCAAGGCGTGCCCGTCCTCCCGCGCACGCGCCGCCGCCACCATCGAATCAAGGCCACCCGACACCAGCACGACTGCCAGTGACGTGACCGGAGAGGTCGTTTCAATTGTCATGATGCCCCCCGGCTACGCCCAAATGCCCGCCTTCGCAAGCCAGGCACAAAAAACGGGCCGCCCGTGAGCGACCCAGTAGCGCCCGTTATCGGGCAAATCAGGGAGAAAACGTGCCGTCAAAAAATTGCACGTTTCCCTGTAGCACCCGTTCGTAAACGCCGGCTTAATGCGCCGCGCCATTTGCCGGGCACGCACCGATCCGACGCGCCTCATATTGCTCCTCGAACGGCGCACCGTTGATGATGCCTTGCGTATCGAGGCTGAAATTGCGCGCAGTCGTCACCTTGACGCTGGTCTGGCCGTGGCCGGTGCCGGGGCACGTATAGTGCACCGTCGCCAGATTGGCCTCGTTCGCGATGATGAAGCGTTGGCATTGCAGGCTGGTATGGCCGTATTGAATCAGCATATCGGCATTGGCGATGCACAGCGTGCTGGGCGGCGCGCTCGACCCGGCGGTCTTGAGCTGCCACTGGCCCGGTTCGATCTGTGCCAGCGCGGACAGCGTCGGCGCGCGCGCCGGTGCCGCCACCGCCAAACCGCTCGCCATCAACATGCCCGCGCCCGCCAGGCGCGCCACGATCCCTACCCGCATATGCTACCGTCCGCCCCGTGCCACCGGCCCGCTCTATCGCGCGATGGTGCAGCACCCTAGCATGACACGTCGTACGCGACGAACAACAATATCGATCACGTAATGATATCGGCGCTATTGAGCGCGGCAGGCGTCACCGGGAATTTCCGCGCGCAAAAGGCGCAATCGACGAAGATCGTGCCCGTTTCATCCGCCATTGCGTGCTGCTCCTCCGCCGGGAATTTGGCGAGGACCTGCGCGATATATTCGGGCGAGCAGCGGCAGCCGCGAACGAGCGCGGTGTCCCCGTGCAGGCGCACCTCGCTCTCCTCGTTGAACAGCCGCCACACCAGCGTCTCCAGCGGCAGCGCAGGGTCGGCGAGTTCCTCCGCTTTCATCGTCTGGCCGAGAATCGCGACATGCTCCCATTCCGGGTGATCG
>JAIXZV010000362.1 GCA_027489365.1 Sphingomonadales bacterium
CACGCGCACGCCTTCGGCCACGCCACACAGCCGGTCTTGCTGCTCGACCAGCAACACGCGCTCGCCCGCCGCGTGCGCGGCGCGGGCGGCGGCGATGCCCGCCGTGCCGCCGCCGACGACAAGAACGTCGCAAAAGGCGGCGCGGTGCTCGTATAAGTCCGGGTCAGCGTCGGTCGGTGCCTTGCCCATCCCAGCCGCGCGGCGGATGAACTTCTCGTAGAGCATCCAGCGCGATGGCGGGCCGAAGAAGGTCTTGTAATAGAAACCAGCCGCCAGGAACGGTGCCGCGAGTCCGTTGATCGCGCCGAGATCGAAGGCGAGGCTCGGCCAGCGATTCTGGCTGACCGCGACCAGGCCGTCATACACCTGCAGGTCGGTCGCGCGGGTGTTCGGTTCGGTCCGACCGCCTTCGCCGACGGTGACGAGCGCATTGGGCTCCTCGACGCCTGCCGCCATCACGCCGCGCGGGCGGTGATATTTGAAACTCCGCGCCACGCGCCCGACGCCGTTCGCGAGCAACGCCGCCGCCAGCGTGTCGCCGGGGCGGGCGCGATACTCCACGCCGTCGAAGCGGAAGCGCAGCGTCGGCTCGGGGCCACCGGGAAGGCGCGACGGGCCGCTCATGGCGCGTATTCCGTGACCGAGACGATCTCGTGGGTGACGCGGTGGCGGCGTAGCACCAGCCACTGGCGGCAGCCGAAACTGTGCCGCCACAGCTCGTCATCCAGCCCGCGCGGGTTGGTGCGGGCGTAGAGCCGCGACACGGCTTCCTCCGGCGGCATATGTAGCGTGACGATCGAATCGAGCGTGCGTTCGTACGCGAACTCGATCTGCGCGCGCGGGCCGCAATGGGGGCAGTCGATCAGCAGCATCAGCGCAATTGCGGCATGACGCCGACCCCGGCTTCGTCGATCGTGGCCCCTTGCGCGAAGCGATCGAAGGCGAAGGGCGCGGCGAGCGTATGGCTCTCGCCGGTCGCGAGCAGATGCGCGTAACACCAGCCCGAGGCAGGGGTGGCCTTGAAGCCGCCATAGCACCAGCCGCCGTTGAGATAGAGGTTCTCCACCGGCAAGGCCGAGATGATCGGCGATCCGTCGAAGCTCATGTCGGTGGTGCCCGACCAGCACCGCACCATCCGCAGCCGGGAGAGGGCGGGGACAAGAGCAATCGCCTCGGCAGCGGCTTTCTCGATGCGCGCGGGCAGGCCGCGTTGCGCGTAGCTCGGGAATTGGTCGGGATCTCCGCCCAGCACGATCCCGCCTTTGTCCGACTGACTGATGTAGCAATGCAGCGATTGCGACATGATCACGGTGTCGATCATCGGCTTGACCGGTTCGGTGACGAAGGCCTGCAGCGTCTGCGCCTCGATCGGCAGTTTGAGGCCCGCCATTGCCGCGACTGGCCCGCTATTGCCCGCGACGCAAATCCCGACGCGGCCCGCGCCGATGCTGCCGCGACTGGTCTCGACCCCGGTGACGCGACCGCTCGCCATCGTGAAACCGGTGACTTCACACTTCTGGATCACATCGACGCCCAGCGCATCGGCAGCGCGGGCATAGCCCCAGGCGACCGCGTCGTGCCGCGCCGTGCCGCCGCGCCGCTGCGTCAGGCCGCCGTGGATCGGAAAGCGCGCGCTCCGCGACATGTCGAGCAGCGGCACCAGCTTGTGCACCTGATCGCGCGTCAGCAATTCAGCGTCGATCCCGTCGCAGCGCAAAGCGTCGCCGCGCTGCGCGAGCATCGTCATGTCACTGTCGCTATGGCCGAGGAACAGCGCACCGCGGGGCGAGAACATCACGTTGTAATTGAGTTCGTCGCTCATCCCCTCCCACAGGTTCAGTGCGAAATCGAACAGATCGTGGAGCGGCTTCTGGCGGTAATTGGAGCGCACGATCGTCGTGTTGCGCCCGGTGTTGCCGCCGCCGATCCAGCCTTTTTCGAGCACCGCGATGTTGCGGATGCCGTGGACCTTGGCGAGATAATAGGCCGTCGACAGGCCATGCCCGCCGCCGCCGACGATGATCACGTCGTAGCTCTTTTTCGGCTCGGGATCGCGCCACGCCCGGTCCCAGCCGCGCTGTCCATTCAACCCGGCCTTAAGCAGCGCCAGCGCCGAATAGCGCTTCATACCGCGACCCCTGCGGCCCACCCGCGCCGCTCGCGCCAATCGGGTTCGAGATCCTTGAAGCGGGCGAGGCCGAGCTTGGTAATGTCGGTGAACGAACACACGCCGTCGATCACGAGGTCGCGGATCGCGTGGCCGCTGGCCGGGGAGAGGCCGAAACCGACGCCCGACATCGTGGCGACGGTTACGTTGCCGGGATTGTCGAGCCGGTCGATGATCGGGCGGCCGTCGGGCGTATTTTCGATCACCCCGGCCCAGGAGCGGATGACGTTGAGCTGCGCGGCGCGTGGGAACATTTCGGCGACGCGGCGCGCGAGGTTGCGGACCAAGGGCGAGGTCGGGCGCGCTTTCGGTCCGGTCGCGTCCATGTCGATCCACTCGTGCGGCCCGCCGCCAAAGGCGAGATTGCCGCGCAAGGTCTGGCGCCCGTACAGGCCGTTGCCGTCGACGCCGCCGATCTTCATCAGCGGCGCAGGTTCGGTCACGATCATCTCCGCGCGGGCCGAGGCGAGCGGGAAATCGACGCCGAGGGGGGCCAGCAGCATCCCCGATTGCGGCCCGGCTGCCACGACCAGAGCATCGCACGCGATCCGCCCGCGCGGGGTCTGTACCGCGACCACCTTGCCGCCCGCCGTTTCGATCGAAAGCGCCGGGCAATGCTGCAGGATGCGGCCGCCGAGATCCTGCAGCGCCCAGGCATAGGCCTGCACCGTCCGCTGCGGATTGGCGTGGCCGCCGAAGCGCAGATGAATGCCGCCGAGGCAGGTCTCGTCGGTCAGCGGCACCGCCTCCTGTGCTTGCTGCGAATCGAGATCGTCGACGCGGTAGCCCATCGCGCTGCACATCCGCCCGACCGCGCGGTAATGGTCGAGCAGGGCGGGATCGCGCTGGATGATGATCCGTTCGCGCGCATATTCGGTCGGATAGCCGAGCAGATCGTCCATCTGCGGCCACATCCGTTGCTCCTCGGCGAAGAGCGGGCTTTGGTAATGCGATGCGCCGCCGCCGTTTCGACCCGACGCTTCCCAGCCGACGATCCCCTTGTCGATCACCACGACATCGAGCCCCGATCGCGCCAGCCACCACGCCGCGCTGAGACCCGTGACGCCCGCGCCGATCACGACCACCGACGCGCCCGACGGAGCGTCCGGCTCAGACATGCATGTTGCCGCCGAGGCCCGCGACATGCTCGGCCTCCTCGGGCGTGCCGATCACGGCATAGGGTGTCCATTGCGTCGGGATGCCGAACCACACGTCCCACCCCGCCGCCATGTCGCCGCGCTCCTGCCAATCGGCGAGCACGCGGAGCGGGACGGGACGGACCGGCGCGCGGTGGCTGGCGACGGGCACTGCGCTGAGCGGCACTTGCTGTTGCTCGGCGAGCAGGCAGGCGACCTGATCGCGGCAGCGGCGGCCCTGGCATTGGCCCATGCCGGCGCGGGTCAGGCGCTTGATCTGATCGGGATGCGCCGGGCCGTCGTTGAGCAGCGAGGAGAGCGAGCGCGCCGCCATCGCGTGCGGGCGGTCGAGATAGCGCGGCGGTTGTACGCCGATCAGATCGGCGCGGGTGACGTCCTCGCACTGGCAGACGATCGTGTCGGGTGCGGCGTGCTGGGCGAGGGCGGTGGCCCATTTCTGGAGATAGGCCGCTTCTGGTCGCGTAGCAGTTGCAGCGTCGCCGATCAGCGTGATCGTCTCGGTCTGGCCGGTTCCTGCGGCATCGAGGAGTTCGGTAGCCGGGGTCACGCCGAGCGCCAGAACGATCGTGTCGCAGACCAGGTCGATCGTATGTTCCTTCCCCGGCGCAGGCCGGGGCCCAGTATCGGGGGTGTTGGAAGTTGGGTGCTGCCCTCCGCTATCGACGCTGCGCAACTGGGCCCCGGCCTTCGCCGGGGGGGTATTAAGCGGAACTAGGGTAATCCCCTCAACCCCATCGATCCCGCTCTTGGTAGCCGCGATCGTGGTGCCGAGATGGATCGGAATCCCGGTCGCGCGCACCTGTGCAGCCCGCGCGGCTGGCCCCTGTACCGTGTCTTCAACCTCGACGATCGCGGCGACCTCGATCCCGTGCGCCAGCGCAAGCTGCGCCGTCTCCAGCCCGAGCGCGCCTGACCCCAAGATGACGATCCGGCGGCTCGCCAGCGCCTCGTAGCGCGCTGCCAGCGCGGCAAAGCCTTGCGCCCCCATCACGCCGGGCTGGTTCCACCCCGGAAAGCCCAGCACCACGTCGCGCGCACCGGTCGCCAGCGTGAGGCGGTCGAACCCGACTATCATCGCGCCTTCGCCATCGGCGATGCCGAGCAGCGGCTCCGGAAGCACGCGCATCGCCGGGCCGTTGACGTAAAGCCCCCAAGCCACGGTGCCGAGCCGGACATCGACGCCAAGCTCGAACGCTTCCTCAAGATCGGGATTGGTGCCGAAAACCTGTTCGAGCATCCGCCCGCTCTGTTGCACCGCCGCCGTCGCGCGGCCGCCGAAGAAATAGGGGACGTCGGTGCCGATCAGCGCGCCGGGGACGGGATGTTCGTCGATCAGCAGGACGGTGTCGCCCGCCTTTGCAGCCGCGATCGCGGCGGTGGTTCCGGCATGGCCCGCGCCGACCACGACCAGATCGAAATGCGCCTCGGCATGGGGGATTTTGGTGTCGAGCGCATGGCGGTCGCGCACCAGCGGCACCACGTTCATATCGCCTCCAGCGCTTGCGCGAGATCAGCGATCAGATCGTCGACATGCTCGATCCCGACCGACAGGCGTAGCGTCGCGGGCGTGATGCCGCCCGCGGCGCGCTCTTCCGCCGAGATCGCATAATGCGTCGTGGTCGCGGGATGCGTGATCAGCGTTTCCGATCCGCCGAGGCTGACCGCGAAGCGCAGCAGACGGAGCCGGTCGAGGAAGCGGAACGCCTCCGCCTCGCCGCCGGTGACCGCGAAGGAGAAGGTCGATCCCGCCGCCTTGCATTGCCGGTCATAGACCGCGCGCTGCGGCGTGCCTTCGGCGAGGAAGCCGAGATAGGTGATCCCGGCGACCTTGGGGTGATCGCGCAAGAATTCGGCGACCCGGCGCGCGTTGTCCATCGCGCGTTCGACGCGCAGATGCACCGTCTCCATCGAGCGCAGCAACAGCCAGCTGCTATAAGGATCGAGATGGCTGCCGAGCGTGGTGCGCAGCAGGCGCAGCGGCGCGACCAGTGCCTCGCGCCCCGACACGCCGCCCGCCATCAAATCGCTATGCCCGCCGCAATATTTGGTAAGACTCGTCATGCACAGATCGGCACCAAGCTCGATCGGCCGCTGCATCGACGGCCCGAGCAAGGTGTTGTCCACGACGACGATCGGGCGCGTGCCGGTGCGCGCGCCGACGGCATCGGCGATGCTGACCACGAGCGCGATATCGACGATTGCCGCTGTGGGGTTGGCGGGGGTTTCGATCACGATCAGCTTGAGCGGGCCTTGCGCCAGCGCCGCTTCGACCGCGGCCTCTATGCTGGAGCGGTCGCAGCCGTCGGTGAACTCCGCGTGACCAATGCCGAACTCTGGCATCAGCATCGTATAGAGACCGTTGGTGCCGCCATAGATCGGGCGGCTGAACACGACGCTGTCGCCGGGCCGGAGATGTGCGAGCGCGATTGCCGAATGCGTCGCCATCCCGCTGTTGAACACCGCGGCCCCCTCCGCGCCATCGAGCGCGGCGAGGCGCTGTTCGACCATGTCGAGCCCGGGATGGCCGAGCCGCGCATAGATATGCCCCGGCCGCCCGACCTCCGGCCCGGTGCCCTCGAAATAGGCTTCGTGAATGTCCTTCGCCTGGGCGGCCGAGGCATAGGCGAAGGTCGAGGTCATGTAGATCGGCGGCTTGGCGGCGTTCGACGCGCTCGCCGGATCATAGCCTGCGCGCACCGCCAGCGTTTCCGCGCGCCAGTTGCTCGGCTCGCTCATGCGGCGGCGCGATCGAGATAATCGGCGGCGCGGGCGCAATACCAGTCGACGAAGCGCAGCGTCAGCGATTCGGCATCGGGGCTGTACGGGCCGGGGGTGTAGCCGGGGGAATTGACGCCGAGCTGGTTGTTTTCGGCGAATTCCTTGTCCTGCAAATTGGTCTGCGTCCACAGGTGGGTCAGCGTGTCGATGTCGTAATCGACGCCCTCGACCGCATCCTCATGCACCAGCCATTTGGAGACGACGTGCGTCTCGGTGGGTGACACCGGGATAGCGGTGAAGGCGAAGGTATATTCACTGGTCGAATGGCAGAAATTATTGGGTTCGACCGCCCAGCGCAGCGATCCGGTATCGCCGCCGCCGACATCGCTCATCAGCTTCTTGACGTTGAAGGTGCCGTCGGTGGTCATCGCCACGGTGCCGTCGTTGAGCGGGAAG
>JAIXZV010000411.1 GCA_027489365.1 Sphingomonadales bacterium
CGGCCGGTCTTCTAACCCCGCCGTTCGTTTCGAGCGAAGTCGAGAAACCGGATCGCGCGCAGGTTTCTCGACTTCGCTCGAAACGAACGGTTTTTTTAGAGCATGTGCGTTATAGCCGCGCCATGCGCTTCCTCATTCTCCTCCTCGCGACCCCCGCGCTTGCCGCGCCGCATTCAGGCGTGCCAAAGATCCGTACCGGCCCCGAACTTTCCGACATCGCCCTGTTCGTGCTGGCGGCGCTCGGCGTGTGGTTCGTGCGGCGCGCGCTGCGGGCGCGATTTACCAAGCGGGATACGCCGAAGGATTGACGCGCGCGGCGCATTGCGCCAGCCGCAAAGCATGGCAGACGACACGCTAGACACGCTCGAAGCGACGATCCGCGCGCGGCGCGGGGCCGATCCAGCGACATCCTACACCGCCAAGCTGTTCGCGCGCGGACGTGGCAAGATCGCGCAGAAGGTCGGCGAGGAAGCGGTCGAGACCGTCATCGCGGCGCTGACCGAGGACAAAACCGCGCTGATCGGCGAGGCGACCGACCTCGTGTTCCACTTGCTCGTGCTGCTCGCCGAATGCGGCGTCGGCCTCGACGACATCCGCGCCGAAATCGCCCGGCGCGAGGGCGTGTCGGGGATCGATGAGAAGGCCGCGCGCAAAAGCTGAAGGAGCAATCATGCCCGTAGACGCCACCCTGCCCTATGACGACCAGAACATCTTCGCCAAGATCCTGCGCGGCGAAATCCCGGCGACACGGCTGTACGAGGACGACTTCGCGCTCGCCTTTCCCGACATCAACCCGCAGGCGCCGAAGCACATCCTCGTGATCCCGAAGGGCGCTTACGTGTCGTGGGACGATTTCAGCGCGCGCGCTTCGGAGGCTGAGATCGCAGGGTTCGTCCGCGCCGTCGGCAAGGTAGCGCGCGAAGCCGGGCTGGTGGAAAGCGGATACCGCCTGCTCGCCAATACCGGCCCCGATTCGCATCAGGAAGTGCCGCATCTGCACGTCCACATCCTGGCGGGACGCAAGCTCGGGCCGATGCTGGCGCGCTAAGACGCTTGCACACGGTGGATTTGCGGTTAGGTTTCGCGTCTGCACAAATTTCGTCGGCAACGACCGACCAAGGGGACTTTTCGAATGGCGACACAGCCCACCACGGGTATTCTGAAACGCATGTTGCTCCGAAAGACGGTGGAGCAAGTGCAACGCGAGACCCAGACGAGCCAGTTGAAGCGCACGCTCGGGCCGTGGAACCTCGTCTTCCTCGGCATCGGCTGCATCATTGGCGCGGGCATCTTCGTACGTACCGGCAATGCCGCCGCACTTCATGCCGGACCCGCCGTGCTGATCTCGTTCCTGATCGCCGGTTTCGTCTGCGCGCTCGCGGGTCTGTGCTATGCCGAATTGTCCTCGACCCTGCCCGTTTCGGGATCGGCCTATACCTATAGCTACACCACGATCGGCGAATTCGCGGCGTGGATCATGGGCGCGCTGCTGCTGCTCGAATATGGCCTCGCCGCCTCGGTCGTCGCGGTCGGCTGGGCCGGCTATGTCGTCAGTTTGCTCGGCGATTTCGGCCTGGTCATTCCGGTCGAGCTGACCGGCCCGACCGGACACGTGATCAAGCACGCGGTCGGGGGCGAATTGGTACCCGTGCTCGTCAACGGCGCCCCGATCACCTATCTGTTCAACCTGCCCGCCTTCCTGATCTGTGCGGCGATGACGGCTTTGCTGATCATCGGTGTGTCGGAGAGCGCCAAGGTCAATAACGTGATCGTCGCGGTCAAGCTGACCGTGATCATCGCCTTCATCGTCATCTGCGGTGCCTATGTCATCGCGCATTTCGGCACGCTCAAGGCGAACTGGTCGCCCTTCATCCCGCCCGCAAGCGGCGACAAAGGCGAGTTCGGCTGGGGCGGCATCCTGCGCGCCGCATCGATCGTGTTCTTCGCCTATATCGGGTTCGAAGCGGTTTCAACCGCAGGGCAGGAAGCCAAGAACCCCGCCAAGGACATGCCGATCGGCTTGCTCGGTTCGCTGTTCGTCTGCACCGCGATCTATATCCTCGTGTCGATCGTGATGACGCTGATCGTCAACTACAAGACGCTCGACGTGCCGGATCCCGTCGCGGTCGCCGTCGATGCGCTCGGCCCGCAATGGGCATGGTTCGCCAAGCTGGTGAAGGCGGGCGCGATCGTCGGGCTGACGTCCGTGGTCCTCGTTTTGATGTACGGCCAAACGCGCATTTTCTACACGATGGCGCGCGATGGCCTGCTGCCGCGCATCTTCGCCACGGTCCACGCCAAGTTCAAGACGCCGTGGGTCAACACCATGCTGGTCGGTCTCATCACCGGCGTCGCGGCGGCATTCTTCGACATCAACACGCTGGGCGACATGACCTCGGTCGGAACGCTTGCGGCCTTTGCGATCGTCTGCCTGTCGGTGATCTGGCTGCGCCGCACCCACCCGGAAATCCCGCGCGGCTTCCGCGTGCCGCTCTATCCGTTGGTGCCGGCTTTCGGGATCGTCGCGTGCATCGCGCTGATCTTTACGGTCGAGACGCGCGTGCTGATCTTCTTCGCCTGGTACACGCTGGGGGCGATCATCCTCTATTTCGTCTACGGGATGCACAACAGCCGCCTCGCCAAGGGTCTGGACGAGATGGATCAACCCGACATGGGCGAATATGTCGCACCGGTGGGCGTGCAGCCCTGAGCCTCTGACGATCGCTGACACGAAAAAGGCCGGGGATCGCTCCCCGGCCTTTTTTTGTCCGCCGTCTAAGCGTGCTCCGGCGAAGGCCGGAGCGTTGGGTTAACAAGGGCAGCGCTAGTGGCCAGGGCTCCGGCCTTCGCCGGAGCACAGCTATCCCCAGTCAGCCTCAGCCGAGCTTGCTTGCCACCAGCGCCTTCAAATCGACCTGCGCGCGCGCGCCGTAGTGCGAGATGATTTCCGCCGCGCAGACCGCACCCATCTTGAGCGAGTCGGCGATGCTCTTGCCCTGCGCCTGACCGTGCAGGAAGCCGGCCGCGAACAAATCGCCCGCGCCCGTGGTATCGACCACGCGCTCGATCGGCTCGGCCGCCACCGTCACCGTCTGGCCGCCGGACACGGCGATCGCACCCTTTTCGCTGCGCGTGACCACCAGCATCGGCACTTGGGTCGCGGCTTCGGCGACCGCGGCGTCGAAATCGTCGGTGCCCATCAGCGCGGTTATCTCGGCTTCATTGGCAAACATGATGTCGAGCAGCCCGTCGGCCATCAGCTTGCGGAAATCGCCGCCGTGGCGCGAGATGCAGAAAACGTCGCTCAGCGTGAAGGCGACCTTGCGGCCTGCTTTCCGCGCAACCTCGATCGCCGCGCGCATCGCCTGGCGCGGTTCTTCCGGGTCCCACAGATAGCCTTCGAGATAGAGGATCGCGGCGTTGGCGATCAGATCGCGGTCGAGCGCTGCCTCGGGCAGGAATTGCGAGGCGCCGAGGAAGGTGTTCATCGTGCGCTGCCCATCGGGCGTCACGAAGATCAGGCAGCGCGCGGTGGTCGGCGCGCCGTCACGCGCGGCGGTGGTGAAATCGATCCCGACCGCGCGAATGTCGTGCGCGAAGATGTCGCCCAGTTCGTCCGACGCGACCTGACCGATGAAACCGCACTTGCCGCCGAGTGCTGCGATGCCGGCGACGGTGTTGGCGGCCGATCCGCCGCTCGCCTCGATCCCCGGGCCCATCTTGGCATAGAGCGCATCCGCCTCTTCGGGCGAGAACATGAGCTGCATCGAGCCCTTGTTCATCCCCGCTTCGGCGAGGAAGGCATCGTCGGACTGCGACAGGACATCGACGATCGCATTGCCGATCGCGACGACGTCATAGGTGGGCTGGGTCACGGGTGGGTCTCCGGTGGGAAGTGTTGCCGGGGGCCGTACCGGGGTGGTGGGTCGCGTGCAACCTTCCGCCATTTCGTCACCCCGGCCTCGTGCCGGGGTCCACTGGGCGGCAGGCGGCATGCTTGCACCTTCGGGGGTATAGTTCGCGGCACGGTGGGCCCCGGCACAAGGCCGGGGTGACGGGAGAATTGCGGGTCGCTAAGGCCGCCCCATGCTCAGCGCTTTCCTCCTCTCGCTCGGCCAACTCGGCGATCGCAAGATCGTGGCGGTGTTCCTGAAATCCTTCGCGCTGACGGTGCTGCTGATCGCGCTGTTCGGCGCGGGGCTGTGGTACGCCGCGCAGCGCGGGGTCGAAGCGCTGGGGTGGAGTACCGATCTCGGCGTGCTGGCGGGGACGGTCGCGCTGCTGATCGCGTTCGGGCTCGGCTGGCTGCTGTTCCGCGCGGTCGCGGTGGCGGTGATGGGGGTGTTTGCCGACGAAGTGGTGATCGCGGTCGAGCGCCAGCATTACCCCGCGGCGCTGGCGCGCGCGCGCGACGTGTCGATCGCGCGCGGGATCAGCCTTGGCTTGCGCTCTGCGGGGCGGGCGATCCTGATCAACCTCGCGCTCGCCCCGTTTTACATCATGCTGCTGGTGACAGGGGTCGGCACGGCGCTCCTGTTCTTCCTGGTCAATGGCTGGCTGCTCGGCAATGATTTCGGGCAGATGGTCGCGGCGCGGCACATGGATGAATCGACGATGCGAGACTGGCGCAAGACCGGCGCGGTCGATCGCTTCGCGCTGGGGGTTGCGGGGACGGCGCTGTTCATGGTTCCGATCCTCAACCTGTTCGCGCCGATCATCGGCGCGGCGATGGCGACGCATCTGTTTCACAAGGGGCGCACGGCATGAAGATTTTCGGTGCGATGCTGGTCGGGCTGGCGCTGGCAGGGTGCGCGGAAAGCACTGCGCGGCCGACGACGGTACGCCCGCCGCTGATCCCGATCCCGACGGGCACGGCGGGGCTGGGCCAGGTGATCGGCGCGAGCTCCGCCGCGCTGACGGCGATGTTCGGCGCGCCCACGGCGGATGTGCGCGAGGGCAATGCGCGAAAGCTCCAGTTCGGCAACGCGACCTGCGTGCTCGATGCGTATCTCTATCCCAAGGGCAAAGCCGAGCCGGTCGTCACCTATCTCGACGCGCGGCAGACCGACGGCTCCCCGATCGACCGCGCGAGCTGCGTGGGGGCGTTGCAGGCGGGGCGGCGGAAGTAGAAGGGTTTGGGTTCGCGCAGAGGCGCAGAGGCGCGGAGAAAATAGTTCTCACACAAAGACGCAAAGGCACGAAGAAGGCAGAAATGGCCCGCGTAGCGGCCTGGCAGATCACGATTTTATCGTGAACCTTAAACCAAGTCTCTTCGTGCCTTTGCGTCTTTGTGTGAGATCATCTCTGCCCTTCTCTCTCGGCGCCTCTGCGCCTCTGCGCGAACCCATCTTTTACCCGACCAACCGCGCCAGCGCCCAGTTGGCTGCCTCCGCAACAACAGGATCGGGATCAGCAAGGAGAAGCGTTACGGCCTCCAGCAACCCCGCATCCCCGCTATTGCCCGCCGCGATCAGGCAGTTGCGGATCATGCGGTTGCGCCCGATGCGCTTGATCGGGGAGCCGGCGAAGACCTGACGAAAGCCCGCATCATCCAGCGCGAGCAGATCGGCGAGCGCCGGTGCAGCAAGTTCTGCGCGCGGCAGGAAGGCACGGTTGGCGTGCGCGGTCGCGGCGAACTTGTTCCACGGGCACACCGCCAGGCAATCGTCGCAGCCATAGATGCGGTTGCCGATCGCCGCGCGGAATTCGAGCGGAATGGGGCCGGCATGTTCGATCGTGAGATAGGAGATGCAGCGTCGCGCATCGAGGCGATAGGGGGACGGGAAAGCGTCGGTCGGGCACGCAGTCTGGCACGCGGTGCAGGTGCCGCAATGGTCGTTGGCGGCATTTCCCCCCTCCCGCTCGCGGGAGGGGAGAAGTTTGGGCAACCTCCAAGGTCGTATAAATCGCCCCCAGAAACAGCCATGAGCCATGCTCGCGGCTCACCAGGTTGGTGTGCTTGCCCTGCCACCCCAGCCCCGCCGCCTCCGCGAGCGGTTTTTCCATCACCGGCGCGGTATCGACGAACACCTTGAGGTCGGTCCCCGGCACCTCCGTCACCAGCCAGCGCGCGAGCGCTTTCAGCGCGCGTTTGACCACGTCGTGATAATCGCCGCCCTGCGCATAGACCGAGATGCGCCCCACGCCGCCCTCCCCGGCCAGCGCGAGCGGATCGGCGGCGGGCGCGTAGCTCATGCCCAAAGCGATCACGCTCTTCACCTCGGGCCACAGCGCGGCGGGGGATTCGCGCTGACCGGCACGCTCGGCCATCCAGATCATGTCGCCATGCAGCCCCTCGGCGAGCCATTGGTGTAGGCGCTCGGCCGTGCGCGGCGCGGCGTCGGCGCGCGTGACGCCGCAGGCCGCGAACCCCAATTCGGTCGCTTTTGCCGCAAGGCGCGTCTGGAGTGACTTGTCGAACTGCACCACCACCCGCTACCACGAGTGCAACCGATGGGGGAATTCGTGTTGCGCAACGATCTGGCGGTTTCCGCCACGGGACTCATCAAGAATTTCGGCGGTAAGCGCGTCGTCGACGGGGTCGACATCGCGGTGCCGAAGGGCGCGATCTACGGCGTGCTCGGGCCGAACGGTGCGGGCAAGACGACGACACTGCGCATGTTGCTCGGCATCATCGAACCCGATGGCGGCACGCGTACGCTGCTGGGCCATGATCGCCCGCGCGACGCGAGCGACCGGGTCGGCTATCTGCCCGAGGAACGCGGCCTCTATCCGGCGATGCGCGCGAAGGATGCGATTGCCTTCATGGGGGCCTTGCGCGGGCTCGACCTCATGACCGGGCGCAAGCGCGCGGTGGCGTTGCTCGAGGCGGCGGGGTTGGGCCATGCGGTCGACACCAAGATCCGCAAGCTCTCCAAGGGCATGGCGCAGCTAGTGCAATTGCTCGGATCGGTGGTGCATCAGCCCGATCTGCTGGTGCTCGACGAGCCGTTTTCGGGGCTCGACCCGGTCAATCAGGAACGCTTGGAAGCGCTGATCCTCGCCGAGCGCGACCGGGGGGCGACCGTCTTGTTCTCGACCCACGTCATGGCGCACGCCGAACGGCTGTGCGACCGGCTCGCGATCATCGCGGGCGGCAAGCGGCGGTTCGAGGGCACCGTTGCCGATGCGCGCGGGATGCTGCCGATGCGCGCGCATTATGTGCCGGTGCGCGACGATCCTGGGGTCGCCGCGTTCCTTCCCGCCGATGCGCGGCATGACGAGCATGGCTGGAATTTCGAAGTGCCCGAAGGCGGGGTCGAGCAGGCGCTCAGCCGCCTGATTGGCGCGGGCCACGGCATCGCAGGGCTATCGATCGAACGCCCCGGCTTGCATGACGCCTTCGTGCGGATCGTCGGCAAGGCCGCCCTGGAGCAAGCGCAATGAGCACCCTCCCCCGGATTGTCCGCCAGACGCTGACGATTGCGCGCCGTGATTTCGTCGCGACGGTGTTCACGCCGACCTTCCTGCTGTTCCTGTTGTCGCCGGTGTTCACGCTCGGCTTCGGGCTGATCGGCGGGATGGGCGCGCGCTCGGTCACCGAAGGATCGACCGCCAAGACGCGGATCGTCGCGATCGTCGCGCCCGCGCAGCAAGCCGCAATGCGCAATGCCGACGTACGGCTGCGCGCGGTCTTCTCACGCGGCGACCAGCCGTCGATCCTGACGATCATCGCACCGACCGGAGACCCAGAAGCGCAAGCCCGCGCGACCTTCAGCGGCGGGAAGAAGGACGATACGACCGCCGCACTCTACGGCGATCTGACCAAGCCGACGATCCTCTACGGCGGGCAAGGTCGCGCCGATGCGCGCTATCTCGGCTCGCTCGCCGAGGCTACGCTGCGGACCGATCCGACCAAGGCCGCGCAACTCAGCACGCCCACCCTCACCTCGATCGCACGCGCCGCGCCGACCGACAGCGGGCACAAGCAAGCCGCGTTCATCGCGGTGTTCGGCATCTTCTTCCTCACCCTCCTGCTCGCAGGGCAAGCGGTCGGCACGATGATGGAGGAGCGCAGCAACAAGGTGATCGAAGTGCTTGCCGCCGCCGTCCCGCTGGAGGCGGTGTTCTTCGGCAAGCTGGTCGGGATGTTCGGTTCGGCTTTGCTGTTCGTCGCCTTTTGGGCGACGCTGGTCAGCCAGATCGGCGGCATCCTGCCCGCCAATTATGCGAGAGCGATCGGCGAGATCGGTCCGGCGGTCGGCGTGCCGATGTTCTATCTGCTGTTCTTCGCCTATTTCGCAATGGCCTATCTGCTGCTCGGCGCAGTGTTCCTGGGTGCGGGCGCGCAAGCCTCCACCCCGCGCGAATTGCAGATGATGTCGCTGCCGATCACCGTCATCCAGGTCGCGATGTTCGGCCTTGCGCTGTCGGCGACCGGATCGCCCGACTCGACGCGGACGTGGTTCGTCGAGCTGTTCCCGCTCAGCTCGCCTTACGCGATGGCGGCGCACGCGGCGAACAAGCCCGAACTGTGGCCGCACGCTGCGGCACTGGCCTGGCAAGCTTTGTGGGTGGCGATCGCGATTACGATAGGCGCGCGCGCGTTCCGGCGCGGGGTGCTGCAATCGGGCAGCGGTTCGATGTTCAAGAGTCGTCGCCGTCGCGCGGCGGAAAGCGCCATCGAGGTCGCCAGCTGAATCGCGTATTGACAAGAGTGTCAGTTAGGCGTCTTCTCCCGTCATAAAAAGACGGAGAGCGAGTGATGGCGACCTTGGCACCCGAAGCACCTGCGCTTGCGGTCGATCCGCTTGATGTGAGCCGACCCGAACTATACCGCGACGATGTCTGGCAAGTGCCGTTCCGCGAGCTGCGCGCCAACGCCCCGGTCCACCGCGTCGAGCAGTCCGGCTTCGGCCCCTATTGGTCGGTCTCGACCTACAAGCCGATCGTCCATGTCGAATCGATGCCCGAGCTATTCTCCTCGCAAGCCGGCGGCATCACACTCGCCGATTTCATCGAGAATGACCCAACCGACGTGCGGATGCCGATGTTCATCGCGATGGACCGGCCCAAGCACACCGGCCAGCGCCGCACCGTCGCCCCCGCCTTTACGCCCTCCGAAATGGTGCGGATGACCGACAATATCCGGATGCGCACCGCCGAGATCCTCGACACGCTCGAATGGAGCACACCGTTCGACTGGGTCGATACCGTCTCGGTCGAACTGACCACGCAAATGCTGGCGATCCTGTTCGATTTCCCGTGGGAGGACCGGCGCAAGCTGACCTTCTGGTCGGATTGGGCGGGCGATATCGAGCTGGTCAAGAATCACGAACTGCGGCTCGAACGCCTCAAGCACATGTATGAATGCGGTGCCTATTTCCAGCAGCTCTGGGACGGCAAGGTCGGCAAGGAGCCCACGCCCGATCTGATCAGCATGATGATCCATTCCGACGCGATGGCCGAGATGGACCAGATGGAATTCCTCGGCAATCTGATCCTGTTGATCGTCGGCGGCAACGATACCACGCGCAACACGATGAGCGCGGTCGCCTATGGCCTCGACCTGTTCCCCGATCAGCGCGCCAAGCTGGAAGCGGATCCGACGCTGATCCCCAATACGGTGCAGGAAATCATCCGCTGGCAGACGCCGCTCGCGCATATGCGCCGCACCGCGACCGCCGATACCGTGCTGGAGGGCCAGGAGATCAAGGCGGGTGACAAGCTCGCCTTGTGGTATCTGTCGGCGAACCGCGACGAGAGCGTCTTCCCCGACGCCGATAGCATCATCGTCGACCGGCCCAATGCCCGGCGGCATCTCGCCTTCGGCCACGGCATTCACCGCTGCGTCGGGGCGCGGCTGGCGGAGCTACAGGTCGCGATATTGCTCGAGGAAATGGCGAAGCGCCGGATGCGCGTGAACGTGCTGGGCGAGCCCGAGCGCGTCTCGGCCTGCTTCGTCCACGGCTATCGCAAACTGCCGGTCGAGATCAGCCGCTACTGAGCACGCTCAGTTCGGCTTGGCCGTAGCCTCCGCCACGATCGTCTCGCTCGCGCCGGAGCAATCGCCGCCTTCGCGTGCGGCGACGGCTGGCGGGCTTTTGCGACCCATCGTCCAATTCGCCTGCATCCGCACGCGCGGGTTTGGCGCGCACCAGATTTCGCCGGTTTCGTTGATCGCCGTCACCCAGATGAGATTATGCTCCTGACCGTAATCGATCACGGCGAAGGCATAGCCCGGCCCCTTGTCGAGCACATGGACGGGCAATGGCGGATCGAGTTGCTGCATGGTCATGCTGGTATAAGCGCGCGAAACGCGCTTGCGGTTCCCAGGCGGCGCATCCGGCAGACCGAGATGCGCGTAACTATCGGCGACGTTTCCGCGTATAATGAAGCGACTCCCGGAGGATATCTCGATGCAAGACCGCCGCACCTTTCTGACGCTGTCCGGACTCGGCACCGCTGCCGTCGTCCTGTTCGGCTGCAAAGGGGCCACCGCCGCCGCACCCGAAAAGTTCGAATTCGTGCTGAGCGACGCCGCCTGGAAAAAGAAGCTCTCCCCAGCGGCATATGGCGTGCTGCGGCATGAACAGACCGAAACGCCCTTCACCAGCCCGCTCAATACCGAACATCGCGCCGGGACCTTTTCCTGCGCGGGCTGCGCGCTGCCGCTGTTTTCATCCAGGACCAAGTTCGACAGCGGCACCGGCTGGCCGAGCTTCTGGGCGCCGCTGGCGAATGCGGTCAGGACGCGGATCGATTCGACGCTCGGCTTTGCCCGCACCGAAGTGCATTGCCGCCGCTGCGGCGGGCATCTCGGCCATGTGTTCGACGATGGACCGAAGCCGACCGGCAAGCGCTATTGCATGAACGGCGTGGCGATTATTTTTACGGCCGGGAAGGCGTAGCGCGTTGCCTGGCCTTGCTGGGGCCAATCGGCGATTACCCTAATCCGTTCGGGCTGAGCCTGTCGAAGCCCGGCTCTCCGCACGCGGACGTGCCAATGTCGAGAGGTGCCCTTCGACAAGCTCAGGGCGAACGTCGGTGTAAAGTCGCCGTCCGCGAAACGGTTTCAGAAGCGCACGTCGCCCAGATCGAGCGCTGCCATCACCACCGGTGCCATCGCGCCGCGTTCGATCTGGTCTTCGCCGGTTTCATGCGCCGGGGCACGGTCTGAATAGATGAAGCCCTTGGTCGGATAGGCCGAGGTGCCGAGGCCGCCCTGCGGGCCGTACCAGACCTTGACCAGGCTCCAGTCGCCATTTTCGGAAATGTCGATCGCGCGGACATCGCGCTCGACGCCGCCGCGGCGCGACCAATTTGCGTGGGTCAGCAGGACTTCGCGGTCGCTCACCACTTCGCTGACCATCGCAACATGGCCGAGCCGCATCCGGCTGGTCGATGCGAAGGCGAGCACGGCACCGACTTTCGGCGCATGGCCGCGCGCGTAGCGGCCAGCGGCCTGGCCCCACCAGGTGTTGGCGTTGCCGCGAATTTCGATCCCGGAAATCATCCGCGCATAGGGCGCGCACTGCCAGAACTGTGCCATGGCGGGGGTCGCTGTCAGCAGCGCGCAGGAAACCACCAGCGCGAATCGCGCTGCCAAAGTACGGATTGTCATCAGGACCCCCCAAAGGTCTTCGTGAACTCGTTGAGTGTGTCAAAGCATCTCATAGCGGGCTTGAAAACCCCGCCGGGCGCTGAACGGAACCTTTTCCGATGAAGTGAGTTTAACGCGCGATGGGTGGCTTGCGGTTGCTGCCGCGACCGTCCTTTCGAAGGATGTCCGCTCGCCAAAGCGACGCTCCGGCGCTAAGAATCGCGGCCATGAAACATCCCGCCCTGGCGCTCCTCCTGTTGCTCTCCGCTTGCTCCCGGGAGGGCATGGCGGGCGATAACGACTCCGCACTGTATCAGACCAATGCGGTCGCGCTGACGCCGGGGGTGAAGCCGGTGCGGATCGGCGAAGGCGGCCCGGCTTTCCGCGCCTGCGCCAGCAACGGGCAGGTGGTGAACCTGTCGCCGACCGGCGAACGCTACCTCGCCTTGCGCGCCGCACCCTTTGCCGAGGCCAATGAAGTGGCGCAGCTTGATGAAGGCGCACGGCTGTTCCTGTGCACGCGCTCGCTCGATCAGCGCTGGCAAGGCGTCGTGGTGCCGCCCGCCGACGCGCCCGACAGCGATTGCGGCGTGATCGCATCGCGCGCCACCCCGCGCGAATATGACGGGCCGTGCCGCTCCGGCTGGGTGTTGAGCGCCTTTGTCAGGCCGGCGGGATGACCGCCGCCCGGGCGAGCCGCGCTTCATGCTCGGCCCGCCCGAACGGAAAGCGTGCATAAAACAGCCCGGCGAGGCCGTAGAGCGTCAGTTCGAGCACGACGAACACCAAAGTCAGCCGGTCGATCGTCGCGAGCGGCACCAGGCCGGGCTTGGCCTCTTGCGGGAAGGCCGCAAAGGCCAGGATCGCGCTCGCCATGAAGATGCCGAGCCCGCCGACCAGCTTCTGCACGAAGAAGCCACCGGCGAAGAACACACCCTCGGATCGCTTGCCGGTGCGGAGCTCCGAATCCTCGACAACGTCCGACAGCATCGCCGCGCCAAGGATGAACGCCGACACGCCGCACGCGACGTTTGCCGCGAAGATCGTGAGGAGCAGCGGCAGCATCAACGGCGAGCCGACCTCGGGGAAAATACCCAGCAAGCGCAAGACATAAGGACTGACGAGCAGCGAAGCGCTGCAGAACGACGCGATCATCGCGACGCGCGGCTTGTCGCCGCCCTTGGTCAGCGCAGGCGCAAGGAAGAACGCGCCAAGCGCCCCGATCAACAGAGCGAGCGATAGCCAATTGTAATCACCGGGGCCGAATTGCCAGACGAATTGGTACAGATAGACCGAAAGCGCGAACGACACGCCCTGCGCGGTATAAGCGAACACGCCCGCGCCCATCAGGATCAGGAAGCCGCGGTTCGCCACGGTGCGGCGGAAATCGCGGAAATGCTCGGCGAAGGTCTCGGTCGATTTGGCGATCTTGGGCAGGAATTTGATTTCGTGGTGCAGCCCCAGCGCGGACAGCAGGATCGCCCCCGCCATCACCGCCGCCGCGAAATAGGCCATGTGCGAATAGCCATCGGCGTTGAGCGTCCCGACCGGGTGCGTCGCATCGGGCACCAGAAACACGCCGTAGGCGAGCGCGAGCATCGCCAGCCCCCCGCCCCAGCCGAACAGGTAGCGATAGGAGAAGAGCTTGGTGCGCTCGTCATAATCCGAGCTGAGTTCGGGGCCGAGCGCGGACGATGGGATTTCGAACGCCGACAAGGCGATCCGCACCAGCAGCGCGCTGCCGAAGACATAGAGCAAGGTCGCACCGTGCGACCAATGCGGCGGGTTCCACAGCAGGATCCAGCCGATCGCGACCGGAATGGCCGAGGCATACATCCACGGATGCCGCCGCCCCCAATGCCCACGGGTATGGTCCGACAGATAGCCGACGAGGGGGTCGACGAACGCCTCCACCACCAGCGCCGCCATGATCGCGAGGCCGACCTGACTCGCGGGCAAACCGACGACTTGATTGTAATAGAGCAGCAGGAAAGTCGCGAAGCCATTGTCCTTCACGCCGTACGCGATCGAACCAATCCCGAACGAGAAGCGGCTTTGCGCGCCCAGTTTGCGCGCCGCGGGGACGGCGAGCGGCGTCGCGGCGCTCATTGCGCGAACGCCTCCAGCGCGGCGAACATCGTCGGGGCGTTGGGATCCCAACTGTGGCGCGGGCCGATCGTCATGCCGCCGTCGACCACGATATGCGTGCCGGTCACGAAGCCGGCGTCCTCGCTCGCCAGATAGGCGACGGCGGCGGCGATGTCGTCGGGCGTGCCGGCGCGTTGCAGCGGCTGGGCCTGTGCGGCGACCTGACCGATCATGCCATTGGCCATGTCGCGCTTGTCCCCCGTGATGCCGAGCGCGGAGGTGAAGATGTTGGTGGTGATGAAGCCCGGGCACACCGCATTGACGCGGATATTGTGCTGCGACAGGTCCGCCGCCGCCATCGTGGTGAGGTGCAGCACGCCCGCCTTGGCGACCGAATACGCTGTCGGCGCGGCGCCGGTCTGCAGCGCGGCGATCGAGGCGGTGTTGACGATCGCCCCGCCCTTACCGCGCGCGATCATCAGCGGCGCGGCGTAGCGGATGCCCATCGCGACCGATCGCAGCAGGAGGTTCTGTGTGCGGTCCCAATCCTCGGGGCTGATCGCGTCGATCTTCTCGCGCGCGCCGCCAGCACCAGCGTTGTTGAACAGCACGTCGATCCCGCCAGCGGCATCGGCCGCCGTCATCAGCGCGGCGATGTCCGCCACCTGCAGCACGTCGGTGCGGTGGAAGTGGATTCGCCCGTTCGACGTTTCAGCGATCTCCTCGCCGCCCGCCACGTCGATATCCCCAATCCACACTTCGGCCCCTTCGCGCGCCAGCCGCAGCGCGGTCGCGCGCCCGATTCCCGACGCGCCGCCCGTAACCACGGCACGTTTCCCGGCAAACCGCATGATCGTCTCCTAAAACCCTCAAGGGCATTTTTGTCACCTTAGTACGGTGAAACCTGCGGTCAACGTGAGGCCGCCGATCATTTTTGGAATTTCGGGTTTGCGGGCGGCCGCGCGATCGGGCATCGCGTCACCAGACCTGAACGCAATGGACACAGACCGATGGCACTCGACCCGGAAACCTTCGAAGCGCTGATCGACACCGTGCGTCGCTTCGTCGCCGAACGCCTCCGCCCGCTGGAAGGCGCGGTCGAGGAAGCCGATGCGATTCCGGCCGATGTCTTGCAGGAAATGCGCGACATGGGTCTGTTCGGCCTGTCGATCGCCGAGGAATATGGCGGGCTTGGCCTGACCATGCTCGAGGAAGCGAAGGTCGCGATCGAGCTTGGCCGCACGACCCCGGCATTCCGCTCGACCTTCGGCACCAATGTCGGGATCGGATCGCAGGGCCTCGTCATGGCGGGCAACGATGCGCAGAAATCCGCGTGGCTGCCGAAAATCGCGAGCGGGGAGATCATTACCAGCTTCGCGCTGACCGAGCCCGACATCGGCTCCGATTCGGGCGCGGTGAAGACGCGCGCGGTGTTCGACGGGCAATCGTACCGCCTCTCCGGCACGAAGCGCTACATCACCAATGCCGACAAGGCCGATCTGTTCACGGTCATGGCGCGGACCGGCGACGACCCCGGCGCGCGCGGCGTCTCCGCCTTCCTCGTCCCGCGCGATCTGGCGGGCGTCAGCATCGGCGAGCCCGAGAAGAAGATGGGGCAGAAGGGCGCGAAGGTCGCCGACGTCAATTTCGATGACGTGATCGTGCCCGCCGAGAACCGGCTCGGTGCAGAGGGCGAAGGCTTCAAGATCGCGATGCGCGTGCTCGATCGCGGGCGGTTGCACATCGCGGCGGTGTGCGTCGGCGTTGCCGAGCGACTGATCGCGGATTGCGTGGCCTATGCGACGGAGCGCAAGCAGTTCGGCAAGCCGATCGCCGAGCATCAATTGATCCAGGCGATGATCGCCGATTCGAAGACCGAATCGCTGGTCGCGCGCGCGCTCGTGCTGGAAACGGCGGCGGCGAAGGATGCGGGGAAGGACGTCGTGATGGAGTCGGCCGCGGCGAAATATTATGCATCGGAGATGGTCGGCCGGGTGGCGGACCGCGCCGTGCAGATCTTCGGCGGTGCGGGCTATATCGCCGATTATGGGATCGAGCGGCTGTACCGCGACGTGCGGCTGTTCCGGATCTACGAAGGCACCAGCCAGATCCAGCAAATCATCATCGCGCGCGAGACGATCAAGCGCGGGGGATAATCAGGAGAGAAGACATGGACACCACCACCTTATTCCGCCTCGACGGGCGCGTCGCCCTCGTCACCGGCGGCTCGCGCGGGATCGGCAAGATGATCGCGAAAGGCTTCATCGCGCAGGGCGCGACCGTCTACATCTCCGCGCGCAAGGCCGATGCGTGCTTCGAGACCGCCAAGGAATTGGGCGAGAAATGCATCGCGCTGCCGCAGGACGTGTCGACCGTCGCGGGCTGCAAGGCGCTCGCCGCACAACTCGCCGAACATACCGACCGGCTCGACATTCTCGTCAACAACGCCGGTGCCGCCTGGGGTGAGCCGTTCGAGGCGTTTCCCGAAAAAGGCTGGGACAAAGTGATGGACCTCAACGTCAAATCGCCCTTCTTCCTGACGCAGGCGCTGCACGCCCCGCTCAAGGCCGCCGCGAGTGCAGGCCAGCCCGCCAAGGTGATCAACATCACCTCGATCGACGGCCAGCGGCTCAATCCGTGGGAAACGTACAGCTATCAGGCGTCGAAGGCGGCGCTGATCTATCTGACCAAGCGCATGGCCGCACGGCTGGTGACCGACAATATCAACGTCACCTCGATCGCGCCGGGTGCCTTTGCCAGCGAAATGAACAAGGCGGCGCGTGATCACGGCTCGGCGATCGCGCAAAGCATCCCGGCCAAGCGCATCGGCGTGGACGAGGATATGGCGGGCGCTGCGATCTACCTCGCCAGCCGCGCGGGGGATTATGTGATCGGCGATACGATCACAGTCGATGGCGGGCTTGTCCACGCGGCGCTTGGGACCAGCATCGACGCGTAAACCTTAATCCTCCCCGGCACGGGGAGGGGGACCGCCAGCCTCCTTCAGGCTGGTGGTGGAGGGGGTTCTCCACGAGCGCTCCGAATGCGGCACGCCCCCTCCACCGTTCGCTGAATGCTCACGGTCCCCCTCCCCGTGCCGGGGAGGAATTAGGTTTCCTGCGGATGATGCGGCTGGAGAATGAGCACGCCATCCTCCACCCGCCACGATTTCAATCGCGACAGGAAGTTCATCCCCAGCACGTTCATGTCGCCGAACGCGGGCGAGACGACCACCGGAAGGTCGCGCGCGACGACGTTGCCGATGCGCACCTCAGGCGCGATCGCGGTCTGCGCGGCGACCGATCCGTTGGCGGTCTGCATCACCACCGGCACGAGGTTGCTATTGGGCTCGATCCCGGCTTGTTGCGCGGTGTCGGTCGAGATCGCAGTGACGGTCGCGCCGCTATCGACCAGCATCCGCCGCTCGACGTCGCCCAATTTGACGCGCACCCAAAAATGCCCATCGGACGCCATCGGCACGCGCATTTCCTTGCCGACGATGCGTTGCCCGCCAAGCGAGAAGCGCTGCGCCACCTTCGCGAACATCGGATCGAACTGCGCGCGCTCGGCGACCAGCAGCGTCACCAGCACGATCGCGCCCGCCGTCACCGCGAACGACAGCAACCGCCCGAAGAGGGGCACGCGCCGCGCGAGGATCATCACCGCGACGACACCGGCGATCAGCAGATAAAGCGGACCATGCGGCCCGAGATCGGGGAAGCTGCTCATGCCTGCGATATAGGCGCTGGGCGACCTTTATGAAGGCTGACTACTCCATCACCGCCAGCAACCGGTCCACGGTCGTGCTCGCGAAGCCGGTGAAATTGTCCGCAACGCCGTACGGCAGCAGGATATCGCGTCCGAGCGCCAATGCGCCACAGCTATAGACGACGTTGGGGACGTACCCGTCGCGCTCGTCCGGGCTCGGCTGCAGGATCGGCACCGGCGTGCGCGCCAGCAGTTTGGACGGATCGTCCTTGTCGAGCAGGCACGCGCCGACGCAATAATTGCGCACCGTGCCGACGCCGTGGGTGAAGACCAGCCAGCCCTCGTCGACTTCGATCGGCGATCCGCAATTGCCCATCTGGATGAATTCCCACGGATAGCGCGGGAATACGACCTTGCCACCGCCCGCCCAGTGCAGAATGTCATCGGACCGATGCAGCCAGATGCTCTCGCTATCCTGCCGCCCGAGCATGACGAACTGCCCGTTCACCCGGCGCGGGAACAGCGCCATGCCCTTCGCCCCCGCGGCATCGCCGGTCAGTGCGCGCATCTGGAAGCTGTGGAAATCCTTGCCCGACAGCAGTTCGGGCCGCGCGTCCGCACCGTTAAAGGCGGTGTAGGTGGCGTGATACATGGTCGAGCCGTCATCATCGGTGAACAGCACCAGCCGGACGTCCTCGATCCCCTGCCGCTGGCTCGGCAGCATCGGAAACAGCACCGTCTCCGAAATGTCGTGCGCCCCGCCGCAGTGCAGATGGACCACGGCCCCGGAATCGACGCTTGTGCCTTCGATGATCGGCGGGACGGCGACGAGGCTCGGCGGATCGATCGACAGGTTCTCGCCCGGAAGCCAGGTTCCCGTGCGGAACGCGACCGAAGACACATGCCCCTCCCCGATGCCGCGCAACGAGAGCACGAAGCGGACGCCGCCCGTCGGCGCGCGCGACTGGTCCGGCGCAAGGACCGCGCTCGGATTGAACAAGGCGGCCGCCTCATAGGAGAATTCCGCGCTGAAATAGGCCCCGATCAGGCGCCGCTGCCGATCGTCCGCATCGATCGGCGCGGGGAGCGCGGCGGCGACATCGTCGTAGCGCCGACGCAGCATCGCATCGACGTCGCGATGCCGCTCGTCGAGCGAGTTGACGATCTGCGCCAATTCGGCGGCGAGCGCGGCATCATCCAGCGCCAGCACGCGATCGACAATGGCCTGCGCCCGGCTGTGCCCGGCGACGCGGAATCTGTCGGGATAATCGAGCTGAAACGGCCGCACCACCGTGCGTGACGGATCGGGCCGCAGGATGATATCGTAGTGATCGAGGACCGCAGTCGCATCCGGCATCGCAAAACCCTCCCCGCGCGGCACCAGCGCCGGCTGCGCTTGAACGAGCCGAACGCGGAAAGGTTCGCTTGTTGCGCCGCTCAAACCAATCGTTCGAGCTCAGCGATCAGCAATTGCACGTCGAACGGCTTTTCGAGCACGACCACGGCCCCCGCATCGATCGCGTCGCGGCGGATCATCGCGTCGGTATGGCCCGAGACGAGAATAATCGGCAGCGTCGCGCCAAGCTCACGCAAACGGCGGGTGAGCGAAATGCCATCGAGGCCCGGCATCCGGATATCGGAAATCAGGATGCCGCCCGCAGCCTCCTGCCATTGATCGAGAAAGGCATCGGCCGAACCGAATCCGGTGACGGTATAGCCCAGGACTTCCAAAACGTAGCAGAGCGACTGCAGCGTCGGCTGATCGTCATCGACGACATAGATTGGCGTGCCGGGCATTGTTACGCCTCATCCTGCAGCGCCAGGGGCAGCAAGAAGGAGAAGGTCGCGCCGACCTGCGGGTTCGTTTCGCCGCGGATCGAGCCGCCGTGCGATTCGACGATCGTGCGGCACAGCGACAGGCCGACGCCCATGCCCTTGGTGCCCTTGGTGCTCTTGAACGGCTCGAACAGGATCGCGCGCGTTTCCTCGCTGAAGCCGCCGCCCTCATCCTCGACCGCGACGAACGCGTTGGACTGCCCGTCCTGGCCGGTGCGGATCGTGATCTTGTTGCGGCCGTGCGGCGGGGTCGACTCGACCGCGTTGCGGACGAGATTGACGACGACTTGCTGGATTTCGATCTTGTCCATCACCGCGCGGATATCACGCGATTCATGCTCAATCACGGTCTGGATGTTGGTTTCGCCAGCGCCCAGCAGGCCAAGGCGGCACGCATCATCGACCACGTCCGCCACGCTTTCGGGGCGCCGGACTTTGTCACCGCCGGACACGAAAGCGCGCAAACGGCGAATGATGTCGCCCGCGCGCAGCGATTGTTCGCGCGCCAGTTCGACCGGTTTCAGCGCAGAATGTTCGGGCGTGTCGCGCAGCAGGGCAATCTTGACGCCCTCCAGATACATCGAGATCGCGCCGAGCGGTTGATTGAGTTCATGCGCCAAGGCGCTCGCCATGTCGCCCATTGCAGACACGCGTGAGGATTGGTTGATCTGCGCCGCGATACGCTTGCGCTCGGTGATATCGAACGACATGCCGACGATGCCGCGCACCACACCCGAGGTGTCGCGCAGCGGCCGCTTGGTCGACAGGAAAATCCGCGCGCCTTTGCGGGGATGATCGACAATCTCTTCCAGTTCTTCTGACCGATCTAGCTCCAAGACCCGTCGATCACTATCCATGATCGCTGCGGCGCCCAGCTTGTCGTCCATGAAATCCAGGTTGGTGCGTCCCCGCACCGCCTCCCACGGTCGCCCGAGAAACTCGAGCGTCGTACGATTCGCCATCGTCACGCGGCCCGCCAGATCCTTGGCGTAGATCAGCCCCGGAATAGCATTGATCACCGCCGCCAACAGATTGTCCGCCTGGGCATAGTTTTCCTCGGCCTGGTGCAGTTCATCCTCGGTCGCAGTGACGCGCTGCGCCAGTTCAGCGCGCGCGGCGGTCAGCTCGGCCAGCGTCGCACGGTGCTGATCGATTTCGAGTTGCAGCGTCTTGGGCGAGGGCAAGCGTAGCAGTTGCGGTATGATCGAGAGGACAAGACCGGCGGTCGCGACCGATACCACCGCCGTTGCCGCCTTCAGCCAGCCCTCCGTCACATAGAAGGGATACCATAAGGTCACGATCGCGGCGACGTGGGTGAAGCCGCACAGGCCGATGAAGGCCGCAAACAACAGCGCGGCCGAGCGATGCGACGGATCGAGATCATGCCGGTTGCGGACGAACCGCGCGATACCGAACGGGATGACGAAATAGGCGGCGGCAATCAGCGCATCGGAAGAGATGTGCAGCAGCATCAATTCCGGTTTCCACAACAGACACATGCCATGCGGCATAAAGGTCTGCAGTTGGTCGAATCCGCCCATGCTTCCGCCACCTACTTCTGCGCGGGATTCATCTCCCCGACTGCGGACACAGTATGCCGTCGGATGCGATTAGCGCGCAATGCCGCCTGCCGCGAGCACCGCGAGCGTCACCAATTCGCTGGCCGTGCTGGTCATCGGCGCGATCTGCACGCTCTTTTCCATGCCAATCAGCATCGGCCCGATCACCGCATCGCCACCCAGTTCGCGCAGCAGCTTGGCCGAGATGTTGGCCGATTGAAGCCCCGGCATAATCAGCACATTGGCCGGCCCCGACAGCCGCGCGAAGGGATAATTGGCGAGCTGCTTGGGATTGAGCGCGACGTCCGGCGCCATTTCGCCTTCATATTCGAAGCCGACTTTCCGCGAATCGAGCACCTTTACCGCCGCACGGATATCGTCGAGCCAATTGCCCTCCGGGTTGCCGAAGGTCGAATAGCTCAAGAAAGCGACGCGCGGTTCGTGGCCCATGCGCTTGGCGACCAAAGCGGTGCCCTCGGCGATGTCGGCGAGTTCCTCGGCATTGGGGCGTTCGTTGATCGTCGTGTCGGCCATGAACACGGTGTGCGTCTGCCCGACCATCAAATGGATGCCGAACGGGGTGCGGCCCGCCTCGGGATCGATCACCTTGCGGATTTCGCGCATCGTGTGCGCATAGGTGCGGGTGATGCCGGTGATCATCGTGTCGGCTTCACCCAATTGCAGCATCACCGCGCCGAAGATGTTGCGATCCTGGTTGATCATCCGCTCGCAATCGCGCCGCAAATAGCCGCGCCGCTGCAACCGGCTGTAGAGGAAATCAACCATCCGCGGGACGAGCGGCGAATTGCGGCTGTTATGCAATTCGTAGCTTTCGGGATCGGTGACGCCGAGTGCGCGCAAACGATCGGGCACGTCGTCGCGCCCGACCAGCACGGGCGTGCCGTACCCGCCATCCTTGAACGCGATCGCGGCGCGCAGCACGACTTCCTCTTCGCCTTCCGCGAACAGCACGCGCTTGGGATGTGCGCGCGCGCCGTCATAAGCGAGCGTCAACACCGACGTGGTCGGGTTGAGCCGCGCCTTCAATTGCTGGCGATAGGCTTCGAGATCGAGGATCGGCTTGGTCGCGACGCCCGAATCCATCGCTGCCTTGGCGACCGCGACCGGCACGATTTCCATCAGGCGAGGGTCGAATGGCGCGGGGATGATATAGTCCGGGCCGAAGCTGTGGCGCACGCCGTACGCAACCGCGACTTCCTCGGGCACTTGCTGGCGCGCAAGCGCGGCGAGCGCGTTGGCGGCGGCGATCTTCATCTCGTCATTGATCGTCGTTGCGCGTACGTCGAGCGCGCCGCGGAAGATGAAGGGGAAGCCGAGCACATTGTTGACCTGGTTCGGATAGTCCGACCGCCCGGTCGCGATGATCGCGTCGGGCCGCGCGGCGCGCGCCTCGGGCGGGGTGATCTCCGGGTCGGGATTGGCCATCGCGAAGATGATCGGCTTGGGCGCCATCTTCATCAGATCCGACGCCGGCAGCGCGCCTGCCGCCGACAGGCCGATGAACACGTCCGCCCCATCGAGCGCCTCGGTCAGCGTGCGCTTGGTGGTGCTCACCGCATGGGCCGACTGCCACTGGTTCACACCTTCGCGACCGTGGTAGATGATACCGGTGCGGTCGACCATCACGAGCTGATCGGCGGGCAGGCCCATCGCCTTGATCAGTTCGGCACACGCAATCGCCGCCGCGCCCGCGCCGTTCATCACGACGCGCGTCTCCTTGATGTCACGGCCTGTAAGGAACAGCGCGTTGATCAGCCCCGCCGCGCAGATGATCGCGGTGCCGTGCTGATCGTCATGGAACACCGGAATGTTCATCCGCGCGCGCAAAGTTTGCTCGATGATGAAGCATTCGGGGGACTTGATGTCCTCCAGATTGATCCCGCCGAAGCTCGGCTCCATCAGTTCGATCGCGTCGATCAACCGGTCAGCGTCCTCGGTCTTCAGCTCGATATCGATCGCATCGACATCCGCGAAGCGTTTGAACAGGACGGCCTTGCCCTCCATCACCGGCTTCGACGCGAGCGCTCCGAGATTGCCGAGGCCCAGGATCGCCGTACCATTCGAGATGACCGCGACGAGATTGCCCTTGGCGGTGTAATCGTAGGCCGTGGCAGGGTCGGCGGCGATGGCCAGCACCGGCACCGCGACGCCGGGCGAATAGGCGAGCGCGAGGTCGCGCTGTGTCGCCATCGGCTTGGAGGCGATGATCTCGATCTTGCCGGGCCGCCCCTCCGAATGGAACAGCAGCGCCTCGCGCTCGGAAAACTGGACGTTGGAATCTTCTGACATGGGGTAACCCTTCCGGTCTCGCCTTTGCCTTTAGGGGGAGGTGGGCTGCTGTTCCACCCCTCGCTTGAACCCAGCGGTCCAACCTGTATCACGAGCACGATGTCCGCCCCCGCCCCTACCCCGATGATGCAGCAATATCTGACGCTGAAGGCCGAAGCGCGCGATTGCCTGTTGTTCTACCGGATGGGCGATTTCTTCGAATTGTTTTTTGACGATGCGAAGATCGCCGCCGCCGTGCTCGACATCGCGCTGACCGCGCGCGGCGAGCATGACGGCGTGCCGATTCCGATGTGCGGCGTACCGGTCCATGCCGCCGACGCGTATCTGGCGCGTCTGATCAAGGCCGGACACCGCGTTGCGATTGCCGAGCAGACCGAGAGCCCGGCCGAAGCCAAGAAACGCGCGGGCAAGACGTTGGTGTCGCGCGCGATCGTCCGCGTGGTCACGGCAGGAACGCTGACCGAGGAAGCGCTGCTCGATGCCCGCGCCGCGAATTGGTGCGTTGCAGTCGGCGAGGCGGCGGGCGGCGTGGCCATCGCAGCGGCGGATATCTCGACCGGGCGCTTCGAACTGATCGAATGCGATGCGGCGGGGCTCGGCGCGGAACTCGCGCGCTTGGCCCCGGCCGAGACGATTGCGTCGGAAGCGACCGCTTTTGCCGAGGCGGCAACGATGCTGCGTTCGAAGAGCGAGTTCGACAGCGCGCGCGGCGAGGCCCGACTGCGCGATCTGTACGGCGTCGCGACGCTCGACGGGTTCGGGCAGTTTAGCCGCGCGGCGCTGGCTGCGGCGGGCGGGCTGGTCGCCTATCTCGATCATACCGCCAAAGGCGCGATCCCGTTCCTGCGTCCGCCGCGGGTGCACAATGCTGCGCAGCAAATGGCGATTGATGCGGCGACGCGCGAAAGTCTGGAGCTGACGCAAACCACGACCGGCGCGCGCAAGGGGAGCTTGCTCGACGCGGTCGATCGGACCGTGACGGCGGCGGGTGCGCGCTTGCTGGCCGCCGATATCGGCGCGCCGCTGATGGACCGCGCGCGGATCGAAGCGCGGCTCGATCTGGTGACCTTGCTCGCTGAGGATTCGGGCTTACGCGACTCGCTGCGCGGTACGCTGCGCAGCCTGGCGGACATTGGCCGCGCGCTTGGGCGACTCGCTGCGGGTCGGGGATCCCCGCGCGACCTCGGGCAGCTTCGCGACGGGCTCGACGGTGCGTGGCGGCTGGGCGAGCGGCTCGGCAAGATTGACCAGCCCCCTGCCCTGCTCGCCGAGCTTGCCCCCGCTTTGCGCGGACATGGCGCGCTGATCGATTTGCTGACCCGCGCGCTCGTCGCCGCGCCGCCGATCGATGCGTCGGACGGAGGCTATATTGCGCCGGGCTATGACGCCGCGCTCGACGATTTGCGCGATGCGGGCGCGGGCGGCAGGCGCGCGATCGCCGCGCTCGAAGCCGAGTATCGCACCCGCACCGGCGTTGCTGCGCTGAAGATCCGGCATAACGGCGTGCTCGGCTATCATATCGAAGTCGCGGCGCGCTTTGCCGATGGGTTGATGAAGCCCGACAGCGGCTTCACCCACCGCCAGACGATGGCGGGCGCGGTTCGCTTCAATGCTCCCGAACTGCACGAAGTCGCCGCCAAGGTGACGCAAGCGGGTGCCCATGCGCTCGCGGCCGAGGCGGCCCATCTCGAAGATCTGATCGAAGCCGCGCTCGACCGGCGCGAGAGCATCGCCGCGACTGCCGATGCGCTGGCACGGCTCGATGTTGCGGCGGGCCTCGCCGAGCGCGCGACCGAGGGTGGCTGGGCGCGACCGGCTTTGGTCGATCATGCCTGTTTCGAGATCGTCGGCGGGCGGCATCCGGTGGTCGAGGATGCGCTGGCGAAACGCGGCGAACGTTTCGTGGCGAACGACTGTCGGCTGTCGGAGGACTCGCGGCTGTGGCTCGTCACCGGGCCGAACATGGGCGGCAAATCGACCTTCCTGCGGCAGAACGCGGCGATCGCGGTTCTGGCGCAGGCGGGTAGTTATGTCCCCGCGACCTCGGCCAAATTGGGCTTGGTCGATCGGTTGTTCAGCCGCGTCGGCGCATCGGACAATCTCGCACGCGGGCGGTCGACCTTCATGGTCGAGATGGTCGAGACCGCCGCGATTCTGGCGCAAGCAACGCCGCGCAGCTTCGTCATCCTCGATGAGGTCGGGCGCGGCACATCGACCTATGATGGCCTCGCGATCGCCTGGGCGGTGGTCGAGGCGATCCATGAGGACAATCGCTGCCGCTGCCTGTTCGCGACGCATTATCATGAACTGACGCGGCTTGCCGAACGCTGCGATGCGCTGACGCTCCACCATGTCCGCGCGCGCGAGTGGAAGGGTGAACTGGTGCTGCTGCACGAGGTGTCCGAGGGGCCTGCCGATCGCAGCTACGGCCTGGCGGTCGCGCGGCTCGCCGGCTTGCCGCCCGTAACGATCGCGCGCGCGAAGGCGGTGCTAGCGAAGCTGGAGGCTGGCCGTGCCAAGACCGGTGGGCTTGCTGCGGGGCTCGACGATTTGCCGCTGTTCGCTGCGGCAATGGAAGTCGCCGAGGAAGAATGCGACGCGATCCGCGCCGAGGTCGAAACGCTCGACGTCGATGCCCTCACCCCGCGTGAGGCGCTAGAGGTGCTCTACCGGCTGAAGGCGTTGTCGCGCCAATAGGGTGGCCTGGCATCGCGTCGCCGAGACCAGACGGAACCAAGCCCATTGTCGATGATTATGCCGTCACGGCGTTCGCGCCTCTTACAACAGGGTGATCAACAATGAAGAAGATGATGGTTCTTGGACTTGCTGCCGGTCTGGCGGCCTTGTCGGCTTGCAATTCCACCCCGCGCGAGAACGCAGCGGATGCGATCGAGGCAAACGCCGGCGCCGTTGCCGATAATCTGGAAGCCGCCGCCGACAACGCCACCACTGATGCCGCCGAGGACGCGCTCGAGAACAAGGCCGACGCCGTACGCGAAACTGGCGACGCGAAGGCGAAGGACATGCGGACCAACGATCCCGACACCAACCTTGCGAACGGCATGTAATCTTCCGAACAGGTCGAGCCGGTCCCAAGCGCGGTTGGAACTGGAGGGGCGCCCGAGCATCGGGCGCCCTTTTTTTGCGCGGTACCGATGCTCAGGGGGAGCGGGTCAGCGCGCAACGGTGCTCGCCGGTGGCGTGCAGCTTTCGCGGTGTCGTGGACGCGCGTCCCCTAACACCTTATCTGCTCTTCAATGTCTTCCCGCTTCGATTCCGTTCCGCAGCGCCGCGCGATCATCGACCGGCGTTCCCTTGGTGATGCGCTTGCTGCGCTGGACGGCGATAAGGCGGCGTTGCGTAGCGGCGCGACCGCGGTGCTCAAAGCAGCGCTTGATGCTGGCCGCGCGGAAATCGTGCGGCGCTTGATCGAGCATCCCTCGCGCGGGCTGGAGATCGCAGCGGCACAGGCGTTCCTGACCGACCAATTGCTGCGACTGATCTACGATTTCACCGTCCAGCGGCTTTACCCCAACAGCAACCCGACCGCCGCCGAGCGGCTGACGATCATCGCGGTCGGCGGCTATGGGCGCGGCGAGATGGCGGCCTATTCCGATCTCGACATCGGCTTCCTCACCCCCTGGAAACAGACCGGATGGGCCGAGCAAGTGATCGAGACGATGCTGTATGCGTTGTGGGATCTGGGGCTGAAGGTCGGGCATAGCAGCCGCTCGCTCGACGAAATGGTGCGCCAGGCGAAGAGCGACGTGACGATCCGCACCGCATTGCTTGAGGCGCGCTATGTCTGGGGCGACACCGCTTTGTACGAAGAGGCGGCGCGGCGCTTCAAGGTCGAGGTGCAGGCCGACACCGCGCGCCAGTTCATCGCCGACAAGCTCGCCGAGCGCGACGTGCGCCACCGCAAGATGGGCGATACGCGCTATGTCGTCGAGCCCAACGTCAAGGAAGCCAAGGGCGGCTTGCGCGATCTGCACACGCTCTTCTGGATCGGCAAATATGCCTATAACGTCAGCGAGCCGGCGCACTTGGTCGAGGCAGGGTTGCTCAGCCGCGAGGAATATCGCCAGTTCCACCGCGCCGAGAATTTCCTGTGGGCGGTGCGCTGCCACCTCCACGCCATTTCGGGCCGCGCCGAGGACCGGCTGACGTTTGACCTCCAGCGCGAGATCGCCGAGCGGATGCGCTTTGCCGACCGGCCGGGTAAGTCCAAGGTCGAGCGTTTCATGCACTATTACTTCCTGCAGGCGCGGACGGCGGGGGATTTGACGGGCGTGTTCCTGGCGCATCTCGACCAGAAGTTTGCGGCGCGGGGGCGGCGGTTCGGGCTGCCGATGTTGCGGCGGAGCCCGCGTAAGTTGAACGGGTTTCTGATCGATCGCGGGCGGCTCGCCATCCCGAACGACGATTTCTTTCGGGTGAAACCGGTGCGCTTGCTCGAACTGTTCGCGCTGGCCGACAAGCACAGCCTCGAAATCCACCCGCTGACGATGCGCACCGCGGCGCGCGACGCGAAGCTGGCCGACGACATCCGGCAGGACCCGACTGCCAACGCTCTATTCCTCGACGTGCTGACCTCTCCCCGCGACCCGGAAACAGTGCTGCGCTGGATGAACGAGGCAGGGGTGTTCGGCCGCTTCGTGCCCGATTTCGGCCGCGTCGTCGCACAGATGCAGTTCGACATGTACCACCATTACACCGTCGACGAACACACGATCCGCGCGATCGGGCTACTCAGCCAGATCGAGCGCGGTGAACTCGAAACCGATCACCCACTGTGCGCGGCGGTGCTCAAGCAGATCGTGTCGCGGCGCGCGCTCTACGTCGCGGTGCTGCTGCACGACATCGCCAAGGGGCGCGGCGGCGACCATTCGGTGCTGGGTGCGGAGGTCGCACATAAATTGGCGCCGCGCTTCGGCCTGTCACCCGCCGAGACCGAGACTGTCGCGTGGCTGGTGCGCGCGCATCTGCTGATGTCGGCGACGGCGTTCAAGCGCGACCTGTCGGATTTCAAGACGATCCTCGATTTCGCCGAGATCGTGCAGAGCCCCGAGCGGCTGCGGCTGTTGCTGGTGCTGACCGTGGTCGACATCCGCGCGGTCGGCCCCGGCGTGTGGAACGGGTGGAAGCGGCAGTTGCTATCCGACCTGTATGAAGCCGCCGAAGAAGTGCTGCGCCTGGGCCACAAGCAACGCGGGCGCGGCGAGCGGATCGCCGCCAAGCAGGAGGCGCTGCAGGCGATCCTCGGCTGGGATGCGGCGGCGTTCGAGCAATTGGTGCGGCGCTTGCCCGAACCCTATTGGGTGGCCGAGCCCGAGGACGTGATCGCGGGCAATGCGCGCCTGATCGCCGAGGCCGGAGACGCACAGCTCTCGATCGCGGCGCAAGTCTATCCCGAACGCGGCGCGACTTTGGTGACGATCTATGCCGCCGATCATCCCGGGCTGTTCTACCGCATTGCGGGTGCGATCAGCGTGGCGGGCGGCAACATCATCGACGCGCGGATCCACACCACACGCGACGGCATGGCGCTCGACAATTTCCTGGTGCAGGACCCGTTCGGCCGCCCGTTCGCCGAGACGACGCAGTTGGCGCGGCTGAAGCAAGCGATCGAGGATGCGCTCGCCAATCGCGGCAAGATGATCGACCGGCTGATGGCGAAGCCCCTGCCCCGCCCCCGCGCGGAGGCCTTTGCGATCGCGCCCAACGTGCTGATCGACAATAAGGCGTCGAACCGCTTCACCGTGATCGAGATCAACGCGCGCGACCGGCCCGCGCTGCTCCACCAACTGGCGCACGCGCTGTTCCAGTCGAAGGTGACGATCCATTCGGCGCATGTCGCGACCTATGGCGAGCGCGCGGTCGATACTTTCTATCTGACCGATCTGACCGGCGACAAGATCGCGGCGGCGACGCGGTTGAAGACGATCGAACGGCGCTTGCTGGGTGCGGCGGCGGGCGAGCGGATGGCCGACGCGGCCTGAGCCTCTTCCCGGAAAGTTAGGCATAAACGCGGTCGAATTCGACATGTGGGCGGCGCGGAGGTTCTGGCGTGCGATGACCAATGCCGCCGACGATTGACGGTCTGAAAGAGCAGGTCCACCATAGCATCGGTGCGACGCTGTAGGACAGCGGTTGCAAGGTCGGGGGGATCTATGCCGGTACTTGGAATTGGTGGGCTTTTCTTTCGCAGTCACGATCCCGATGCTTTGTCGGCCTGGTACAAGACGCATCTCGGCATCGGCGCGGGCTGCGTCTCCACGCCGGGCGGGACACCCGACGAATGGTCTTGGACGACACAGGGCGGTCCGGTGGTGTTCGCACCGTTCAAGGCCGACACCGATTACTTCGCCGCCGACAAGCAGTTCATGCTTAACCTGCGCGTGTCGGAGATAGACGCGCTGATCGCCTCGCTCACCGCCGCGGGCATTGCGGTCGAGACCAAGGCGGAATGGGATGATCCCAGCACCGGCCGGTTCGCGCGGATTCACGATCCCGAGGGCAATGCCGTGGAGCTGTGGCAGCCGCCGGCTTAGATTCGGATCATTTTTGCTTGAAACAAGCCCTATTCGTTCGTTTCGAGCGAAGTCGAGAAACATGCCCCAAGCGCTGCGCAGGGTGTCTCGACTTCGCTCGACACGAACGGGTAAAAGTGGAGTCATCCGGCTCTGGCGGGCGGGCTCGCCCTCTGGGAAAAGGGGCGATGCAAGCCTATTTCAAGCGCCCAACCAATCGGTTACGAGCTCGCCTTTATGCCCCGCAGGTGCCAGCGCGGCGCGCAGCGCTTCCAGCAGTGGCGGCAGCGCTTGCGTGAAGGCGTAGGGCGGGTTGACGATATAAAGGCCCGCGCCGTTATAGATGCCGGGCTGATCGTCGTCGTATAACCAATGCTCCACGCACAGAAATTTCGGGATGCCGAGCCCCCGTAACTGCTCTTTCCACCGCCACTGTGTGGCGCGGTCTTTCAGCGGATACCAGATTACCGTCACGCCATGCGCCCATTTGCGGTGCGCTGCGGCGAGGGTGGCGGTGATGCGTGCGCGTTCGTCGGTCTGTTCGAACGGCGGGTCGACCAGCACGACCCCGCGCGCGGTGCGCGGCGGCAGCAGCGCCAGCCAAAGCTCATAAGCGTCGCGCTCGTGAACGGCAGCCGCGGTGCCGCGCATCGCGCCGCGCAGGGTATAGGCATCCTCAGGGTGTTTTTCGTTCAGGATCAGGAAGTCCTGCGAGCGCAGAAGCTGCGCCAGAATCCTGGGCGAGCCGGGGTAGAAATGTGGCTCGGCCCCGACATTCACCGCTTGGACGGCAGCGCGATAGTCGTTCAGCAAGGGATTCGAGTCGGCAAAGGCGCGCAGCACGCCCTGTAGCGACTCGCCGGTACGCCCGGCCTGTTCGCCGCCGAGATCATACAACCCGCAGCCGGCATGGGTGTCGATCAGGGTCAGCGCGCCCGGCTTTTGCTGCAAGGCCCGCACCAGAGCGATCAGCAGGGAGTGCTTCACGACATCGGCACTGTTGCCGGCATGGAAGGAATGGCGATAGTTCATTGCGACCGGAAACCCTGACGATCTGCCTTTTTATACCAAGTGCCGGGCGCAGGAGCCGAGCGCGAGGCGATCCAAGTAACCAGCCGGGTGCGCGTGTAAAGTCAGGGCGAAACCGTCGAGGCCCTTCACGTGCGGCGACGCGACGCTGCGCGCGCGGAAGCGTTCAATCCTTGCGGAGCGCCGAATCGCCCCTGGTCGGCGGGACGGCACTTGGGGGCAAGCGGCCGGTGAACCGAAAACGGCCCGCCCCTCGATCAGAGGGACGGGCCGCATTTCGTCATAAGTGCCAGCTCAGAACCGCGAGCGCAGCGTCAGGCCGTAGGTGCGCGGCTCGGCGAGGAAGGCCGAGTAGAGCGCGTTGCCGGTGCCGCCGAAGGCCGCGACGTTGGCCGATGAACCCGCCCCCTGGAACGGCGTGTTGAACGCGACCTGGATGTATTGCTTGTTGAACACGTTTTGCGACCAGAACTCGATTGCCCAAAGCTGGTCACGCCCGCGCAGGCCGATGCGTGCGTTGACCAGGGCAAAACCGTCCTGCTTCTTCTCCGGCGCAAGATCGGATCCGGTGTTATAGTCCGAGGTCAGGCGGCTATCGACATAGACCAGGCCCGACAGGCCGTTCGAGCCGAGTTCCGGCGTCCACGCCACCGACGTGGTGACGACATGCTTCGGTGCGTTCGACATCTGGCTGCCCGGCAGCAGGAACAGTGCGGGATCGAGCGGAGCCCCTGCCGCATTGCCGACCAGATTGCGGGCGAATTTGGTGTCGGCATAGGTGTAGCCGGCCGTCACCTGCAACTGGCGGATCGGGGTCATCGTCGCTTCGAGTTCGACACCCTGCGAGATCACGCCGGGCTTGTTGGCGCTGCCGGTGCACTGGCCGGTCGAGGCCAGATTGTCGGTGTCGCCGCCGTTCAGGCTGGTCGAGCAGCCCTGGATGTTCTGCACGACGAAGACCGAGCCGTTGAAGGTGTTGAGCTGGAAGTTCTTGAACTCCGAGCGGAACGCCGCGACGTTCAGGGTGAAGCCGCGCGTCTTGAACTTGGCACCGAGTTCATAGCTGTCGACCGTCTCTGCATCGAACTTCAGCCCCGAGGCATCGGCGTTGCTGCGCGGGCCGAACACGCCGTTGGCACCACCGAGCGGCGAACGATCGAGGTTGTAGCCGCCAGCCTTATAACCCTTGGCGTAGGACGCGTAGGTCAGCAGGCTGGGGATCGGCTTCCACGACAGGACCGCCGTGCCGGTGACCTTACCTTCACCGAAATTGTCCTGCAGATTGAGCGCGTTGAGCTGCGACGACGAATTGCCGGTGCAGGTCAGCGTCAGGATGCCGCCGATATAGGTCTTGGCCGCCGCAGGAACGTTCGCACTGGCGAGCAGCGGCGAGAGGTTCGCCTGCTGCACCGGGCAGACCGTGTTGGTGTTGTTGAAGTTCGCGCCGAAATCCTTCGCCTCATGCGTGTAGCGGCCGCCCAGCGTCAGCGAGAGCGTGTCGGTGATGCGGAAGATGTTGTGCGTGAAGAAGGCGAAATTCTCGCTCTTCTGGCGATAGACCGAGCCATTGTCGCCGACATTGTTGACGGTCGACAGGCGATCGAGCCCGGCGAGCACCGCCGAGGCGAGCGGGCCTGCACCACCGAACGCACCGGTGATCGTCGCGCGACCGGTCGCCGAGAGACAGCCGGGTGCGGCGTTGTTCTGCAGGATCGGGTTGGTGCTGATGTTGGCGACCAGGCGGCAAGCGGCGAAGGAGCCATATTGCGACCCGAACACGGCATTATCGACGACGCGCAGACGCTCGTTCGAATAGAAGCCGCCGACCAACCAATCGAGCTTGCCGTCGAACGCCGAGCCCTGCAGGCGCGCTTCCTGCGTGAAGGTGCGGAACTGGCGATAGGCTTTGCCGTCGGCCGCGCGGTTGGTGAGATCGACATTGGTGTAATCGACGTCGCCGGCATTGCCCGACTTATATTCGCGATACGCCGTGATCGAGGTGAGCGTGGCGCCACCGAGGTTCCAGTCAGCCTGCAGCGAGCCGCCGTAATCGACCGTGGTGTTGCGATAGGTCTGCCCCGGGGTCAGCGCGACTTCGCGGTTGAACGGGTTTGGCGTGCTGCCCGCAAGCGGATAGGCCGCCCCGGCGCGGCGCAGGATATCGACAATCGGGTTGGCATCGCTGACCGATACCGCGCCGTCGGCGTTGACGCTGCTGCCGTTCGCCTGTGCGGCGTTGGCGGTCGGGTCGAAGGTCTGCGCCTGGCCGTAATAGGTCGCGCCACAGCAGCTTTCCTTACGGTGCGAATAATCGCCGATCAGGCGGAAGCTCAAGTCGGCGGTCGGCTTGAACAGCAATTGCCCGCGGACAAAGTAGCGATCGCGATCGTTGACGCGGGCTTCGCTGCCGCCGCCTTGGGTCACGTTCTTGTAGAAACCATCGCGGTTCACGTAGACACCGTCGACGCGGAAGGCGAGCGTGTCGGTGATCGGCCCGGTCAGGCCGAGCGCGAGGCGCTTCTGGTCGTAATTGCCGTACGTCCCCTCGGCATTGCCGCCGAATTTGAATTCCGGCGCGCGCGTGATGATGTTGATGAGGCCGGCCGAGGCGTTGCGGCCGAACAGCGTGCCCTGCGGCCCGCGCAGCACTTCAACGCGGTCGATTTCGCCGAGTTCGTTGAGGCCGACGCCAGTGCGGCTGCGATAGACGCCATCGATGAACACCGCGACCGAGCTTTCGAGGCCGGGATTGTCACCCACCGTGCCGACGCCGCGGATGCGGGCCGAG
>JAIXZV010000142.1 GCA_027489365.1 Sphingomonadales bacterium
AGGGCGATGCTCGCCGGGCTGGTGAAGGATTGCAGGAATTGCTCGCCCAGCGAGGTCTTTTGGATGCCCTTCGCGGTCACCGCGTAGATCGTATACGACACCAGCCGCCCGGCGAAAAAGGCGGCGGTGAAGCCAGCGAGACGGACGTGCGCCAGGCCAGCTGCCTCGAACAATTGTGCAGACGGGAGCGGCGACAGCGCAAACAATCCCAGCGCCACCAATCCGCCGCGCTTGTTGCGTTCGAGCGCCTCGCGTGCCGCCGCGAGATTGCCGCGGATTCGTGCCGGAACGCGCCGACCCAGCATCCGGAAGGCATGGGCGAGGACGAACCGACCGAGTGCGGCGGCAAGCGCTCCGGTCAGGATGATACCGACCGTCGGCATCTGCGTGCCAAGCCCGTACAGGACGATGATCGACCAGGTCGGCGGGCCGAAGGCCGGCAGGAGGTTCACGCCGAACACGATCACGAACAAGAGCAGATAGCTGTCCAGTCAGTCCTCGTCTTTCTGCGCCTGCGGCTCACGCATGGTCGGGTCCGGCGAATGTGACGCGGAACAGCGCGCCGCCGCCCGGTGCATTTTCAACCGTGATCGCGCCGCCATGCGCCTGCGCGAGCCGCTGCACAATGCCGAGGCCAAGGCCCGCGCCATCGGTCTTGCGCCGGTCCTTCCGCCAGAAGCGCTCGAAGATGTGTGGCAGGTCTTCGTCCGCGATGCCGGGGCCGTGATCGCGCACGCAAATCTGTGGACCCGGCCCGGCGGTCACTTCGATCGGGGTGTCGCCGGGGGCATGGGCCAAGGCATTGTCGATCAGATTGCGATAGATGCGATAGATCGCTTCGCCGTGGCCGAGGGCGCGCGTATCGCCAATGCTTTCAAAGCGCAGGTCGCGCTGCGCTTCGAACACCTTGGGGGCCATCGCAGCGACGATCTCGCGACCGATATCGGCCAGATCGACAATCGTATCGGGTTCGACCGCCAGCGCATCGGCTTGCGCCAGATCGAGCATCTGGCCGACCAGACGCGCCATATGGTGCGTGTCCGCCTGCAGGTCATCCCGCAACGGGCTCGGCGGCAATTTGTCGAGCGAGAGTTGCATGATCGATAGCGGGGTGCGCAGTTCGTGCGCGGCATTGGCGGTGAAGCCGCGCAGGATCGCCATCGTTTCGTCGAGCCGGGTGAGCGCGCGATTGACCGCACGTACGAGGGTGTTGACCTCGCGCGGCTCGGGCACTTCGGACAGGCGCAGCAGGACGTTGTCGGGGTCGAGTGCATCGACTTCGGCCTCCGCGCGGCGCAGCGGCTGAAGGACGCGGCGCACGGCGACAATGTTGAATAGCAGCAGGAGCAGCGACAGCGGGATCAGCGGCAGGAGGACATGCTGCACGATTTCGTTGACGATCACGGGCACGTACGGCCGGATACCGTCGCCCTCGAACTGCATGAATAGCCAGCGCTGCTGCCCGTTCTGCACGACCGAACGGACGCCGGAAATCCGGTATCCGCCGGGAATGCGTTCGCGGCGCGTCCAGTCCATCAGGATACCGCTGGTCGCATCGGCGCGTGCTAGCGGCGTGGTCGGCCGCTCCGCACCGGGGTCGATATAGCGGGCCGCCCAATGTTCCGCTCCGGGCGGCCCGGTCAGCCGGGCGGGTGCCAAGGCCGCCGCGCGTTCGGCCTTGCTGGCCTCCAGCGTCAGCAGTTCCTGCGCGAGCGATTCGGGCTGGCTGCTATAGGTGACAATGACGATGCCGACGTCGAGCAATGCGAACAGCAGGGTGAAGGCGGCCAGTCGCGTTGCGATCTGCCGGAATAGCGTCGGACCGACCGGGCCTTTCTTGCTGTTGCCGGCTTTATCCATGGACCGCGACGGGCGCGAACAGCGCGTAGCCGACGCCGTGGACGGTGCGGATTTGCACGTCGGCCCCGGCCGTTGTCAGGCGCTTGCGCAGCCGCGAAACGCACGCCTCCAGCGCATTCGGCGTCACTTCGGCATCCATTGCGTAGAGTGCCCCTTCCAGTGCGGGTTTGGCGACGACATGGCCCGCGCGGCGCAGCAGGCATTCGAGCAGATCGACTTCGCGCGGCGTGGCTTCGATCGCAGCGCCCGCCACCGTGACAGCGCGTTCCGCCGAATGCAAAATCACGTTCCCGAAGGTCAGTTCGGTCCCAAGCGACGCCCCCGGTCGCCGCAGCAACGCGCGACATCGTGCCGCCAGCTCCGGAATCTGGAACGGCTTGACCAGATAATCGTCGGCCCCCGCATCGAGGCCCAACACCCGGTCATCGAGCCCGCCGCGCGCGGTCAGAATCAGGATCGGCATCGTGTCCCGCCGCCGCCGCAGCGCGCGGACCAGATCGAGGCCCTCGCCATCGGGAAGGCCGAGATCGAGCAGCAGCAAGTCGTAATCGTTGATCTTCAGCGCATGTTCGGCGCCATCGACCGTTTCGCACCAATCGACCGCGAAGCCTTGCTGGTCCAGACCTTCGCGGATCAGTCTTGCCAGACGGGCATTATCTTCAACCAGGAGCAGGCGCATTGTCGATGTCCGTCCCTTCTACTACGCGCTTGTAGCCGGTAATCACCGCAAGCGGCAGGGCGGAGCCGGTGCGTGCGGCCTGCGCCCGGCACCTGACGAAAAGCTGACGGATCCCGAAAAGGGCAGGGCGGCGTGTCTGGTGCCGCCCTGCTCCCGATTGCTCGAAAGTCAGCCTTGGATGAAGGCCAGCAGATCGGGATTGATGACGTCGGCGTGCGTCGTCAGCATCCCGTGCGGATAGCCTTCATAGATTTTGAGCGTGGCGTTTTGGAGTAGCTTGGCCTGCAGGAGCGCAGCACCCTTGTAGGGCACGATCTGATCGTCATCGCCCTGCATTACCAGCGTGGGGACGGAGATCGCCTTGAGATCTTCGGTTTGGTCGGTCTCCGAAAAGGCCTTGATCCCGAGATAGTGGGCGAGTGCGCTGCCCATCATGCCCTGACGCCACCAATTCTGGACGACCGCGTCGGACTTTGCCTCATGTGGCCGGTTGAACCCATAGAAGGGGCCTGCCGCCAAATCCTGGAAAAAGGCCGCGCGATTTTCAGCGAGCGTCTTGCGCAGTCCGTCGAACACTTCCATCGGCGTGCCTTCCGGATTGGCATCACCGACCAGCATGATCGGGGGGACGGCAGCAACCAGCACCGCCTTGGCCACGCGCCCCTGCGGCTCGCCGTATCTGGCGACATACCGCGCGACCTGTCCACCGCCGGTCGAATGACCGATGTGCACGGCGTTGCGCAGGTCGAGATGCTCGGCGACGGCGGCGGCATCGGCGGCGTAATGATCCATGTCATGGCCTTTATCGATTTGCGACGATCGGCCATGCCCGCGCCGGTCATGCGCCACGACGCGGTATCCCTTGTCCAGGAAGAACAGCATCTGCGTGTCCCAATCGTCGGACGACAAAGGCCAGCCGTGGTGGAAGACGATCGGCTGGGCGTCCTTCGGGCCCCAGTCCTTGAAATAGATTTCTGCGCCGTCGGTGGTGGTCACATAGGCCATGTCGTCCTCCTTTGCGCGGACGCACGGGGTGTGCGTCCGATGCGATGCGATGGGAATCGGCGATCAGCACAGCCGCCGAGTCATGATGTCACGCCTGGCCCTTGGCGCAAAGGCGAGTCGCACTGCCGCGCAGTGACGTGCTTGTCAGGTCGCAGCCGAACGCGCATCCTCCCGCGCGGGGAAATGGGGGAGTAACGGATATGGCCGGACGGGCGAGGGCACCGCTGTGGTTCTGGGGCGTGGCGGGGTTGATCCTGGCGTGGGGCGCGATCGGCGTCTTCATGTTCTACACCGATCGCACGATGGATGCGGCGGCGGTGGCGCGGCTCAGTGCGTATGACCGTGCGCTGCGCGCCAGCCAGCCGTTCTGGCAAGTCTTGGCGTACGGGGTCGCGGTGTGGACCGGGCTGCTCGGCGGCGTGGCCTTAGTCGGGCGGTCGCGCCATGCGCATCCGATCTTCGTCGTGTCGCTGGTCGCGGTCGTGGTCGTGTTCGGCTGGGCCTTCGTCGCGACCGATCTGATCGCGGTGAAGGGCGCGTGGACCGCCACCGCCTTCCCGATCTTCATCGCGGCGGTGGCGGTGTTTCAGATCTGGTTCGCCGACCATGCGCAAAAGCGCGGGTGGCTTGGCTGAGCGATCAGCCCTGCCACTGGAACACATCGTCGAGCGGTTTGCCGAACACTTGCGCAATGCGGAACGCGGCCTCCAGTGTCGGCGAGTATTTCCCCGCCTCGATCGCCGCGATCGTCTGGCGCGTGACGCCGATCCGTTCGCCGAGTTCGGCCTGCGTCATCTCGCCCGCCATGAAGCGCAGCGTGCGGATCTGATTGGTGATGGCGGGTTTGGCCATTCTCAAGCACCCATCCGATAGCCAGCGATCTGCACGGTATAATGGACGATTTCGGCGATGATGATCGCGCCGACGATCCCGTACGCCATACCGATCTTGCCGACGCCGAGGTGCATACTGCCGACGACGCAGAGCACCAGTGTCAGCAACACCGGGTAGGCAACCGCATAGGCGCGGCGCGAGATTGTGCGGTCGCGCTCGTCGCGGCTGGCGCTTGCTTCCTTGGGCGAGAGGATCGCGGTGACGATCGCCGCTGCGGCGACCAGAATGGCCTGCAGTACCACCGCGCCCACGAAACCAAGCGCGTAGGTCAATCCGGGATAACGCCCGCGCGTCAGCGCCATGAAGCCGAAGAAGCCGCCCCAAATCGCGATCGTGCTGATGACGGAGATCCACGCGATTTTTTCCCGGTATGGCATTTTCATCTCCCCATGTTCGAATCAATGAACGCAATGTATGAAAAATATAACATTGAGTCAATCAATCCAAACATGGCGGCGGTTCGGCGCTGGCGGCACCGATGCGAACTCGCTATGCCGCGCGCCATGTCCACGACTTTCACGCTCGACACCGCCACCAGCCGTGCCAATCCGACGCCCGCGCCGATGAAGCGGCTGACGGTCCCGGCGATCCGCAAGCAGAAGGGTGGGGAGCCGCTGGTGATGCTCACCGCCTACACCGTGCGCACCGCGCAATTGCTCGATCCGCATTGCGACATGCTGCTGGTCGGGGATTCGTTAGGGCAAGTCGTTTACGGTCTGCCGTCGACGGTGCCGGTCACGCTCGAAATGATGGCTGCGCACGGCGCGGCGGTGGTGCGCGGCAGCTATCATGCGATCATCGAGATCGACATGCCGTTCGGCAGTTATGAAGCGAGCCCGGAAAAGGCGTTCGAAAGCGCCGCCTATCTGCTCAAGCAGACCGGCGCGGCGGCGGTGAAGCTGGAAGGCGGGATCGCGATGGCGCCGACCGTCAAATTCCTGTCCGAACGCGGCATCCCGGTGATGGGGCATGTCGGCCTGACCCCGCAAGCGGTCAACACGCTGGGCGGGTACGGCGCGCGCGGGCGCAGCAAGGCCGAGGCCGCGAAGATCGTCGCCGATGCGGTCGCGATCGCCGATGCAGGTGCCTTTGCCATCGTGATCGAGGGCGTGGTCGAGCCGATCGCGATCGAGATTACGCGCGTCGTGGCGTGCCCGACGATCGGCATCGGTGCCTCGGCACAGTGCGACGGGCAAGTGCTGGTGGCGGAGGATATGCTCGGCCTGTTCGAACGCACGCCGCGCTTCGTGAAGAAGTTCGACGATCTGGCAGGCCGTATTTCCGCCGCGGTCGCATCCTATGCCGCCGATGTGCGTACGCGCACTTTCCCGGGAATCGAACAGATTTACGTACCGAAGGACTGAAAAGCCTGCGTTTTTTGAACGCTTTTGTTTGGCGCGGCGCGGCGCTAAGGTCCGCGCCTTCCACACCCTTTCCCGATGGAGTTCTCCCCTTGGCTGTCCCGCCGAATACCGATGCTGCGTTTCTGCGCGAAGTCGATGAGGAACTGCGCCGCGATCAGCTCGCCAAGGCGTGGCGCAGCTATGGCAAGGTGGCGATCGGCGTCGTCGTGCTCGCTTTGCTGGCGTTCGGCGGGTGGCTGTTGTGGCGGTCGCACCAATTGGAGGCGGCTGGCGAAGAAGGTGAGACGCTGTCCAAGGCCTATGAAGATATCGGCGGCGCGCATCCCGACGCGGCGCAAGGCAAGCTGACCGCGCTCGCCGGGTCGAGCGTCGGCGGCTATCGCGCGCTCGCGCTGATGAGCCAGGCCGACATTCTGCTGCAAAAGCAGGACCTGCGCGGTGCTGCGGCAAAATTCGCGCAAGTCGCGACCGATGCGTCGCTCGGCCAGCCGTTCCGCGATGTCGCCTTGATCCGCCAGACCAGCGCCGAATTCGATACGCTGAAGCCCGAGGTCGTCGTTGGGCGCCTGCGCGGCATCGCGGTGAAGGGCAATCCGTGGTTCGGCAGCGCGGGTGAGCTCGTCGCGATTTCCTATCTGCGGATGGGCCGCCGCGATCTGGCGGGCACGCTGTTCGGGCAAATCGCGCGCGAGCCGGATATCTCGGAGACCATGCGGCAACGTGCGGTTCAGATGGCGGGCGTATTGGGCGTGGATGCCGTTACCCAGGCGAAGGACCAGAAATCGCAATGAAGATGACCAACCGTTTTCTGATCGTCGCCGTCGGCGCAGTCGCGCTGAGTGGCTGCGCGACGTTCAAGGGTAAGAAGAAGACCCCCGTGTTGGGTCAGCGGATCGCGATCCTGGCCGGCGAAAACGACGTGCGCGCCGACAAGACGATCGCCGGCGTCGAAGTGCTGGTGCCGCCCGCGACGGCGAACGATAGCTGGGCACAGCCCGGCGGCAATGCGGCCAAGTCGCTCGGCAATCTGGCGCTCGGCACCAACCTCTCGCGCGCCTGGAGTGCGTCGATCGACGGAGGCAGTAACCGGCAACGGCTTGGCGCCGCACCCGTGATTGCCGACGGTCGGCTCTATGCGATCGACGTCAACGCGACCGTCCACGCTTTCTCGGCCACCAATGGCGCGGCGGTGTGGAGCACCAATATCGCCGTCACCGACAAGAAGTCGCGCAGCGCGCGCTTCGGCGGCGGGGTCAGCTTTGAGGATGGCAAGGTATTCGCGACCGACGGGCTGGGCGATGTCGTCGCGCTCGATGCCGCGACCGGCAAGGTCGCGTGGCGCGCCAAGCCGGGTGCGCCGCTGCGCGGTGCGCCATCGGTCGCCAATGGCGAAGTCTATGTCCTGAGCCAGGACAACCAGCTCTACGCGCTCTCGCAGGCCGATGGCAGCGTGCAATGGACGCAGTCGGGATCGATCGAGACGCAGGGCGTGTTCGGCGTCGCTGCGCCGGCGGTGAGCCAGGGCACGGTAGTCGCTGGTTTCTCCTCGGGTGAGCTCAACGCCTACCGCTACGAGAACGGCCGTACGCTGTGGCAGGACGCGCTGTCGCGCTCGACCATTTCGACCTCGGTTTCCTCGCTTGCCGATATCGACGCCGACCCGGTGATCGACCGCGGGATCGTCTTCGCGGTCGGGCAGGGCGGCCGCATGGTCGCGCTCGAAATCGTGTCGGGCCAGCGCCTGTGGGAGCAGAATTTCGCCGGCATCTCGACCCCGTGGGTCGCGGGTGAATGGGTCTTTATCGTCACCGACGACGCCCGCCTCGTCTGCCTGGCGCGCGCGACCGGCAAGGTGCGGTGGATCAGCCAGTTGCGCCGCTACAAGAGCGAGAAGACCAAGAAGGACGGCACGATCAAGGACTCCAAAAAGTCCAATCCGGTCACCTGGCTCGGCCCGGTGCTGGCGGGCAATCGCTTGATCCTGACCAATTCGGAAGGGCAGATCGCCTCGGCCTCGGTCGATACCGGCAAGGTGACCAGCGTAATCAACACCAAAACCGCCTTCACCTTGCCGCCCGTGGTGGCGAATTCGACGCTCTATGTGCTCGATCAGAAGGGGCGCCTGACCGCCTATAAGTGATGGGCCCCGAGGCGGGGTGACGAAGGCGTGCGTTTCCCGTAAGGGGGCGCATGTCCAATCTCCCCGTGGTCGCGATTATCGGCCGGCCGAACGTCGGCAAATCCACTCTGTTCAATCGTCTCGTCGGCAAGAAGCTCGCGCTCGTCGACGATCGCCCCGGCGTGACGCGCGATCGCCGCGAGGGCCGCGCCACACTGGTCGGCCTCGATTTTCGCGTGATCGACACTGCCGGTTATGAAGACGAGGACGCCGCCTCGCTGCCCGGCCGGATGCGGCAACAGACCGAGGCGGCGGTCGCGCAGGCCGATGTCGCGCTGTTCATGATCGATTCGCGCGTCGGCCTCGTGCCGCTCGACGAGGAAATCGCGCGCTGGCTGCGGGGATCGAAGACGCCGGTGATCCTCGTCGCCAACAAAGCCGAGGGCAAGGCAGGCGCGGACGGCATTCTCGAATCGCTGTCGCTCGGGTTCGGCGATCCGGTCGAACTGTCGGCCGAGCATGGCGAGGGCCTGGTCGAATTGTTCGACGCGCTGCTGCCCTATATCGAGCCCGAGAAGGACGAGGCGGGCGAGGACATCCCCAATGCCGATGCGGACGAGGAATATAGCCCGGAAGCGCCGCTCAAGCTCGCGATCATCGGGCGGCCGAATGCGGGGAAATCCACGCTGATCAACCGCATCCTCGGCGAAGAGCGACTGATCACAGGCCCGGAAGCCGGCATCACGCGCGATTCGATCGCGGTCGACTGGATCTGGCACGATCCCGAACGCGAGCCGGGCGAGGATGCCCGCAAGGTGCGGCTGATCGACACCGCCGGGATGCGAAAGCGCGCCAATGTGCAGGACAAGCTGGAGAAGCTGTCGGTCGCCGATGCGCTGCACGCGATCGACTTTGCCGAGGTGGTGGTGCTGCTGCTCGATGCGACGCGCGGGCTGGAATCGCAGGATCTGCGCATCGCCGACGCCGCGTTGCAGGAGGGCCGCGCGCTGATCGTCGCGATCAACAAATGGGATATCGCCGAGAACGGCTCAAGTCTGTTCAACGGGATCAAAGCCGCGCTCGAAGAGGGCCTTAGCCAGATCAAGGGGATGCCCGTGCTGACCGTGTCGGGCGCGACGGGCAAGGGCATCGACACGCTGTTGAAGGTCGCGTTCGAGACGCGCGATGCGTGGTCGCGCCGCGTCGGCACCGGCGAGCTCAACCGCTGGTTCGAAAAGGCGGTCGAGGCCAATCCGCCACCCGCGCCCGGCGGCAAGCGGATCAAGCTGCGCTATCTGACGCAAGCCAAGACGCGGCCGCCCGGCTTCGTCTTGTTCGGCACGCGGGTCGATCAATTGCCCACCAGCTATCAGCGCTATCTGATCAACGGCATCCGCCGCGATCTGGGCTTTGGGGCGGTTCCGGTCCGCCTGACACTGCGCGCACCGAAGAACCCGTTCGATCGGTAGTAGCGCCTCGGGCGCGGACCGACTTTGCCGTAAAATACAGCAAGCTAACGTGTCCGCGCGCACGATGTTTATTGTGCGCGTCAACCGCTCGTTTACTTGCGCGCGCTACACCCGGTCATACTTTCGGGCGATAGGGCCCGAGCCGGGAGAAATCCGTGTCGCTCGACGATAGAGACTTGATCGACTGGAATGTGTTCACGCGGGCGCGGGCTGAACTCGGCGCCGGGTTCGTACGCATCCTCGGCTATTTTCGCGAGGACGGCGTAAAGTCGGTCGCGGCGATCGAAGCCGCGATGCGCGCGCAGAGTGCCGCTGGCATGGTCATCCCCGCCCATACGCTGAAAGGCGAAGCGCGCCAGTTCGGGGCGGAGCCGCTTGGCGCGATGGCCGAACGGATCGAGACGATCGCGCGCGATTGTGTCGAGAGCCGCGATACGCCGGAAGAGGCGCTGGCCGACATCGTCGCGCTGCGGCCGTTGTTCGAGAAGACTCTGACCATGCTGGAGCGCGAATCGAACCCGCTGGTGGAGCGCCGTCCGGCCTTCGGTCGCCGCGCGATCTGAAATCTCAGGTGCGCAGGCGCTCGATCGCCTGTGCCAGCGCGACGTACAATTTGCCCATGTCCGACGACAGGATCGTGACCCCAAGCGGCGATCCGTCGCGTTGCGAAAGGATCTGCCGCAGCATCGCTTCGAAATCGTGGATGTAGCGATTGACCTGATCGCGGAACGCCGGGTCTTCCTCGTGCAGCCGCGCGATTTCGCGCGCCTCACCAGCATCGAGCAAGCGTACTGCACGCCGCGTGAAAACGCCGCGGTCGCCCTTGAGATAGGCGGACCAGGCGCTGTCCGAGACATCGCTGGAGAAGGCTTTGACGATATCGATCGAGGCCGAATTGAGCGCTTCGATCAACAGCGACACGCGGCGCGCAAGCGTATCCTGATCGGCATTCTCGCGCTCGATCCGCGCATCTTCGAGGCGCGATTCGACGATCGCGGTCGAATCGGCGATCGCGAGCATCTGGCGCGTCAAACGCTCCGACGCGCGCCCGGCGGCATCGGCGGCGGCATCGGCGGCGGCGGCGATGCTGGCGATCTCCTGCTTCACCGTATTGGCGACGGCGCGTTCGACTGCGGCGGCGCTTTGTTGTTCGAGCGCCTGTGCGGCTTCGGGGATGACGGTGGCCAGGGTTTCACGCGCGCGGTCGGCGGCAGCGCTGGCGGTGTCGCGGACGCGCAGCAGCGCCTCGACCAGGCGCGGGGCGGCTTCCTCAGCGAACCGGTGCGTGCGGCCGATCGTTTCCTCGACCATTTCGCCGAGTGCATCGGCCTTCATCTTGCCGTCGCTTAACGTGTCGAGCAGCGTTTCGGCGAGCGTGCTCACCGTATCGCGCTGCGTGGCGACGACCTCGGCGATCGCTTCGATCGCGTCGTGCGTGCTTTCCGCCGCCGTCACCAGCGCGAGCAGCTCAGGCCGCGCCGCGCCGACGATCTTGCGGCTGGAGGCGATCCGGTCGTCGAGCCGGTTAAGCGCCTCGGGCAAGGTCTCGTCGATCTCGCGCGCCGCCGAATCGAGTGCGAGCAGCAGCCGTTCGGTCGTGCCGATCGCAGCCGTCGCCATCGTGTCGCCGGTCTTGAGCGCCTCAGTCATCGCATCGGCCGATCCACCGAGCGCGCTGATCGAGGCGGCGAGTGCTTGCGCGCGCTCGACGCCCTGTGCGTGGAGAGCGTCGAACGATCCGCCGACCCGCGCGATGCCGGTGTCGATCTCGCTGACGATGGCGTCGCTGGCGTCACGCTGTTCGGCAAGGCGCGCGGCAACACGCTCGATCAGCGTTTCGATCTCGCTGATCCGCGCGGCCAGGCCCTCGGCACTGTCGCGCGCAGCGCTATCGAGCGCGGCCTGATGCGTGCCGATCATCGCCAGCATCGCGTCGCCCTGCGCGGCGATACCCTTGCGCGCTTCATCGACCGCATCGGCGGTGCGGCCGAGCAAGCCATCGACCGCGTTCGACATCTCGCCGGTGACCTGCTCGAGCCGTGCGCCGGCGGTTTCGCTGGTCGCCTCCATCCGGGTGATGTGCGCGGCGAGCTTCTGCGCGGCACCGTTCGCCACCGCATCGGCTTCGCGACCGCGCTCGGAGAGGGCGGTGAGCTGGGCATCGAGCGCGGCGGCATGTTCGCTCGCGGTGACGCCAGTGGCCTTGAGCAATTGCGCGAGCGATTCGGTCTCGCCATGTGCGCGCGGCAGCAAGGCGAGCAGCACTTGCAGCCGGGTGTGCGCGGCGTCGGCCGCGGCGGCAAGCGCGGTGGCGTGCGAATCGGCGGCGGCGACCTGTTCGGTCAGGCCCGAACCGACCGTGGCAAGGCGCAGCACTGCACCATCACCCATCGCCATCAACGCCGTGGTTTGCTCCGCCAGTTGGGCGCGATTGGTTTCGATGCTGTTCGAAAGAGCGGCGACGGTGCGTTCCAGGCTCGCGGCCTCGGCCCGCATGGCTTGGGCAGTGCGACCGAAGCGCTTGGCCTCGGCGCTGCTGGTCCGCAATGCGAGCAGCAGCAAAATGCCGATCAGCGCGGGCGGGACGCACAGAGCGGCGATGAAGCTGACAAGCGCGGGCGGCGCGAGTGTGCCGACGCTGTCGCGGCACAGCCACAGCATCCCGCCGACCCAGCCCAGCGCGATCAATGTGCCGAGCGCCGCAAGCCACGGACCTGCGCCACGGCGGGCAGGCGCTTCCTCTTCGGCAAGCTCGGTCAGGTCGATCGGTTCTTCATACAGGGGCTCATACACTGGCGTAGCTTCCGCCTCCGGCAGCGGCGCGTTCGCCCGCGCGTCGCCGGTTGGTGCGGCACCATGCGGCCGCAGGTCTATGATACGCGAACCCCCGTTCATGCTCATCGTTTACCACGAAAGCCGCGCACGCAAAGCGAATTGCGAAACCGAACTTTAAGGCGTTGCCCGCTATAAAGAGCGTATGGCTTATGATCCCGGTGCAATCGATGCGACATTGGCGGCAGCGGTGGGTGATGAGCCCGCGCTGATCGCGGAGTTGCGCGAGGCGTTTCTCGACAGCGTCAAGCGAGGCCTGACCGCGCTCGAAGCGGCCGAGGGGGATGCCGCGTGGCGCGCGGCGGCGTTTCGCCTGCGGGGGCTCGCCGCGAGTTTCGGCGCGATCCGGCTGATGGCAATCGCCACCGAGGCCGCAGAAAGCGACGCGCAGGACGCCGGGCTGCTGCGGCGGCTGCGGCGCGCGGTCGAACGGCTCTAGGCCTAACGGGCTTTGCCTTAACCGCGCTTAGCCCCTAACAGCCCAGCGATGCTGGCTGGACTGATTTTCGCAACCGAAGATGCCGATGACCGCGCGGGCGTGCTCGCCGCGACGCTGCCGTTCGGCGGGCTGACGCTGATCGAGTTTCAGGCGCGGCTGCTGGCGGCGGCGGGTGCGACGCAGATCGTGCTGGTGGTGGCGCGGATGACGCCCGAATTGCTCGGCGCGATCAGCCGGATCGGGCGGCGCGGCGTCGTGGTCGATGCGGTGCGGACCGCGATCGAAGCGGTCGAGAAGCTGCACCCGCTGGCGCGCGTGTTGGTCGTGGCGGATGGCGTGGTGACGACCGGCGACGTGGTCCAGTCGCTGGCGGCAGCACCCGAGGATATGTTGCTGGTGACCGATCCGGACGATGCGCGCTACGAACGCGTCGGAGCCAACGCGGCCTGGGCAGGGCTCGCCCTGCTCGATGGCAAGCGTGTCGCCGAGGTCGCCGCGATGCCGCGTGACTATGATTTTCAGTCGACGCTGCTCCGTGTCGCGGCGCAAGCCGGGGCCGATCAGGTGCGGCTCGATCCGCACATGGCCGTCGGGCACGGGATCGAGCGCAGCGCGGTGGCATTGGCGCAGCGCGGCAATGGCACGGTGGCGGCCTTGGTCGCGCGGCCGCTGCGCTGGGCCGACCGCTTCCTGTTTGCGCCATTGGTGCGCTTTGCGCTGCCGCCGTTGATGGGCCGCGTGGTGTCGACGATCGCACCACTTGCTGCAGCGGTGGCCTTGGCGGTTGCCGGTGTGGTGACGATCGGCTGGGGCTATCCGGCGATCGGCATGGCGGTGGCGTGCCTCGGCATGGGGAGTGCCAAGATCGCGGCGTCGCTCGCCTGGGTGCGCGACGAGGCGCAGATGGTGCGCGTGACCGACTATGTCGCGCCGGGCATTGCCGCGCTGGCGGCACTGTCGGTCGGCTATGGAGCGGATCGGCCGGCCGGGCTGATCCTCGCCGTTGCTTTGCTGATCGCGGCGGTGCTGCTGGAGCGCGCCGCCCCGGTCGAGCATCAGCGGCGGTTGTGGGCCAGTCCCGCCGCGTATCCGGTTGTGATGCTGCCGTTGCTGGTTGCGGGCGAACCGCTGGTCGCGCTGGCCCTCGCTGGCCTTTACGCCGCCGTGACGCTGGCCGCAGCAATTGAGGCGTTTCGCGAAAAGCCTTAGTCTCGCCTTAACGACACCGCTCTAGATACGGGACCATGTCGATTGAACGTCGCGACATGGATGATGGGGCCCGTCGGGGTGCCACCGCGCTGCTGACCCGTGCAGCGGCGGCGGACGTGCGCGCCGATGCGCGGCTGTACGGCGCGATCGACGACTTCTTTCTGGACGAGGATGCGCGGGTCGACGATCGCACGCGACTCGCGATGGCGGCGGTGCTGGGGGACCTGACCAGCGGGATCGAGGCCGCGCTGCGCCGTCATGCCGCGCGCTTGCTTGCCACCCGCGATGTCGGCGCGCTCGCCGCGACGCTGGAGGCCGAATCGCCTGCGATCCTCGAACGGCTGATCGGCGCGGGGCTGGTGCGCGATGCCGATCTGATGCGCGAACTGCTCGGGCGGGTGCGGCAGGATCTGCTGTCGGAAGCGTTACCCAGCGATGCGCCCGAAGACCCAGACCGCGCGAGCTTGTTGCCGCGCCTGGCGCAGCATGGCGACAGCGTCGTTGCGGCGAGCGCGATCGCCTTGCTCTCGGCCGAAAGCCGCCGCCGTGTGCCGCTCGCCCCCGGACAGCCTAACCCGAGCGATTTGCCTGCCGAACTGCACCACCGGCTCGTGTGGTGGATCGCCGCCGCGTTGCGCGAACGCTTTGCCGAAGCGGCTGGGGCGGCGCTGCCTGCGCTCGACCGGGCGCTGGCCGAAGCGGCGCTCCGCAGCATTGCCGCGCATGACGAGGGCGACCGGCTGGAGGCGACGGCGCTGCGCCTCGCCGCCGCGCTTGACCCGCAAGCCAATGAATTGCCCGGCCTGCTGACCGAGGCGCTGGCCGATCGCCGTTTGTCGTTGTTCGTCGCCTTGCTTGCCCATGCGCTCGGCCTCGATTATGAGGATGCGCGCGAGGTCGTGCTCGATCCGGGTGCCGAGCGGCTGTGGCTGTTGCTGCGCGCGCTCGAACTCGACCGCGAATCGATCGCGCGGATTGGTCTCGCGCTGAGCGATGCTGATCCGCGCCGCGACATCGACCGCTTTGCCGAAGCACTCGATGCGATCGTCGCGGTCGAGGCGATCGAGGCGCGCCATGCCCTTGCGCCGTTGCTCTTACACCGCGATTATCGCGCCGCTCTGGTTGCGCTGGGACGCAAGCGATGAACGTCAATGAACCGATGCTGCCGCCGGTACGCGGGCTGATCGACCGCGATGGCCGGTTGGTCGAGGCCGATCAGCGGCTGCACGACCTTAACGCCCGGGCTGGCGGCGGGACCGGCCAGCCGCTCGCCGTGCCGCAGATCGCGACGCTGGCGCGGCTCGCGCAGCGGCTCGGCATCCTGGTGTCGCGCGGGATCGTGGTCGGCGATGGCGACGGCGACCTCGAACTGTGGGTGCGGGCGCAGCCCGAGCCGGTCGGCGTGCGGCTGGCCATTACCGGCTGGCGTACGCGTGCGCCGTGGCATCCGGGCGGGATTGCCGATGAGCGCGCCTCCGATTTCCTGCGCAGCGAGGCCGATTGGCTGTGGGAGACCGACAGCGCCTTGCGGATCACTTTCCTGACGATTTCGGCGGGAGCGCTGTACGGCTTCGATGCGGCCGCGATGCTCGGTCAGCCGCTGACCCGGCTGTTCGTGCTTGGCGAGAGCGATGGCGGGGCGTTCCCGATCCTGGGGGCGCTTGCGATGCAGCAGCGTTTCGACGACCAACCCGCGACGATCCGCGATACCGGGCGCGGGGTGCGGCTGGCGGCGAACGTGCGGACCGATGCGAGCGGGGCGTTTGCGGGCTTCGTGGGTGCCGCGCACATGCTCGACGATGCGCGCGTGCCGCCGGTCGCGGCCCCGCCTGCGACCGACGCGGTGACCGCCGCCTTCGCCGCGCGGCTCGACCAGGCGCTGCGCCTGCCGCTCGACCGGATCATCGCCAAGGCCGACAGCATCCACGCCCAGTCCGAAGGGCCGCTGCGGCAGGATTATGCCGATTACGCCGCCGATATCGCGAGTGCCGGGCGGCATTTGATGGGGCTGGTCGACGATCTGGTCGATCTGCAGGCGATCGAGCGGCCCGATTTCGTGGTGGCGCATGAAGCGCTCGACCTCGCCGATGTCGCACGCCGCGCGGCTGGCCTGCTGCAAGTGCGCGCGGCTGAGGCGAAGGTGCGGATCGACCGCCCGACACTCGGCGAGGTCCTGCCCGCGACCGGCGAATTCCGCCGGGCGTTGCAAGTGCTGGTCAATCTGATCGGCAATGCGGTGCGCTATTCGCCCGCCGACGGGATGGTGTGGGTCCGCGCCGAGCGTGAGGGCGATGTCGCCGCGATCATCGTCGCCGATCAGGGCAAGGGCATCGCGCTGGAGGATCAGGCGCGGATTTTCGAGAAGTTCGAACGGGTTGACCCGCGTGAGGCGGGCGGATCGGGGCTGGGGTTGTACATTGCGCGGCGGCTGGCGCGGGCGATGGGCGGGGATGTGACGGTCGATTCCGCGCCGGGGCAGGGGGCGCGGTTTGTCTTTACGCTGCCGCTTGCGTCGAAAAATCCGACCGACGTGGCCCGCGCCGATCCTGCAGAAGGATGATTTGACGCGAGCATTCGACCGGCTAGGCTCCGCTCCTGCCCATTGCGGGCTTCAGGAGATACAGTATGCGTAAGGCAGTCCTCGCCGCGACCCTTTTGGCCTTTTCGATCGGCGCCACCCCGGCCCTTGCCGCGCCGTGCAAGGACGCGAAGGGCAAGTTCATCAAATGTCCGGCGGCACCCGCCAAGGCCGTCAAGTGTCGTTTGAACGGCAAGTTCGCCAGCTGCAGCGCGAAGGGTGCAAAGCCGATCTGAGTGCCTTCGGTACCACAGCACGGGGTCGCGGCGGATTAGCGCCGCCGCGACGGTCTCGCCACGGTGCCTTAAAGTCGCATGAGTCACACCAACACGTGGTTGTCGCGGCATCTCACCATAGTCAGCTTGCCCAATTGAACCGGATCAGCGCCATCGCGAAAGCGAACACGAAGGCATAGCCGAAGCGGTCGATCCCGAAGCGTTCTTCCCCTCTCTTGTCGCGCCAGCGGCCGACCAGCATCATGACGGCCCCGGCGATCACCGGCGTAATCAGGACGTTCGCCTCGCGCAGGGCAAGGTTCGTGATGAAGGGATGCGGCAGGATCAACAGGCTCAGCCCGCCGGCGATCGTGCCGAAGATTGCGTAGAGAAGGACCGACACGAACGCGTTTCGGGGCTTCTCGGATGCTTCGGCCAAGGCGTGGAGGCCGAACTCGGACAGGCATTCGATCACGATTTGCAGCACAATCTCCCCGAGAAATTGCAGGATGATTTCTAGGATGGCCTCCATGTCTGCTCCGTATGCCGTGTGGAGCGCGAGGGTGGCGCGGGTTTGGGGAAAAGCCAAGGTGGCGGCCGGGGACGAGGGCGCGGAAGGTCACGCTAAGGTCACCCGAAATGCGTGTTTTTGGGTGATTGGGAGCGCCCATTTGCGGACGCCGAATTGGCGTGCGATTGTTGATCAATGGAATATTTGACCGACCACACAGCCGAGGATCGACTTTACTTGAAGGGGTTGGCTGTTCGATACGAGCACCACGCAGGACTGTGGATGCCAATTATGTGGCATCTCGCGCTTCGCGGCCACACCGGGGCGATGATCGAACTGGCAGATTGGTTCTCAAGCGACAACAGCTTTAAATCTTTCGGCACGCCTTCTGACACCTTCAGCCCGGCAGGTTTGTATCATCGTGCTCACCGGAAGGGCGATGCACGCGCGGCGCACAATGCGGCAATGAGTTGCTTCAATCGCAATGACATGATCGGCTATCGCCAATGGTTGATGCGAGCCACAAAAGCAGGCGATACGGAAGCCGGTAAGCAGCTTCGCTATTTCGAAACCCGCCTTTGGCATTCGGCTGCTCGAAAAGTAGGTCGATTGCGGCCCGAGCAAAAAAGAGATGAGTTCGCCTAACGCGAACGACTTGTCTCCAACACTTGCAGAATGGCTCGCCTCTTATCGTCACCCTGGCTCCTCCGACGCAGTTCGGGACAGCCTTGTGCCGGGGTCCACCCGGCGGCGGGGGATGCCCGTGGGGTTTGAGTTCGGTCCACGCGGCACGGTGGCCCCCGGCACGAGGCCGGGGTGACGGGGGGGCTGCGGTTTGTGTTAGCCTTGCGGGTTCGGGCGGGGTGAGCGGGGCGGACGGTTAGGCTAAAGTCACAAAAGTTCGGCTAAAGTCACGACATTGACGCCGAAAGCGTGTCGCGCGCGAGGCTCGGAGTGTCGGGCAACACCCGACTGCCGCCTTCATTTCCGGTGCGCTGTCCCGGCTTGCGGACATTTCAGATCAGTGTCAGCATTGCTGACGTATCGTGGTGGCGACGAAGAACGAGGTCTAAAAAAGCAGCAAGGGGAAGAGCCGTGACGAATCGCAAAATGCTCGCCGTGGCGCTGGGTCTAGCGGCAGTCGTGCTTGGGTGCCTTGTGGTGTTCAAGGTCATCTAGCTGGGTGTGTCCGCCACGAGCAGGGGGGCGCGTCGAAGCCTCGTCCGTCAAACGCGGGTTCGTGCTTGTGGAAAGCAACCCTTCGACAGGCTCAGGGCGAACGGGGGGCGGGTGCCATAGCGAATATGGCAAGCGTTCAAGCCAACGGTGTCAAAGAACCCGCCCTTCATGCCCGATCCCGCGCGTGTAGGACAGTCGCGCCTCCCGCCTCAGCGGCGGCGCGACCACCACAGCAGCGCGGCCCCGACCGCCGCGATGCCCAGGCCGTAGACCACCCACACCCGCGCCGCGAGCATGAAGCTGGAGGCGGGCCACAGGATGATGCCGGAGCCTTGCCCGGCGAACAGCAGGCCGAACGCGAGCAGGAGGAGGCCCGCGATCAGCGCGAGCGTTTTCACCCGCGTGCGTCCAGCGCCACGTAGTCGCGCTCGGTCGGGCCGGTGTAGAGCTGGCGCGGACGGCCGATCTTCTGCTCCGGATCGCCGATCATTTCATTCCACTGCGCGACCCAGCCGACGGTGCGGGCGAGCGCGAAGAGCGCGGTGAACATCGTCGTCGGGAAGCCGATCGCCGAGAGGATGACGCCCGAATAGAAATCGACGTTGGGGAACAGCTTCTTTTCGATGAAATATGGGTCGCTGAGCGCCATTTCTTCGAGCTGCAGCGCGACGTCGAACACCGGATCGCTGACCTTCATCGCCGCGAACACTTCGCGGACCGTCTTTTGCATCACGGTCGCGCGCGGATCGTAATTCTTATACACGCGGTGGCCGAAGCCCATCAGGCGGAACGGATCGTTCTTGTCCTTGGCGCGCGCGATATATTCAGGGATGCGGTCGGGCGTGCCGATTTCGCGCAGCATGTTGAGCGCGGCTTCGTTCGCACCGCCATGCGCCGGGCCCCACAGGCAGGCAATGCCCGCCGCGATGCACGCGAACGGGTTGGCGCCCGACGAACCCGCGAGGCGCACGGTCGAGGTTGAGGCGTTCTGCTCGTGATCGGCGTGCAGGATGAAGATGCGGTCCATCGCCTTTTCGACGATCGGATCGACGACATAGGGCTCGGCGGGGACGCCGAACGTCATGCGCAGGAAATTGCCGGTGTAGCTGAGCGAATTGTCGGGATAGAGGAACGGCTGACCGACGCTGTATTTATACGCCATTGCCGCGATCGTCGGCATCTTGGCGATCAGACGGTGGCTGGCGATCATGCGCTGCTGCGGATCGGTGATGTCGGCGCTGTCGTGATAGAAGGCGCTCAAGGCGCCGACGATGCCGCACATGATTGCCATCGGATGCGCGTCGCGACGGAAGCCGCGGTAGAAGGTTGCGAGCTGTTCGTGCAGCATCGTGTGGCGGCTGATCGTATAGCTGAACTTGTCGAGCTCGGCCTTGTTGGGCAGCTCGCCATTCAGGAGCAGGTACGAGACTTCCATGAAGCTCGACTGTTCGGCCAATTGCCCGATCGGGTAACCGCGGTGGAGCAGCACGCCCTCATCGCCGTCGATATAGGTGATCGCGCTGTCGCAGCTGGCGGTCGAGGTGAAGCCGGGATCGTAGGTGAACATCCCCGTCTGTGCATACAGCTTGCGGATGTCGATCACGTCCGGGCCGACGCTGCCCGAAAGGACCTTGAGGTCGAGATCCTTGCCTGCGGCGTTTAGCTTGACGGGGTCGGTCATCGCAATCGTCCTTCTTTCTGTCTTTACGCGGCCATCTGGTCGGCGATGCGGCCGAGGCTCTCGTCACGCCCGAGCAGATCGAGCACATCGAAGATCCCCGGTGAGGTCTTGCGTCCGGTCAGTGCTGCGCGAAGGGGTTGCGCGACCTGACCGAGTTTGACCCCGGATGTTTCCGCGACCGACCGTACCGCCGCTTCGAGCGCCTCCGTATCCCAGCCGTCGAGCGCGTCAAGCGCCGCGTGGAGTTTGCCGAGCAATGTAGGGGATTCCCCGGACAGCAGGGGTGCTGCATCGGGTGAGATGTCGAGCGGGCGCGTGGCGAACAGGAAATCGGTTCCGCGCGTCAGTTCGTTGAGGTTGGCGGCGCGGGGCTTCAATGACGCCATCGCGCGGCCGAGCACGGCGCGTTGCGCTTCGCCTGGCGTGAAATCGAGGCGAGTCGCGACCAGCTCGGCCAGACGCGCGTCCTCGGCATCGCGGATGTAGATGCCATTGAGGTTCTCGAGCTTCTTCAAGTCGAAACGCGAGGGCGATTTGCCGACGCCGTCGAGATCGAACCATTCGATCGCCTGCGCGCGGCTGATGACTTCGTCATCGCCGTGGCCCCAGCCGAGCCGGAGCAGGTAATTTTCCAGCGCCTCGGGCAGGATGCCGAGTTCGTCGCGGTAGAATTCGACGCCGACCGCGCCGTGCCGCTTCGACAGCTTGGCGCCGTCCGAACCGTGGATCAGCGGGATATGGGCATAGACCGGATCGGGCCAGCCGCCCTCGATCGCGTTCATCGCGCGGATGATGGGGAGTTGGCGGAAGGCGTTGTTGAGGTGATCGTCGCCGCGGATGACGTGGGTGACGCCCATGTCGTGATCGTCGACGACGACCGCGAGCATATAGGTCGGCGTGCCGTCGGAGCGGAGCAGGACGAGATCGTCGAGCTCGGCATTCTGCACGGTGACGCTGCCCTGGACACGGTCCTCGATCGTCGTCGCGCCATCGAGCGGGGCCTTGAGGCGGACCACCGACGGCTTGTCGCCGCCCTCGGCGGGATCACGGTCGCGCCACGGGCTGCGGATGCGCAGCGGCTTCTTGGCGGCCTGCGCCTCGGCGCGCATCGCGTCGAGCTCCTCGGGGGTGAGGAAGCAGCGATAGGCATGGCCGTGCGCGACCATCGCGTGCGCGACCTCGGCATGACGGGCGGCGCGGGAGAATTGATAGACTTCGCTGTCGTCCCAATCGAGCCCGAGCCAGCGCATCGAGGTCAGGATCGCGTCGATCGCGGGCTGGGTCGAGCGCGCGCGATCGGTATCTTCGATCCGCAGCAGGAATTTGCCTTTGTTGTGGCGGGCGTAAAGCCAGTTGAACAAGGCGGTGCGCGCGCCGCCGATGTGCAGAAACCCGGTCGGCGAAGGCGCGAACCGGGTTACGACCTGTGTGGTGGTGGCGCCGGCGGCGGGGGCCGCGGCGGGATCAGATATTGCGCTCAACCGCGCATACTCCCAGACTTATATGGATGGCCGGATCAGCCTCGAGCGCCCCTAGCACGCACCTTGCCGCGCTTCAAATCGGCGGTGAGACTTTGCGTGGGTTGGGCGTACGGCTGGAACAGTGGCTGGAGGCGGAGCGCGATCAGCTCGCCTTGTGGTTGCCGGTGGCGCTGGGTGGCGGGATCGCTTTGTGGTTCGTGCTGCCGGATGGGCGGAGCTGGCAGGCGGCGGGGCTGACGGCGGTTGCGGTGGCGCTGGGCGGGCTGGCGGCGGGGCGATACGGGCGCGCGGCACGGGTTGTGGCGGTGGGTGCGTTGGCGGTCGCGCTCGGGCTTGGGCTGATCTGGTGGCGGGCGGAGCATGTTGCGCAAGGCGTGCTGCAGCGGCCGACGATCGCGACGTTTACGGCGCGGGTGGAGCGAATCGAGCCGCTGCCGGCGCGTGATTTGGTGCGGTTGCGGCTGGCACCGCTGCAGGTGCTGGCGGTGCCGGAGACGCGGGGCGCGGCGCGGCCGTTGCCGAGCTTGCCGTCGCGTATTCGGGTCAATCTGGCCACGGTCGATGTGCCGGAGGGGCTGGTGCCGGGGGCGACGCTGCGGTTGTCGGCGCGGTTGATGCCGCCGCCCGAACCGTCGGTGCCGGGTGCCTATGATTATGCGCGGACGGCTTGGTTCGACGGGGTCGGCGCGACCGGGCGTGGTTTTGGGCCGGTCAGCGTGATTGCGGGCGGCGGAGCGCGCGACGCGGGGCTGCGCGTGCGGCTGTCGCGGCATATCCAGGCGAGCGCGGGCGGTGGCGGCGCGGGCGGGATCGCGGCGGCGCTGGCGACGGGCGATCAGGGCGGCATCCCGGGCGAGGACAATGAAGCGATGCGGCGCTCGGGCCTCGCGCATCTGCTGTCGGTGAGCGGCTTGCACATCACCGCGGCGGTGGCGGCGGTGATGCTACTGGTGACGCGCGTGCTCGCGCTCAGCCCGTGGGTGGCGTGGCGGTGGCGCAACCCGGTGACCGCGGCGGGGGCGGGGGCGCTG
>JAIXZV010000157.1 GCA_027489365.1 Sphingomonadales bacterium
ACCAGCACGCTCGCGGCATTGCGGCGTTGTTGTTGCAGCAGGAACAGCCGTTCGGTCGGCGAATAGAAATCGGGCGCTTCGTCGATCAGATCCTGCACGTAGCACGCCCAGCCCTCGACCATCGTTCCCGACGACAGGAAGGCCAGGCCGAGCGCGCAATCGGTGCCCGCGACTTGCGCCAGCCGCGATGCCGCCGCGCGCGCGCGTGCATTCTGCGTGTGGTGGCCGATGCTGCCGTGGTGCAAGGCGTGGATCAGCTTCACGTTGATCGTGGAATTCGCCTGCAGATAGGCGCGCGTGTCGGCACCGGGCGGGGAAATCCAATAGGTGCTCCCCGCGCCCGCAGCATCGGCGGGCGGCGAACGGTAAGGCAGGAAATAGAGCGGCCCCGCAACGCCCTGCCATTCGGGCGCGAGCCAACGATAGTCGAGCGCATAGTCCCGCGCCGGGGTGACCAGCGCCGCGCCGTCGGCCATCGCCCGCGCATCGATCGCGCGCACCAGATCGAGCACCGCATCGGGCGACTCCGGGCCGATGTCGGCAAGCGCGGCGACTTGCTCTTCCCACGTCCGTGACGGATCGATCCGCGCGGCGGCCTCGACCAATTGCTCGCCCAGTTGATCGAACGCCGCCTCGGCACGGGCGAGCGCTTCGTCCGCCCCGAAATCGAGCCCGTGCGCCTCGCGCATCAGCGTTTCGAGATAGGCGGTGCCCGCCGCTGCCGGGCGATCGGGCAGCGTGTCGAGCGACACCGCAAAGGCGTCGAACGCCGCCGCCGCTGCATCTGCCGACGCGCCCCACGCCGCATAATACTCCGGATGCAACCGCAGCCCGCCGCGCAGGAACGCCGCCGCCGTCACCGCCTCGCCCTTGGCGCGCGCCGTCACCGCCGCAGGCGACGCGGCGCTCGCCAGCCGCGCCTGCGCGTCGGACAGGAAATCGGGCAGCGCCGCGAGCCGCGCCGCCACCGCATCGCGCGCCGTCGGCCGCCCACTCGGCAACAACAGGCCGATGATCGCGAACACCGCCTCGCCGCTATACCAGGCCGGATTATCGAAGCGCGGCGCATGGTCGAGCGCCGCTTCGGTCACGGCCAATTGCGCCGTAGCCATCCGCCGGTCGAGCCGCGTGCCGAGATCGTCCGTATCCGCCGGGACCGCCGCGATCGTCTCCCGCAGCCGCGCGATTCCGGCGCGCTCCGCCGCCGCCGCGCCCGCCGACGCGTCGGGCAGCCGATCATCATATCCCGCCAGCCCCATGAAGCTCGCATCGACCGGCCGGAACGCCGCGTGATGCGCCAGGTAGGCGTCGGCGACCCTGTGGCTCACGCCTCGCCGACCTTTACCCAGCGGCGCTCGGCCTGCGCACGCACGATCGCGTCGACGATCTCCTGGCTCTTCGCCCCGTCGAAGAAAGTGCATTCCTCCGGCCGGTTTTCGAGGATCTCGTCGGTGAAATAGCGGATCAGATTGCGGTAATAGAGTTCCGGCCACGGCGTCGCGAGCGTCGTGCCGGGCGGCAGCACGTCGTCACCCAGCTCGACCTTGGCGAACTCGACCGAATCCGCGCTTGCCCGGTGCAGCGTCTCGGCCACGCCATATTCCGAAATCAGCCGCGCGACCGCCGCGCCCTTCGACCCGTACACGCGGATTTCGACGCCCGGATAATTGCCGACCGCGACATAGCTGGTCTGCAACATCCCCTGCGTCCCCCCGGCATATTCGACCAGCGCAACGGTGCCGTCCTCGACCAGGAAACGCTGCCGCCCTTCGAGCCCGCGCACCAGCCGCTCGGGCACGTAATTGCTCATCGTGCTGACCACCGAATCGAACTCGCCGCCGATCCAGCGCATCAGATCGATCAGATGCGAGCCATAGCCGACGATCGACGCCGGGATCAGCTGGTCACGCGGCGAGCTGATGTCGAACTGGCGCAGTTCGAAATCGGGGTCGAGGAATTGCGAATTCTGCTCGAAACCGTGGATGTGGAAAATCTCGCCAAGCTCACCCGCCGCGACCCATTCCTTCAACCGCCGGATCGCGGGTGAATAGCGGAAGGTGAAGCCGAGCTTGGTGCGCACGCCGTTCAGTTTCGCGCGCGCGGCCGCATCGAACGCGGGCGCGGCCTGGGTGTGGAGCGGCTTTTCCGACAGGACATGCTTGCCCGCCTCGATCGCCGCGAGGCTCAGCGGCAAATGCGTTGCGGTCGGCGTGCACACGTCGATCATCTCGATCGTCGGATCGGCCAGCATCTCGCGGTAATCGGTATAGACCGCGCCCGCGCCGAACTTCGCCGCCGCCGCCTCGGCCCGCGCACGATCGGTATCGCAAATCGCGACCAGCTCGACGCGCTCATGCGCGGCATAGCCCGGCAGATGCGCCTTGTCGGCCCAGGCGTGCGCGCCGATCAGCCCGACTTTCAGTTTCCTGCTCATGCCGCGACATCCGTCGTGCCGAACATTTCCAGGCTTTCGGGGCTGTGCACCTGGCCATAAAGATAGTCGTGGAAGGCGGCACGGTCGGCATCGGCGACGCGTTCGCGCACGCGGCGCACGCTCTCGTTACCCGCGAAATAAGACGGCACGAACGGCCCGCGGAACGGGTGGCTCGCCATGCGCAGGCGGCCCTGCACCCACGCTTCCTGCCCGCATCCGACGGTGCGCATATAGTCGGCGACGCTCTCGGCATCCTCGCCTTCCTCCATCAGCCGCCACGCCGCCGTCGTCTGCACCGCGCTTTTCAGCGAGCGCAGCGCGAGGTGGATCGCATCGTCCTGATCCTCGATCCAGTCGATCAGCTCGACCGCCTGATCGCCAATCCCTTCCTGCACGCAGCCGGTGACGGCGTTGGTCGTGCACAGCAAGGCGTCGGCGGGCGAGCGCCCGGCGTCGACCTCGGCGCGGGTGTAGAGCAATTGCGTCGCATGGCCGGGATAGACTTCGTGGCCGACGAGGTGCTTCAGCGCGGCGCGCGTGAAGGCATTGTCGACGTTCAAATCCATCCGCCGATCGATAAAGCCGCAGCGCGCGGTGAACGGCACGTTGCGCAGCGGATTGAGCTGCATATCGTAATCGCCGGTGTCATAGATCATCGTCGCGGTGCGCGCCTTGGCGATCGCCATCAGCTCGCGGAACGTGTCTTCCAGCTTTTCCGACGGAATCGCGCGGTCTTCCTCCCACGCCTCGACCCGCTCCCGCAGGCTGCCGCGCACGAAGCCCGATCCGGCCAGCGCCTTGTCGAGCTGATCGGACAATTCCGCAACGCGCGCCTCGGCGGTCGGCGCGGGCTCGGCCCCGACCAGATCGCGCACCTTCTCGGCATAGGACATCGTCTCGCCGGAAAAGAGCCGCGCTGCGGTCTTCACCGACTTCACCATGCTGGTCAGGAACACGCCGCGCGCATCGGGGGCGGTCACGTCGGGCCGCGTGGCAAGCGCGTCGAGATCGGCGAAAATTTCGTCCCATCCGGCATAGCTGCGCGGCGCGACCAAATCCTCGCCGATATAGATCGGCACCAGCCCTTCGCCGTCGAGCAAGCTCTCGCCCTTGGCGTTGGCGCGCTCGAACCGATCGATGCCCATGGTGACGGCGGTCAATTCGACGCCGGTGTCGTTGGTGTTCACGCTCATGTCAGAATGTCCGGATGGCTGCTGCATGGCACCATTGTCTATGGTGCAGCGCGACACTCGAACAGGGTGAAATTGCAGTTCGATGACGGCGTAAAACTCATGCCCCGGCGAAATTTGAGCACTGGTAGCGGAACGACCGCGCGGGCCATGATGGGCCCATGACCAGTCCAGACCCGCTCGCCCGCTATCTGCGCGACCCCGGCCCCAAAACCAGCGTGCGCGGCGTCTCGGTTGCGTGCAGCACCGACAATGCGATCGTGACCGAGACCATCTTGGACACGATGCGCGCCGGGGGCAATGCCATCGACGCCGCGATCGCGGGCAGCATGGTGCAGGCCGCAGTCGAACCCTTCATGACCAACCACACCGGCACGGTCAGCCTGTTGTACCGCGAGGCGGCGACCGGCCAATTCCACCAACTCCACAGCGCCGGCACCTTTCCCGAAGGGCTGGCGCCGTTCCGCCCGATCCCCAAGATGGCGACCGGCTATGCGCGCTTGCCACCATCGGCCTGCATCCCCGGCTTTATGCCCGCGATGCAGGCGATGCACGCGCGCTTCGGGTCGCGCGACTGGGCGAGCCTGGTCCAACCCGCGATCCGCTGGGCCGAGGAGGGCCATGTCGTCTCCGCCTTCGAATATGCGGTGACCGTGTCGGAACAGGATTTCATCACCTATTTCCCCGAGGGCCGCCGCTTCTACATGGCGAACGGCTATTACCCCACGGTCGGCGAGCGTTTCCGCAATCCGGCGCTGGCGGAGACGCTGCGCGGCGTCGCGCGCGACGGGGCCGCGCATATGATCGAGGGCGAATGGGCCGCCGCCTTCGTCGCGCAGGCCAATCGCATGGGCTGGCCTATCACGCTGACGCACATGACGCAGAACCCGCCGCGCTGGATCGAACCGCTGCGCATTGCGCATGGCGCACATGAGATCGTGACGCTCTCCCCGCCCGAGCAGCAGGGCGTGTTCCTGTCGATGGTGCTCGGCATCCTCACCGGTCTCGGCATCCGCGACATGGCCCCCGGCTCGGCCGAGCACCTGTTTTCGATGGCGCACGCGCTGCGCCTCGGCCTCTATTTCTGCGGCTTCACCGGCGATCCGATCGTCGCCTCCTATGACACCGCGCAATTGCTCGACGGCGATTTCCACCGTTCGCTCGCGCGCCTGATCCGCGGCATGAAGCCGAAAGTCGATCTGACCGAGCATCTACGCCTCGTCCGCGGCCCCGGCCTTCGCGCCGACGAACATGGCTTGGCGGGCATCCCCTCGCTCGACGCGCAGACCAAGCAACCCTCGGGCAGTTGCGAACTCAGCATCGTCGATGCCGAGGGCAATTGGGTGCAGATGATGAACACGTTGCAATCGGGCGGGATTCCGGGCGCGGTGATCGGCGGCGTGCCGATGGTCGGCTCGCATGTCACCTTCGCCGGGGTCAGCGGGCATTTCGACATCAAGCTCGTCCCCGGCGCGCGGCTCCGCACGATCGTCGGCAACACCTTCGTGCTCAAGGACGGCGCACCGGTGTTCGGGCTCGGCACCCCCGGCAACGTGTTCTGCACCGTGCCGCAAGTGCTGACCAATTTGCTCGATTTCGGCATGGATCCGTATGACGCGATCGCTGCGCCGCGGATGCTGCAATTGGGCGAGGATGGCGGGCTGGTGATGGAGGACCGTATCGCCGCGGAGTCGCTCGCCGGGCTCGCGCGGCTCGGCGTGCCGGTCTCGGTGATGCCGCCGTACGACTGGCACATGGGCTCGTTCCAGATGTGCTACCGCGACACATCCGGTGCACTTTGCGCGACGGTCGATCCGCGCCGCTGCGGCGAGGCGGGCGGTTTCTGAGCCGCGCGCTCAGACCCCGCTCGGCACTGCGCTTTCGGCGAGCAACCAGTCGCGAAACGCGCGGATCTTGCTGAGATCACGCCGCGCCGTCGGGCAGATCAGATAATAGCCGCCGTCATAGATCGTGTTGCGCGTGAACGGCGAGACCAGCGCCCCGCTGCGCAGCTCATCGTCGATCAGGAAGCGCGGCAGCAGCGCTAGCCCCAATCCGGCCACCGCCGCCTGGATCAGCATGAAGAAATGTTCGAAACTCGGCCCCATTTCCGGGTTGAGATCGGTGATCCCGGCATCGGTCAGCCATTGCGCCCAGGCGAGCGGGCGCGTCGTGTGCTGCAACAGCACGTGATCGGCGAGGCACATCGGATCGTCGGGCACGATGCCGCGTTCGAGCAGTTCCGGGCTGCACACCACGATCATCTCCTCGCGCAGCCCGAGCCGGTACGACACCGCATCGGGCCATTGCCCGGTGCCGAATCGGATCGCCAGATCAATCCCTTGCGCGCTGAAATCGACCGTGCCGTCGCCCGCCGTCAAATTGAGCGTGATCTTGGGATGCGCTTTGGTGAAGCCCGACAGCCGCGGGATCAGCCAGCGCGTCGCAAAGGTCGGCAGCGCACCGATCCGCAGCACGCCGCCGCCGCGTTCGAAGGTCATCGCCTGCAACGTGGCAAGCTCCATCCGGTCGAGCGCGTCCTTCAGCTCGGCGGCATAAGCGCGGCCTTCCTCGGTCAGCTCCAGCCGACCGCGCGTGCGCATGAACAACGGCCCGCCGACATAGTCCTCCAGCACGCGCACCTGACGGCTGGCGGCGCTTTGCGTGACGTTCAATTCGCCCGCCGCTTCGGTGAAACTCATGCACCGCGCGACCGCCTCGAACGTGCGGAGTGCGGTGAGCGAAGGGAGCAGCCGACGCCGCATTTCAGTGCGAGGAACTCATGACCTGCGTACTTTAGAGCGACTATCCTGACGGGCGCAATCCGGTAAATGCTAAGGCCATACGCTTTCCTCTGGGGTTCAGAATGCTACCTTTCCACTTGGCTTTTCGGATCGACGACATCGAATCGACACGGGCATTTTACGCTGGGCTGCTGAATTGCCCGACCGGGCGCGAAACCGAAAATTGGATCGACTTCGACTTTTTCGGACATCAGATTTCGGCGCATATCGGGCCGCGCCCCGATGTCGTGTTGCAGACCCGCGTCGCCGGGATCGACGTGCCCTTGTCGCATTTCGGCGCGGTACTGGAATGGGATCGCTGGCATGAACTGTCCGAACGCCTCGCCGCGCACAACGCCGATTTCGTGATCGAACCGCAAGTCCGCTTCGTCGGCGAACCGGGCGAGCAAGCCACCTTCTTCGTCCGCGATCCATCGGGCAATGCGCTCGAATTCAAGGCGTTCCGCGATCCGAACGGCATTTTCGACGCAGGCAGCACCGCCGCAACCCCAGCCGAGGCCGCGCAATGAAGATCACCATCATCGGTGCCGGCGCCATTGGCGGCCTCGCCGGCGCGTTCATGGCAAAGGCGGGGCATGACGTCGTGCTGGTCGATCGCTGGGCCGAACATGTCGATGCGATCAAACAGGACGGCCTGTTCATTGACGGCATTCGCGGCGAAATGCGCATCCCCGTCCCCGCCGCGCATCTCGCCGAACTGACCGGTCCGCTCGAAGCCGTGCTGATCGCGACCAAATCGCAGCATACGATCGAAGCGCTGCAAAGCCTGTTCCCCTTGTTCGGGCCAGACACGTTCGTCGTATCGTTCCAGAACGGCTTCAACGAACCCGCCATCGCCGATGCGCTGACCGCAGCGGGCCTGGGCGGGCGCGAGCGCGTGATCGGGTCGATCCCCAATTATGGCGGCGCGCTGGTCGACCCGGGGCACCTCGAATTCGTCCATGAAGGCCCGATCCAATTGGGCGAAATGGACGGCAGCGACAGCGCACGCCTGAACACGCTCGCCGAAATGCTCTCGGCGCTCACTGAGGTGCAGCGCTCGTCGAACATCTGGGGGCAGATCTGGGCGAAGGAAGTCTATTCCGCGCAAGTCGTCTTTTCCGCGCTCGCCGATGCGCGCATCCACGAGACGCTCGGCAACCCGCGTTATGCCCGGATAGCAGGTGCAGTGGTGCGCGAGGCACTGGAGATCGCCGATGCCAATGGCATCACGGTCGAGGCGTTCGATTTCTTCGATCCCGCCAATTACCGCCCGCAAACCGCCGCCGACACGCAGAAACTGCTCGCCAATATCGATCACGCGATCTGGCTGCTGAAAAAGGATCAGAAGCCCGACAGCCACCAATTCCGCAAAAAGGGGTCGGGCATCTGGTGGGACATCGTCTATCGTAAACGCCAGTCCGAAGTGCGCTCCTCCAACGGCAAGCTGATCGATCTCGGCAAGGCGGTCGGTGCCGACACGCGCCTCAACGAAAAGCTCTGCACGATGATCTATGAGATCGAGGACGGCAAACGCCCGCTCGGTTTCGAGAATTTCGACGAGCTCGAAGCCTATGTCGAAAGCATCGGCAAGACCCTGCCCTGACGCCTACCGCAGCGCGCGCGGCCGGGTCCAGAGCGTCGCGTCGCGCGGGCTTGGCGGATAAAGCCTCCGCCGCCGCTGCGCCTGCCCCCAGGCGCGCGCCATCATGCCGATCTTTGCCGCGCCCGAGGTGGTGACTCGGCTGTCCCACGCGCGGGGCCCAAGCGCCGCGACTTGGCGCGCGATCGCGCCGTAAATGTCCGCCGCCGCCAGCACCGCCCAGGCCGAGCGGAACGACAGCGCGGGCGTGCCGTAGCGCGCGCTCGCTTCATAGGCCGCCGCGCGCTCCGCCAGCCGCACGCCGAGCCGCCCGAGCGCGTCGCGATATTGCAGCGCGAGCAGGTCGCCCGGCGGTATCCCCGCCTCGTCGAGCCAATCCTGCGGCAAATAGCACCGCCCGGCGCGCGCATCTTCGCCGACGTCGCGCGCGATGTTGGCCAATTGAAACGCAAGCCCCAGATCGCACGCCCGGTCGAGCGTTGCGTCATCGTCCGGTGCCACGCCCATCGCCAGCGCCATCATGCACCCGACGACCCCCGCGACATGATAGCAATATTGATACAGGTCCTGCTCGGTCTGCGGCCGCCACTCCGCCGCATCGAGCGCGAAGCCCGCGATCAGATCGCGCGGCAAGGCGGGGGGCAGCTTCACCTCGGCCGCGAACAGCCGCAGCGCGTCGAAAGCGGGATCGCCGACCACCGCCCCCGCCAGCGCCAAGTCGGTCTTCTCGGTAATCTCGGCAAGCCGCGCAGGGCCGTCGCCGGGCGTCATGCCGTGGCCATGATCCTGCCCATCGGCAATGTCGTCGCACGCGCGGCACCAGGCATAGAGCAGCCACGCCCGCTCGCGATTCTTGCGGTCGAATAACCGGCTGGCGGCAGCGAAACTGCGCGATCCGCGCGCAATTGCCTCCTGCGCGGTCGCGACGATCGCCTCGCGAGTGGGTGTTGCGTGAGGCAGACTCATTGCCTCACCTCCGTTCGCCCTGAGCTTGTCGAAGGGCTGTCCTGCTTGGCAACACAGTGCAGGGCTTCGACAGGCTCAGCCCGAACGGAACCAACCCACAGATCACAAATCCTTCGCGCCGATCTTGGTAACCGTCGTCACCGGCACATGCGCGGCCATTTTCGCCAGCAACCCGTCGAGCGCGGTATCGATCAGCAAGATTTCGCGGTGCTGCGCGCGCAGGAAACCGACCTCGGCCATATGATGATAAAACGCGACCAGATGGTCGTAATAGCCCGCAATGTTGAGCAGCCCGACCGGCTTCGCGTGATAGCCGATCTGCGCCCAGCTCAGCGCCTCCCACAATTCGTCCATCGTGCCGGTCCCGCCGGGCAAATTGACGAACCCGTCGCTGAGATCGGTGAACGCCTGCTTGCGCTGGTGCATCGTGCCGACGACGTGCAGCTCGGTGCAGCCTTTGTGCGCCACCTCGGCATCGACCAAAGCCTGCGGGATGATCCCGATCACCTCGCCGCCCGCCGCCAGCGCGCTATCGGCGACCGCGCCCATGAGGCCCAGCCGCCCGCCGCCATAGACGACGCCAATCCCGCGCGCGGCCAACGTCCGGCCAACCTGACGTGCGCACTCGATATAAACCGGGTCGGCCGGGGTGGCAGAGCCGCAGTAAATGGCGAGGCGTTTCATATCCAATCCTCCCCGGCACGGGGAGGGGGACCCTTCGCCTCTTCCGGCGAAGGGTGGAGGGGGCGTGCCGCGGGCGAAGCGCTGGTGGTGAGCCCCCTCCACCGCTGCGCGGTCCCCCTCCCCGTTCCGGGGAGGAATGAAGTTACCATCACCGCTTATTCTCCAACATCAACGCCGCCGTCGCCTTGGCACTCCCGACCACGCCGGGAATCCCCGCGCCCGGATGCGTGCCTGCGCCGACGAAATACAGGTTCGGGATATGGTCGTCGCGATTGTGCACGCGGAACCACGCGCTCTGCATCAGCGTCGGCTCGAGCGAAAAGGCGCTCCCCAGATGCGCATTCAGATCCTGCGAAAAATCCTTCGGCGTGTACGAGAATTTCGTCACGATCCGCTCGTGAATATCGGGAATCAGCCGCCGCCCGATCTCATCCAGAATACGCTTCTCCAGGATCGGCCCGATCTCGTCCCAATCGACCGGGAATTTGCCGAGATGCGGCACCGGGGCCAGCGCGTAGAAGGTCGAATACCCCTCAGGCGCCAGCGACGGGTCGGTCACGGTCGGGTGGTGCAGATAAATCGACAAATCCTCGGGCAGCACGCCGTGCTCATAGATATCGGCCATCAGCCCCTGATAGCGCGGGCCGAATAGGATCGAATGGTGCGGAATGCCCGGCCAATCGCCCTTGATCCCGAAATGCACGACGAACAGCGACGGCGAAAAACGTTTGCGCGCCAGCGCGTTCTTGGTGCGCTGCGCACTGCGCGAGGATTTGAGCAGATCGCGATAGATGTGCATCACGTCGCCATTGCACGCGACCATGTCGGCATCCTTGTGCCATCCGCTTGCGGTGGTGACCCCCGTCGCGCGGTCGCCCATCGTGGCGATATCGACTACCGCATCGTTCAGCCGCAACACCCCGCCGAGCCGTTCGAAATGCGTGACCATCCCGGCGATCAGCGTGTTGGTCCCGCCACGCGCGAACCAAACACCGCCATCTTTTTCGAGCTTGTGGATCAGCGCGTAGATCGCGCTCGTGGTCATCGGATTGCCGCCGACCAACAGCGTGTGGAACGACAGCGCCTGGCGCAGATGCTCGTCCTTCACATAGCTCGACACGACCGCATAGACCGATCGCCACGCCTGATATTTGAACAGCCCCGGCGCCGCCTTGATCATGGCGGCAAAGTCGAGAAACGCGACATGGCCGAGCTTGCGATAGCCCTCCTCATACACGCCCGCGGCATAGTCGAGGAACTTGGCATAGCCCGCCACGTCCGCCGGGTTGAGCTTGGCGATCTCGGCGCGCAGCGCATTTTCGTCGTTCGAATAATCGAACGAGGTGCCGTCGGGCCAGTTGAGCCGATAGAAGGGCGTGACCGGCACCAGCGTCACATCATCGGCCATGTCGCGCCCGGTCAGCGCCCACAGCTCCTGCAGGCACGGCGGATCGGTGATCACGGTCGGCCCGGCGTCGAAGGTGAAGCCGTCCTTCTCCCACACGTACGCCCGCCCGCCGGGCTTGTCGCGCGCCTCGACGATCGTCGTCTCGACCCCGGCCGATTGCAGCCGGATCGCCAGCGCAAGCCCGCCAAAGCCCGCGCCGATCACGATCGCACTGCGCGCGCTCACGATTTTTTCGCCGCGGGCAGCAGGCCGATCGCGCGCATCGCGCGCGGGATCGTCACCGGCGGCTTGCCGGTCAGCACGCGCACCTTGTCGAACAGCGTCGATCGCCCGGCATAGAAGCGCCGCACCAGCTGCGGATCGAGCCGATAGAAGCGTTCGAGAACCCGGTAGCGCTCGTCAGGGTCGGCAGCGCGGAACAGCATCTTGTCGAGCATACGGTAGAAGCCACGGTCCTTCCACGTCCTTCTTGCGAAATCGTGCGTCAGCGCGTGCAGCCCCGCCCCCGACAAATCGCTAGCGGTCGCGATCAGCGCCGCCATCCGCACCGCATCGGGCAGCGAATAGCCGGTGGTCGGGTGGAACAGCCCGGCGCGCATCCCGGCCTTGGCCACCTTATTGCCGCCCGATTGCCAATAGGCCTCGAAATCGCCGCCCATCGTCACCGGCAGCACGCCCGATTCCTCGCGCACGATATGCTGCGTCTGCCAGCCATGCGCGGCGGCATATTCCAGCACGCGCTCGGCGATCGGATCGGCATTGCTCCCGCTGCCGGGCTTGGGGCGGTGCAGATCGGGCGTGTCGCTGTAATAAGTGTCCTCGACGAACAATCGCGTCGCGGAGAACGGCAGCGTGTAGACGAAGCGATAGCCGTCGATCTGCTCGACCGTCGCGTCCATCACGATCGGATGGTCGACCCCGTGCGGCTCGTCGAGCGCGAATTCCATGCCGACGAATTTCTGCCAGCCGAGATCGAGCAAGCCAAGATCGCCCGGCCCGCGCGCATCGATCACGCCCTTCGCCTCGATCCGGTCGCCATCGGCGAGCACCACCGCGGTCGGGCTGGCGGCGAGCACCTTGCGCCCGGTCATCAGCGCCTTTTCGGGCAGCGTCGCGCGGATGACGGTGTCGAGCCGCTCCGATTCGATCGAATAATAGGGGCTTTTCAGCGTCCTTTGGTGCGCCGGAAAGGCGATGTCATATTGCGTCCAGCCATAGGAAACCAGCGGCGCGACGATCCAGCGATTACCCTCGTCAATGTCGCTCGCGAAGAACGACCAGAGGTGGTTGCCGCCGATCGTCTCGGCCCCCTCGATGATCCGCACATCGAGTCCGGGGCGCTTCTTGGCGAGCGCAAGCGCGATCAGGCCACCGGCCAGCCCGCCACCAACGATGGCCAAGTCGCAATTGTGGGTGGTCGGCATGGCGAAGAGCGATACTAGAAAAGCGCGCGCAAGCAAGCGCGCGCGGGTGACGGATCGCTTCGCCGCGTGTAAGGTTTGGCTTCGATGCCCACGCTTTTCTCTTTGCCGGTCGCCGTGCCCGTCGCGATCCTCGCCTCGGCGCTCGCCATGTCGCTGATCGTCGGGGTGCGCTATCTGATCGTGTCGGGCGCGTTCGATGTTGCGACGCGCGCGAAATATCCCGGCCTCTATGCCGGCCTCACCCCACAGATCCGGCGTGAGATCGCGTGGAGCCTTGCCTCGGCGCTGATCTACGGCGTTCCCGCCGGCGTCGTCGCCTGGGGATGGCAGAATCGTGGCTGGACGATGATCTACGCCGACATCCACGCCTGGCCCTTATGGTACGCGCCGGTCTCGGTTCTGCTCTATCTCTTCGCGCACGACACCTGGTTCTACTGGACGCACCGCTGGATGCACGCGCCGCGCGTCTTCAAGCTCGCCCATGCCGTCCATCACGAAAGCCGCCCGCCCACCGCCTGGGCGGCGATGGCATTCCACCCGATCGAGGCGATCACCGGCGCTGTGATAATTCCGCTACTGGTCTTCCTCATTCCAATCCACATCGGCGCACTAGGGTTGGTGTTGACCATCATGACGGTTATGGGGGTGACCAATCACATGGGGTGGGAGGTTTTTCCTAGGTTCATGTGGAAAGGCCGACTGGGAGGTTGGCTCATCACCGCGAGTCATCATCAACGCCACCACGAACTGTATCGGGGCAATTATGGACTCTATTTCCGTTTCTGGGACCGGCTGTGCGGCACGGATCGCGGCGTCGGCGATTTCGCCAGGAGCCATGCCAAGGCGGCGCGCGCGCAAGCTGGCGCAGGTCGGCAGCCTGAGCGCAGCGGCGCTGCTGTTGCTGCCGGGAGCGGTCGGGACGGGTGAGCTTTCGGTCGACGTCTCCAATCTGCGCTCGCACAAAGGCTTCGTGCGCGTCTGCCTGACCGCCGATCCGCAGAATTTCCCCGCCTGTATCGACGATGCGCAAGCGGTGACGCGCTCGATTCCTGCCGGCAGCCCCAAGATTCGCTTCGACGGCCTGGCGCATGGCGATTATGCCGTCGCGGTGATTCACGACGAAAACGGCAATCGCAAATTGGATACCTTTGCCGGTATCCCGCGCGAAGGCTTCGGTTTTTCGCGCAATCCCCCGGTCACCTTCGGGCCGCCGCGCTTTTCGGCGGAGCGCTTCACGCTGACAGGTGATGCAGAAACGCAACAGGTGCGGATGCGTTACTTGCTCTGACCGGCGCACGCGGACCCAAAACGGTACGGGCACGTTACGGCCCCAATCCCTGACTGTTGGAGTTCCCCGTGATCCTTGTCCCTTCGCTTAACCGTGCCCTGCTCGCGTCCGCCGCTGTCATGCTCGGCGCCACCGCCGTCCCCGCCTTCGCGCAGGACGCACCCGCCCCGGCCGCCCCGGCGAGCGCGGACAGCAATGCCGATCTCGCCGCGCGCCTCAACGGCGACAGCGTAACGGTCGGCATCGGCGGCGCGTATCTGCCCGATTATGAAGGCTCGAACGAGTATCGCCTCGCGCCGGGGCCGGTCGCGATCGGCTCGATCAAGGGCTTCGCTTTCACGGTCGTCGGCAATCGCGCCAGCGTCGATCTGATCCCCAATCGTCCAGGCCAGAAGATCGACCTGCAGTTCGGCCCCATCGGGGTGCTCAACTTCAACCGCTCGGCGCTCAGCACGATCGACGATGTGCGTGTCCGCGCGCTCGGCAAGCGGAGCACCGCCATCGAACTGGGCGGCTATGTCGGGATCGGCAAGACCGGCATCATCACCAGCCCGTACGACAAGCTCTCGCTGTCGCTCAGCTATCGCCAGGGCGTCAGCGGCGCGCATCGCTCCTACACATGGCAGCCGACCGTCACCTATCTGACGCCGCTCAGCCGCAAGGCCGCCGCCGGGCTGATCGCGACCGCGCAATATTCGGGTCAGGGCTTTGCCGACACCTATTTCTCGATCAGCCCGAGCCAAAGCATCGCCAGCGGCCTGCCCGCTTTCAATGCCCGCAAGGGATGGCGCAACTACAGCGTCGGCGGCTTCGTCACCTATTCGCTGACCGGCGATCTGTTGCAGGGGTTCAAGCTCGTCGCAGGCGGCACTTACTCGCGCCAACTCGGCGATTTCTCGTACAGTCCGATCGTCCGCATCGCGGGCACGCCCAATCAGTGGATCGGCGCGGTCGGGGTTGCTTACACGTTTTGACGGTGCCGGGCGGATCGGTCTTAGCGCCGATCCGCGCCAGCGTCGCGCGCCGATCGCCGCAAAGCGGGGCCGCCCTGCCAATCCCGGCTTGCGTCGCGGCGCGCGAAATGCGACGCGGTTCCCGCCAGATGGCGCGTTTTCTTGAAGGAAGAGGGTTCGCCCGATGACCGACACTCCCCCCGCCATGCTGCGCGACGGCGACGACACGCCGCACGACACCAATGCTGGCTTGATCGCGCAGTTCGATGCGCGCGCCGAACGGCGGAACGAACGGCGCGAATTCTTCCGCACCGCGCTGGGTGCCGGGGCCGTCGCGGCGGTCGGGGCGACGGCAGTCACGCTCGCCTCGCGCGCCACCGCGCAATCGGTGAATGACGCGGCGATCCTCAATTTCGCGCTCAACCTCGAATATCTCGAAGCGCAATTCTACAGCTATGCCGTGACCGGCGCGGGCCTCGCCAACACGCTGCTCACGCCGGGCAGCGCCAGCACGACGACGCAAGGCACGGTCACCCCCGGACGCCAGGTCAGCTTCTCCGATCCGCTCGTCGCGCAATATGCGCGCGAAATCGCCGCCGATGAGGCAGCGCATGTCGCCTTCCTGCGTACCACGCTCGGCACCGCAGCGGTTTCGATGCCGGCGATCGATCTCGGCAGCAGCGCGACTAGCGCATTCAGCGTCGCGGCGCAGGCGGCCGGGATCGTCGCCGCCGGTGCGGCGTTCGATCCTTACGCCAACGATCAGAATTTCTTGCTCGCCGCCTTCCTGTTCGAGGATGTCGGCGTGACCGCGTATAAGGGTGCGGCCACGCTGCTTGAAAGCAAGGTGTATCTTGATGCCGCAGCCGGCATTCTCGCGGCGGAGGCGTATCACGCCTCGATCATCCGGACCGTGCTGTATCGCAAGGGCGTCGATACCGCCGCGTTCCGCTCCTCGGCCGATGCGCTGTCCAATGCGCGCGACGCGCTCGACGGCACGACCGACGACGATCAGGGCATCTCGCCGCTCACGCTGGTCAGCAGCTTGTCGCCGACCCCGGCCCCCGGTGCCTATGCCCCGCTCGTGCCGACCGCCTTGCTCGGGGTCGCCTCGAACATCGTACCGACCGCCGCCGATGGCACCGTCTACGGCCGCTCCACCGGCACCGTGCTCAATATCCTGTATCTCAACCGCTTGGCCGTCACGAAGGGCGGGTTCTTCCCGAACGGCCTGAACGGCACGCTCGTGACCAGCGCCGCGAGCTGATGTCCGCGACGATGCAGCCCGTGCTTTTTCCGATCGGAGTTTCCCAGTGATCGACAGCGACCTCCTCCTGCAGACGCTCGATGCGAGCGAACGGCGTCGTACCGAGCGCCGCAATTTCCTGCGCAGCGCCAGTGCTGCCTCGCTCGCGGTCGGCGGCAGCGCGTTGCTCGCGGCGTGCGGCGGCAGCGGCTCGTCGACCCCGACCCCGACCAGCACCGTCACCCCGACCCCCAGCCCGAGCTCGACCTCGGTGCTGCAGGATCAGGACACGCTCAACTTCGCGCTCAACCTCGAATATCTCGAGGCGCAATTCTACAGCTATGCCGTGACCGGTGCGGGCATTCCCGCCGCGTTGCTGGCCCCGGGCAACGGCAGCGGCACCACGACCGGTAGCGTCACCGGCGGTCGCCAGGTGACCTTCACCGATACCGTCGTGCGCGAATATGCGCGCGAGATCGCCGCAGATGAGATCGCGCACGTCGGTCTGCTACGCTCCGCACTCGGCGCCGCGGCAGTCGCACAGCCCGCGATCAACATCGATGGCGGCGCGAGCGGGGCCTTCACCGCGCTCGCCCGTGCGGCTGGCATCGTCGGCCCGACCGATACGTTCGATCCCTATGCAAGCGACGAGAATTTCCTGCTCAGCGCCTTCATCTTCGAAGACGTCGGCGTCAGCGCGTACAAGGGTGCTGCCGCGCAGATCAACAGCGCACTGCTGATCGATGCCGCTGCCGGGATCCTCGCGACCGAAGCGTATCACGCCGGTCTCATTCGCACGGTGCTCTATTCGAAGGGCCTCACCACGCCGAGCTTGCGCACCAACGCCGGGCTGATCAGCGATGCGCGCGACAGCCTCGACGGGTCGACCGACCTCGACCAGGGCATCGTCGGCGATGCCACCACCTCGAACCTCGTGCCGACCGACGCCAACGGCCTCGTCTTCGGCCGCACTGCGGGGCAGGTGCTCAACATCGTCTATCTCAACCGCAACGCGGTGGTCGGCGGCGGCTTCTTCCCGGCTGGCCTCAACGGCAACATCAAGACCAGCGCGGCAAGCTGATCCAAGCAATCGATCCGGGGCTTTGCAGCGGCCCCGGATGCGCCTACAACCGCACCATCCCCGGGGGGCTGCCGATCCGCAGCTGAGAGGCAGGCAGGAGCCCGCGACCCGCATCAACCTGATCCCGTTAGCACGGGCGGAGGGAGGGAGCGGTTTTCACCCCCGAAACCCGTGCCCCCGCTCCGAATTTTGGAGCGACACGCATGGCCGACATCCCCGCCCGCACGGAAATTGGCGTCACCACCGGCCCGATCCGGGGCAGCCGCAAGATTTACGTTCCCGCGCCGAATATCCCCGGCCCGGGCGTCGCGATGCGCGAGATCCTGCTCGAACCCTCTAGCGGCGAGCCCCCGCTGCGCGTCTACGACACCAGCGGCCCCTACACCGACCCCAATGCGCAGATCGACATCTCGGCCGGCCTCCCGCAACTCCGCCGCGACTGGATCCTCGCGCGCGGCGATGTCGAATCCTACGACGGTCGCGAAATCCGCCCCGAAGACAATGGCCTGACCGGCCCCGATCGCTCGGCCGGCGTGCCCCAATTCCCGCATGTCGTGAAGCGCCCGCTGCGGGCCAAACCCGGCGCGAACGTCAGCCAGATGCACTATGCCCGCCGCGGCATCATCACGCCCGAGATGGAATATGTCGCGATCCGTGAGAATCTCGGCCGCGCGCAATTGAAGGAAGCCCTCATCCGCGACGGCCAGGATTTCGGCGCGAGCATCCCCGATTACGTCACCCCCGAGTTTGTTCGCGATGAGATCGCGAGGGGCCGCGCGATCATCCCCAACAACATCAACCACCCCGAATCCGACCCGATGGCGATCGGCCGCAACTTCCTCGTCAAGATCAACGCCAATATCGGCAACAGCGCGGTCGCCAGCAATGTCGCGTCCGAAGTCGACAAGATGGTCTGGTCGATCCGCTGGGGCGCGGACACCGTCATGGACCTCTCGACCGGCCGCAACATCCACGACACGCGCGAATGGATTCTCCGTAACAGCCCCGTCCCGATCGGCACG
>JAIXZV010000310.1 GCA_027489365.1 Sphingomonadales bacterium
GGCTGGTGTCGCTGGTCTCGACGATCGTTGCGACGACCCTGGCCGGGGTGGTGACCGCCACGGCGATCGGACGGGGTGAAGACCGACGCGTCCGCACAATCGCCGGGGTTATCACCGCGCTGAGCTTCGTCACGCTCCCGCTATGGCTCACCTCGGCCTTGCTGATGCAGATCGACATGCTGGCGCTGGCCTTCACGATGGCCGGGCTGGTGCTGGTCGTGCGCGCGGTCGAGCGGCCGAACCTCGCAATCGCCGCAGGCGTGCTGTTCACGATCGCGCTCTACACCCGCCAGACCAGCCTACCCGTCCCCGTCGCTGCCTTCCTGATTCTGCTGATCGCCCGCCCGCGCGCCGCGTGGCTGCTGCTCGGCAGTGCGATCGTATCGTCGCTGATCGCGCTCGGCCTGATCCTGGCGACGCAAGCGCCCGCTTTCCTGACCAACATCGTCTTCTACAATCTCAACCGGATCGCATGGGACCATGCGACCAAGGCGCTGCTGGTGCTGCTCGCCAACATCGTGCCAATCGGGCTCGGCGGCATCGGGTTCGCGGTCACATGGCGGCGACTCGATCCGCGCCGCTGGCGGCACTGGCGCGCGCGGATGACGGCCGAGAGGGGATTGGCAGCAAGCGCGATTGTGTTGCTGATGGTGGTGATCAAGACACTGATGCTACCGATGATCCTGAAATCCGGCGCGAACGACAATTACTTCATCGACTGGTTCGCCGGACTCGCGATCCTGACCGGCCTTGCGATCGTGCCGGTGATTCGTGCCGCGACCGCGCAGGCATCCGCGCCAAACGGGGTGGTGCTGCTTTTGATCGCGCTGGGCCTGCCGATCCAGATGCTCGATCCGCCGATCGCGCCAGACCCCGCCAGCACCCAAGACCGCGCGGCGATGCAAGCGCTGGTCGCGCGAGTCCGGGCCAGCGCGAAACCAGTGGTGAGCGACGACATGGTGCTGCTCCGCCGCGCGGGGCAAGCCGTGATCTGGGAACCCGCGATGATCGCCGAACTGGGCAGCGCGGGCGTGTACGATCAAGCGCGGCTCGCGGCGCATGTCCGGCGCGGCGATTTCGGCTTTTTCGTGACGCATGGCGACCGCGGCGATTTGATCTACGATCAGCGCTTCACGCCCGTCATCGCCGACGCGATCGACGCGGCCTATCCGCGCCGCAAGCGGGTCGGTTCGCTAACGCTGCATTTGCCGCGCTAAAAGCGAACTTCGAACATTAAGGGCTCCATTTTCGGCGTTAAAGAGGCGCAGCAAACGCTCACGGTTGCATTTGCTGCATGTGCGAAGGTGCGTAACAAAGTTGCGCAAAAGTGTAACAATCTCCAGATGTGTCGGTGCCGGAACGAACCGGCACACGGAGACCCAATATGCGCATTATCGAAAAGCTGGCCAGCGGCCTGATCGCCGCGGCCGGTGTCGCGCTGTTGGTTGAGGTAACTTTGATCCTCTGACCTATCAGCCCAACCGCCCCTTCTTACGTCGGGGCGGCCAGGGCTGAGGTCGGGAGCCGGGAGCAAGCAGCGGTCAATCCGACCGCGCTGGATCAGCCCCAGGCGCTCTTCATTTTCTTAAAGAAACCCGTGCTTTGCGGGCATTCCTTGCCGGTTTCAGTCGCGCGGAATTCCTCGAGCAATTCGCGCTGGCGACTGGTCAGATTGCTCGGCGTTTCGACCTCGATGCGAATCACCAGATCGCCGCGTCCGCGGCCTTGCAACACTGGCATACCGGCACCGCGCTGCCGCAATTCGCGACCGCTTTGCGTGCCCGCCGGGATCTTGATCGGGTGACGTACGCCGTCCGGCCCCGGGATGTGGATTTCTCCACCAAGTGACGCGGTCGTGAAGCTGATCGGCGTGCGCGCATAAAGCGTTGTGCCCTCGCGCTCGAACAGCGGATGCCGCGCAACGTGCAGGAAAATATACAGATCGCCCGCCGGAGCGCCGCGTAACCCCGCCTCGCCCTCGCCGGTCAGGCGCACGCGCGTGCCCTCATCGACGCCGGGCGGGATGTTGACGGTGCGCGTCTTGGTCTTTTCGACACGGCCTTCACCGCGGCAATTGCCGCACGGATCGGCGATCGTCTGCCCCGCGCCGTGGCACGACGGACATGTCCGCTCGACGACAAAGAAGCCCTGTTGCGCCCGTACTTTACCATGGCCGTGGCACGTCGCGCAGGTCTTGGCCGACGTGCCCTTGGTCGCGCCGCTGCCATTGCAGACGTCGCACGCGCTGGTCACGTCGATCGTGATCTCGGTCGCCTTGCCATGAAAGGCGTCTTCGAGCGTGATTTCCATGTCATAGCGCAAATCCGCGCCACGCCGCGGCCCCGACGCGCCACCGCGCTGCCCGCCCATGAACTCGCCGAAGATATTCTCGAAAATATCGGAAAAGGCGCTAAAATCCTGCGGTCCGCTGCCACCGCCGCCCTGCTTGAACGCGGCATGGCCATAACGGTCGTACGCCGCACGCTTCTGCGGGTCCTTCAGGCAATCATAGGCCTCGCTGATCGACTTGAACCGCGCCTCCGAATCGCTGCAGCCGGGGTTCTTGTCCGGATGGTAGCGCATCGCCAGGCGACGATAGGAGGATTTGAGCGTGCCCTCATCGGCATCGCGCTCGCATTCCAGCAGTTCGTAATAATCAACTTCGGTCGTCATGCTCGGCCCCCGCCCTGTCCGCCGTCCGTGCCACTATGCACGGACGGCGGGAGGTGCGCATCAGTTTTACGCTTTGGATTCATCGACTTCGGAGAATTCCGCGTCGACGACGTCTTCCTTGGGAGCCTCAGCCTCACCCGCCGGAGCGGCTTCGGCCTGAGCCTGCTTCTCGTAGATCGCCTGACCGAGCTTCATCGCGACCTGCTGGAACTTCTCGCTCTCGGCCTTCATCGCGTCGGCATCGTCGCCTTCGAGAACGGTCTTGGCAGCGGCAATCGCTGCTTCGATCTCGCCCTTCAGGCTTGCATCGACCTTGTCGGCATTGTCGGCCAACTGACGTTCGGTGGTGTGGACCAAGCCATCAAGCGTGTTGCGCGCTTCCGCCGCCGCACGCCGCTTCTTGTCCTCTTCGGCGAACTGCTCGGCGTCGCGCACCATCTGCTCGATGTCGCGCTCGGAGAGACCGCCCGACGCTTGGATGCGGATCTGCTGCTCCTTGCCGGTGCCCTTGTCCTTGGCCGACACGTTCACGAGGCCGTTGGCATCGATGTCGAACGTGACTTCGATCTGCGGCACACCGCGCGGTGCGGGCGGGATGCCGACCAGATCGAAC
>JAIXZV010000237.1 GCA_027489365.1 Sphingomonadales bacterium
CAGACTGCGGTCGCCGCCGCGGAGCCGATCGCGCCACCGAGGAACATCGTACCCATGAAGATCGTGTTAAGCCGGGCCCGCGCTTCCGGACGCAGCGCATAGACGACATGCTGATTGGCCACGAGGGCGCTCTGCACCGCGAAATCGAGCAAAATCACACCGACCACGATCCCCGCGATCGACAACCACAGCGCAAAGACCGCCCAGGAGGCCAGGGTCAGCACCGCGCCCATCACGATCACACCGTGCGGCCCGCGCCGGTCGGCGATGCGCCCAGCCACGGGTGCGGCGAGAATACCGACCGCACCGACAATCCCGAACAGCCCTGCGACGTCGGCGCCATAGCCGAAGCGTGGCTCCTGCAAATGCAGCGCGAGGATCGTCCAGAAGGCAGAGAAGGCACCGAACAGAAGCCCCTGCGTCGCGGCGGCGACACGCAAATCGGGGAATGCCTGCCAGAGATGGCGCAGCGAAAGCAGCAACTCGCCGTAGCGCAAGCGCACCTCCGGGCTGCTCGGCGGCAACACCAATCGCATCAACACGCCGCCGCCAAGCGCCAAAGGCACGCCGAGCCAGAACATCTCCCGCCAGCCCGCGTTCGTGGCGACGAAGCCCGCCAACGTCCGACTGAGCAGGATCCCGCACAGCAGCCCGGCCATCACCGTGCCGACCGTCGCCCCGCGTCGTTCGGGCGAGGAGAGGTGCACCGCGAACGGCACGATCTGCTGCGCAACGGTCGCCGCGACGCCAAGGAGGAAAGACGCACCCAGCACCAACCACACGCTCGGGGCCAAAGCGACCGCGACCAGTGCCACGGCGAGCACGAGGAACTGCGCGACGATCAGCCGCCGTCGCTCGACAAGATCGCCAAGCGGCACCAGCAAAAACAGGCCGACCGCATATCCAAGCTGCGTCGCCGTCGGGATCAACCCGGCGGCTTCCACCGCCAGATCGCGCTCCATCATGCCCAGCATCGGCTGGTTGTAATAAATGTTGGCAACGGCGATTCCCGCCGCCGCCGCCATCGCCAAGGTCGTCCCCTGGCTAAGCGTCGACGGTGTCGGGTCGGCGGACACGGCGGCCCGCTGCTGTTCGGTCATGCGCATTCGACGTTCCTCACCTGGCTCCGGCCCTTGGCGCAAACCGTATTCGCGCAGGATTGTTTCGGCCGCGCGCCAATTCGGTAACTGCCGCAGCGGACAATCACACCCCTACACGCTCAAGCCGATTGCCACGCCCTTCGCCACGACAGCGGTGTATCATCGACAAGCCGCCGAAAGAGCCGGGTGAGATGGGCCTGGTCGGTCAACCCACAGGCGCACGCGATCTGGCTGAGTGAATCCCGCGTCTTGAGCATGAGCGTCTGCGCGCGGCGGATGCGCTGGCGAACGATATAGCCATGCGGCGTATCGCCGGTGCTGACCTTGAACGCTCGGCAAAAATGTCCGGGGCTCAATTTGGCGACCGCCGCCAGATCTTCGATCAGGATCGCTCCATCCAGATGCCGCTCGACATAATCGCGGACGCGCCGAAGCTGCCAGGCGGCCAAGCCGCCCTTCGCCGACGGAGCCCCGGCCGACGGAACCGCGCTGGGCAGCAGCACCCGGTCCAGCGGGTCGGTCAGACCACCCGAAAGCAAATCCCGCACTTCGTCCAGGCAGCGCCGCGTCAAGGCGGGGTCGTCGTCGATCGCGCGCTCCGCGCGGCCGATCAACTCGAACAGATAGGAAGATGCCCCATCCTGACCGGACGGTACCGTGGCCAACGCGTTCGACATCGTCGCTCTCCCGTTGCGATTTCCCGGGAACATTATCGGCCGTGGTTCGACCGCAGAGAATCGAACGGGGGTTTGCGATCTCCTAAACCAAGGTTCAGCTTGCGGGCGGCAATTGTCCTACAGGCTTATGATCCCCCGACGCGCCGCGATGGTGACCGCATGGGTGCGATCGGCGGCACCGAGTTTGGCGTAGATCACCTTCATATACCCCTTGATCGTATCCTCCGACAGGCCGAGCCGGGCGGCGATCTGCTTGTTCGAATTGCCGCCCGCGGCCAGGGTAAGGACCGCGACCTCCCGCGCCGTCAGCATCTCCTCCGCGGCGTGCAGGGCAATGCCATTCGCGACCTCGGCGGTGAGATGCTTCCCGCCGGCATGAACCGATCGGATTGTGTCGAGCAATTCCTTCCGCATCGCGCTCTTGAGGAGATAGCCAGCGGCACCCGCGCGCAGCGCCTGCATCGCCTGCGCGTCGCCGGCATAGGTCGTCAGCACGACGATCCGGGCGTTCGGATAAGACGCACGCAAGGCTTCGATCGCCGCAACGCCGCCGATGCCGGGCATTTGCAGATCCATCAGCACGACGTCCGGGCGATGCCGTTCGAACAAGGCGATCGCCTGTTCGCCATTTTCCGCCTCGCCGACGACGATCAGATCAGATTGCGTCTCGACAACGGCGCGAACGCCCTCGCGCAACATGAGATGGTCGTCCACGACCAGAATCCGGATTGTGTCGGTCTGCGGCATCCGCCGTATCTTCCCCGTCGCCCACGTCATGCGGCCCCATCCGATCGATCCCGATCGCGATCGAGCGCACTCCTGAAATGCCCCGCCAGCGCCGCCGCGTCGCAGCCGCTGGTCAGGAACGACCAGCGCTGCAATCGCCCCGTGCCATCGCGCAGCCCGGCCTCGATTCCACCAAGCGCGGCCGCGCACAGCGGCATAACCGAATCCGCGCTGCGATGCACCCAGATGGCGTCGAAATCGCACGCGACATGCGCGACGCGCAACAGCGCGACGTGCTCGGTGGCCATGTGGAAGGCCCGCCGCACGGTCGCGGCGGAGACGCTGTCGGGGGTGCCGAGACCGACGATCAGGAGCGCGTCGGCGGGGAGTGGCACGGGCGGCTTTGAAATCAGTAGCGTTTCGCAAAGGTTGCCGGAAAACAACCCGGCCGCGCGAAGGTGCGACAAGGACTCCGCCACACCATTCGTGAAGCCGGCCAGCGCATCGGGCGACGGATCGTCCAGGAACACACCGGCGATCGCCAGATCGGCCTGCGCACGCCAGAGTCTGCCGGGCAGTATTTCGAGCGCGCAACCGCGGAGGATCCCGACGGAATGCGGTTCGCCGGGCGACGCTGCATCCGCATTCACCATATCGACGATGTTCCAGGTCGTGAAAGTCGGAGCCTGCAACGCCGCGACCGGGGGCATAATCGCGGCGTTGCGCTCGACGGTCGTGGCGGGGGGCGTCGCCGACCGCGCGGGACTGCACCGGCGTGAGCCGGACGCAGACGGGGGATCACCGTGTCAGAAACTTCAGGAGATCGGCATTGTAGCGATCCTTATGCGTCGCAACGAGCGCATGGGGTGCCCCGGCATAAACTTCGAGCTGCGCGTGCGGGATCATCCGATGTGCCGCCGTGGCGGTCGGTGCCATCGGCACCACCTGGTCTGCATCGCCGTGGACGATCAGCGTCGGCATCGTGAACGCCGCCATGTCGGGCCGGAAATCGGATTCGGAAAACGCGCCGACACAGTCGTACGTGCCCTTGATCCCGGCGAGTAGCGCGATCTGGAGCGTCTGTTTCAGGATGCCATCGGACACCGCACCAGGGTTGCGGTTCGTGCCATAGAAAAGCGCGTTGAAATCGTCGAGAAACTGCGGCCGATCCTGCACCAGTCCGTCGCGAATCCCGTCGAAGACGTCCGCCGGGACACCTTCCGGATTGTCGTCGGTCTTCATAAAAAAGGGCGTCACGGCCGAGGTCAGGCACGCTTTCGAAACCTTGGCCCCGTTGAAGCGCGAGATATAGCGCGCGACGTCGCCGCCGCCCATCGAGAAGCCGACCAACGCAACGTCATCGACATCGGCCGCCTCCAGCACCAGCGCGATATCGTCCGCGAAGGTATCATAGTCATACCCCGTCCAGGGCTGGCTGGAGCGGCCGAAACCGCGACGATCATGCGCGATCACGCGGAAGCCCCTGCTCCCGAAAAACAACATCTGTTGGTCCCACATGTCGGCGCTGAGCGGCCAACCGTGGCTGAAGAAGATCGCTGGGCCGGTGCCCCAGTCCTTATAGTAGATCTCGGTGCCGTCCTTGGCAGTGACATAGGGCATGTGTAGAAACTCCCTGGCGGTCGCGATCCGTCGCGAGCCATTCCTGCACCATGGTCGTGCGGCCCGGTCGAGGATTGTATGGACAGCACCCCTTTTGCGCGTTCCGCACCAAGCCGCGACGATCCGACGCAAGCGCGCCCGCCGCTCGTGATCATCGTCGATGACGATGCCCTGGTCCGGGCGTCGCTCGACAGCCTGTTCCGCTCGGTCGGCTTTGCCACCCGGCAATTCGCCAGCGCACGCGACGCGCTGGAGTGCGCCGTCGAGGAGGAACTGGCCTGCGTGGTCACCGACGTGCGGATGCCCGACATTGGCGGATTCGAATTTCAAAAGGCGCTGAACGCCCGGCGCATCGGCTTGCCGATCATCTTCATGACCGGTCATGGCGACATCCCGATGAGCGTGCGCGCGATGAAGGCGGGCGCGGTCGATTTCCTGAGCAAGCCGTTCCGCGATCAGGACATGCTCGACGCGGTCAATGCCGCGATCGAGCGCGCGCGGATCGACCGCGCAGCCAGCCTTGGCGCGGCGGAGGCAAAGCACCGCATCGATCAACTGACTCCGCGCGAACTCGAGGTCATGGACGGGGTCGTCCGCGGCCTGCTCAACAAGCAGATCGCCCACGCGCTCGGGATCGCCGAGATCACGGTGAAACTCCACCGCGGCAGCGTGATGCGCAAATTGGGGGTGCGGCGCGTGCCGGATCTGGTGCGCCTGGCCGATCGCCTGCGGCAGGAATGAAGCGCGGCGCTATGCGACAAGCCGCTCGACGACGCGCTGCTGTAGGCCGCCGTCCCGAACGCCATCGGGCGCCTGCGCGTCGCGGCGGACCGCCAGCGGCAGCGTAACCTCGACTACCGCGCCGCCGCCCTCGCGCGATCGCAGCGTTATCGCGCCGCCATGGCGCTCGACCGTCGTGCGACTGATCGCGAGGCCCAGCCCCATCCCCTGCGGCTTGGTCGTATAGAAAGCGCCGAACACCTTGGCCTCGTCCCCCGGCTGCCAGCCCGGCCCGCAATCCGCCACGGTAACGATCACCGCCGCCTCGTTCGACCTCAGGCTGACAGTGACGAGCCGCTCGGCCAAGGCTTGGCCCGCCATCGCCTGGATCGCGTTGGTAAGGAGGTTGACGAACAGCTGCGTGAGAAGAACCGCATCGCCGCGAACCTGCACGGCCTGATCGGCACAGTCGGTGACCAGGATACGCGCTCCGGTTTTGAGCGCGTCACGACGCATCAGCGCGGCCGTGCACCGTAGCAATTCGCTCAGCTCGATGTCCGTGAAGTCCAATGGCTCGTTGCCGATCAGCGCACGCACGCGCTGCATGACCATCTGCGCATGACCCACCGACCGCGCGAGCCCGTCAAGCGCCGCGACGACCTCGCGCATATCCGGCGGGCTCTTTCTCGCCCAGCGTCGGGCCGCATCGCAAAAGCTCTGGATCGCGGTCATCGGCTGGTTCAGCTCATGCGCCACCGTTGCCGACATCGCGCCCAACGCGCCGATCTTCTGCATCCGGGCGAGGTCATCGCGCAGCGCCGCGACTTCGGCATCGGGCGCCGCGCGCTCGCCCGCACCGGCCATATGGTCGAGCAGCTCCCGATACCGGCGGTGGCCGCGATGAACGGCGACATCCATCGCATTGTCGCGCAACAGCAACAGCGCCGTTGCCAGCACCGTAAAAACGCCGATCGCCAGATGGATGAGGGCGGCTGCGGACGCATCCCGGCCCTGCGACAGGCCAAAACCGCAAAGTGCAAGCAGCAGGCAGGCGAGCGACCAGCCGAGAATCCGTCCGCGGGCGGGCCGCCCACCTCCCCCAAGTGTCGCGATCAGCAGGACCGGACCATAAAGTCCGGCCAGCCCAAGCACCGCCGGGGCTGACGCATCGACACTGAAGATCGTCGCGGCCAGCGCGGCGGCAACGCCCTCTCGGCAAATCGGGATCGGAAAGCCGGACGCCTTGGCAGAACGCGCCCTTTCGGGGCATCGATCTGGTAAAGGGGCGACCGTCGAGGACATGCCGGCAGCTTAGGCAAGCTGCGGAAAGACGCATCCCCCGATCGGGTCGAGCGGACACCCACGATCGTGTGGTCCACGCGACCCGACGGGTCTGTGCCGCGTGGCGGCTTCAGCTTTTGATGAACGACAGGAGGTCCGGGTTGATGACGTCGCCATCGGTCGTCAGCATCCCGTGCGGCAAGCCGGGATAGATTTTCAGCTTGCTGCCGCGAACCAGTTCGGCCTGCAGTACCGCCGCCTGCTTGTACGGAACGATCTGATCGTCATCGCCTTGCAGGATCAACGTCGGAACCGAGATCGCCTTCAAATCGGCGGTTTGGTCGGTTTCCGAAAACGCCTTGATGCAGTCATAATGCGCCTTGATCCCGCCCATCATGCCCTGGCGCCACCAATTCTGGCGAACACCTTCGATCACCGGCTTGCCCGGCCGGTTGAACCCGTAAAACGGGATCGGCACCTGCCAATAGAATTCGGCCCGATTCGCCGCGAGCTGGTTACGGAAGCCATCGAACACCGAGCGTGGCAGCCCCCCGGGATACGCCGCCGTCTGCAGCATGATCGGCGGCACCGCGCTGACCATCACCGCCTTCGCAACACGGCCCTTGCCATAGCGCGCGACGTATCGCGCCACTTCACCGCCGCCGGTCGAATGGCCGATGTGGATCGCCTCGCGCAGATCGAGCTTCTTGACCAACGCATCGACATCGGCGGCGTACGTATCCATGTCGTTGCCGCTCATCGTCTGCGACGACCGGCCATGACCGCGGCGATCCATGGCGATCACCCGGAAACCACGCGCCAGGAAATACATCATCTGCGCGTCCCAATCGTCCGCGGTCAGCGGCCAGCCGTGATGAAACACGATCGGCTGGCCCCGCCCCCAATCCTTATAATACAGCCGGGCACCGTCCGCCGCCGTCACGAACCCTTCGCCACTCGCGCCACCGGCGGAAGCGGCACGTCCGGGGGCGGCAGTCGCCTTTGCCGCCGGAAGCGTCGCCGCCCCCGTGGCGAGCGTCGCGCCTGCCAGCAAGAGCCGCCGCGTGATATCGGAAGAACCGGAACTTTCCTGTTGGTCGAGCATGATCGTCTCCTTTGTGTGTCGAGGACGCCATGCGCGCGGACCATCGTCCCGCGATTGTCGAAGCCGCCGACGATTGGCACAATCCGCGCGTGAAGACGCCCCAAAGCGGCGCGTCGCCGCGTCAGCCCGACATCAGGAGAAATCGCCCGAGGCCGGCGGATCGCTCGCCGGGAAACTCTCCTTGCCCGCCTCGTCGAGCGGATCCTCGGATGCGTCGTCGGATGGTTGCGGTTCAGGATCCAGCATCATCGTCTCCTCGGCAAAGAGGCGCCTGTGCCGATGCCGGGGGGCGCAGGTCTTGGACGCGCGGCACATGGCTTGCACGATCGAAAGGGCCCGGCGGCTTTCCACCAAGCCCTTGCGTGATCAGGGGGACGCTCAGCGCCGCGCGTCAAGGCTCCACGCGCCGCCGCCCAGCGCGATGACGTTCAGCAGGCCACCGGCGATCGCGATATTCTTGAAGAAATGGATGAACTGATTCTGGTCACCCAGCGCGAAGTGGAATGCGAAGGCGGTGAAGATCGAGAAGGCGGCGAGCACGCCAGCGACGAGCCGCGTGCGATAGCCCAGGATCAACGCCGTACCACCGACAAGCTCGACCAGCAGCGCGATGGCGAGGCCCAGTTGCGGCAGCGGCAAACCCGCCGAGGCGATATAGCCGATCGTACCGGCCGGTGCGGCCAGTTTTGCCAGACCACTAAGCACGAAGATCGCGGCGATGCCGACGCGACCGACGAGCGGCAAGGCGGTGGATGGGGTCGAAGGTGCGAGATCGATAGGAAGCGTAGCCATTGGTGTTCTCCACGACGGCGGCCAACCGTGGTCCGCCAGAGCCCCGAAAATGCGCCGCACCGGCCCGTCCGAACAGTGGAATAAGATTGCGCAATTCGTTCCATAAAGTTGAATAGTTCGGGCGACGGCGATCGTCCGGAACCGCTGGTGCGAGATCGCGGCGCGATGATCCCGATCCCATCACGTTCGTCCAATACCCGCGCGTGCCATCGCAGCAGAACCGTGCCGGACGACACGCACCGGGAGGCGGTCGGACACCGGCCCCGGACCGCATTGCATGGAAGGAAAACACCGTGACGATCACCGCCACTGCCGCGCCCGGCAAATCGCTGCTCACGCCGACCGATCATGTGCTGATCCTGATCGATTTTCAGTCGCAAATGGCCTTTGCGACCCGGTCGATCGCGGGCGAGAATTTGCGTCTGAACGCAGGGCTGATCAGCCATGCGGCGAAGGCGTTCGATGTCTCCACGATCCTGACCACCGTCGCCGCAAAGAGCTTTTCCGGCCCGATGTTCGACGAAATCCAGGAAGTGTTCCCGGATCAGCCGGTGTTCGACCGGACCACGATGAACACGTGGGAGGACGCCGCCGTGATCGGCGAGGTCAATCGCATCGGCAAGCAGCGGCTGGTCATGGCCGGCCTGTGGACCGGCGTGTGCATCGTCGGGCCGATCGCGTCGGCGATCGACCAGGGTTTCGATTGCTATTTCATCGCCGATGCCTGTGGCGACGTTTCGAGCGAGGCGCATGAACGCGCGTGCCAACGCATGATTCAACTGGGTGCGACGCCGATGACCTCGCTGCAATATCTGCTCGAATTGCAGCGCGATTGGGCGCGCGCCGAAACCTATGATGCGACCACCGGCATCGCGCGCAAACTGGGCGGCGGCTACGGCCTCGGCATCACGTATGCCAAGACCATGTTCGGCGCATCCGAAGGCGGCCACTGAGCGATGCGACCGTACCTGATATCGCTCGCCGCCGGTCTGCTGGTCGGCGTCATCTATGCGCTGCTCAAGGTCCGGTCGCCCGCCCCACCGGCGATCGCGCTGGTCGGGTTGCTCGGCATCCTGCTCGGGGAGCAGGTCGTGCCGCTGCTCAAGAGCGTCTTCGCGCCCGGCCACGAAGCGCGGGTCATTCGCCGCTCGAGCGCCGAACATGTCCTCGGCCGGTTGCCCGCCAACAGCCACAGCGCCGGGCGGGTGCCGTGATGCTCGGCCGCCGCGATGTCCTGCAGGGTGGCGCGGCGGCTGCGGTGCTTCCCTTGCTCGTCGCCAACAGGAAACCAGCGATGACCGATCTGATCCTCATCAATGCCGCGGTCACGACGCTCGATCCGGAAAACCCGGCGGCGGAAGCAATCGCGATCCGCGACGGCCGCTTTCTGGCGGTCGGCAGCGAATGCGAAGCCCGCTCCGCCGCGAAGGCAGACGCCGCCGTGATCGATCTTGGCGGGCGGCGCGTGATCCCAGGGCTGATCGATAGCCACATGCACGTGATCCGCGGCGGCCTGAACTACAATATGGAGCTTCGCTGGGACGGCGTCCCGACCCTTGCCGACGCGATGGCGATGCTGAAGCGCCAAGTCGACAAGACGCCCGCACCGCAATGGGTACGCGTCGTCGGCGGTTTCACCGAACATCAGTTCGCCGAAAAACGCTTGCCGACACTCTCCGAGATCAACGCGGTCGCGCCGGATACGCCCGTCTTCATCCTGCACCTCTACGATCGGGCGCTGCTCAACGCCGCCGCGCTGCGCGTAGTCGGCTATACCAAGGACACCCCCAATCCGCCCGGCGGGGAGATCGTGCGCGATGCCGCTGGCAATCCGACCGGGCTTCTGCTCGCCCAGCCGAACGCCACGATCCTGTACGCCACGCTGGCCAAGGGACCGAAGCTCCCGCCGGAATATCAGCTCAACGCGACCCGGCACTTCATGCGCGAGCTGAACGGCCTCGGCGTCACCGGGGTGATCGATGCCGGCGGCGGATTTCAGAACTACCCCGACGATTACGCGATCATCGAGAAGCTGCACGCCGATGGACAGCTCACGCTGCGGATCAGCTACAACCTCTTCACGCAGAAGCCGAAGGACGAACTGGCCGACTTCGCCGGTTGGGTGAAACAGGTCTCTCCGGGACAAGGCGATGACCGCTACCGCCACAATGGGGCGGGCGAAATGCTGGTCTATTCGGCCGCGGACTTCGAGGATTTCCGGGTGCCGCGCCCGGACATGCCACCCACCATGGAGGGCGATCTGGAACCCGTGATCCGCCTGCTGGCAGAGCACCGCTGGCCGTGGCGGCTGCACGCGACATACGACCAGACGATCGACCGCGCGCTCGATGTTTTCGAGAAAGTCGATCGCGACATTCCGCTGGCTGGCATCCACTGGTTCTTCGACCATGCCGAAACGATCAGCGATCGCAATATCGACCGCATCGCAACCCTCGGCGGCGGCATCGCGGTGCAGCACCGCATGGCCTATCAGGGCGAATATTTCGTCGAGCGCTATGGTGCGCGCGCCGCCGAGCGTACCCCGCCGATCGCACGGATGCTCGCCGCCGGGATTCCGGTCGGGGCGGGCACCGATGCGACACGGGTCGCTAGCTATAACCCCTGGGTCTCGCTCCATTGGCTGGTGACCGGCAAGACCGTCGGCGGCTTGTCGCTCTATCCCGGCGCCAACCGCGTCAGCCGCGAAAAGGCACTGCGGATGTGGACCCACGAAAACACCTGGTTTTCGAACGAAGTCGGGAAGAAAGGTCGGATCAAGGTCGGCCAGCTCGCCGATGTGGCGGTGCTTTCGGCCGATTATTTCGCCGTGCCGGAAAGCGAGATTCCGCAGCTCCGCGTGGTGCTGACCGTGCTCGGCGGGCAAGTGGTGCATGGCGACGGCGACTTCGCAGCATTGGCCCCCGACCTACCCAAGCCGATGCCCGACTGGTCCCCGGTCGCGACCTTTGGCGGCTACCACCGCACGCCCGATACAAACGCGAAGCTGGCGAGCGCCTGTGCGTGCGCCAGCGCTTGTCACGTCCACGGCCACGATCACGCCGCCGCGCTCGGTCGGACGGTGCCCGCCGCCGATCCGCAGAGCTTCTGGGGGGTGATGGGCTGTGGCTGCTGGGCGGTGTGAAGGAGCGAATGATGAAGCGTCTCATGCTATTGCTCGCCGCTGCGCTGATCGCCGCGGCCCCCGCCCTCCCGGCCGCGCCGCGCGCCGCCACGCACGCCGATTATGCGGTCGGGCCGCAATATGACACCACGCACGTCTATGTCGCGCCGGAGGATTTCGACCGCTTCGTGGCCAGCCTGATCGCGACCTTTGGCGGCACGACGTCACAGCAGGGCGTCTTTCAGGTCACCGCGACGCCGAGCAAGACCATCTCACAGCTCGTGCTGACCCCGGTCGGCACGCTTTCGGTGTTCGGCTTCAAGACGCCGATCCCCTACCCGTTCGGTGCGGAGCGGACCGGGTATCTCGTCAAGGATATCGACGCGGCGGTGGATGCGGCACGGCGCAATGGCGCGGCGCGTCTCATCGCTACCTTTCCCGATCCGATCGGCCGCGACGTGGTCGTGCAATGGCCCGGCGGGGTGAACATGCAATTCTATTGGCACACCACGCGCCCTGCCTATCCCGCCCTTACCCATGTCCCGGAAAACCGGGTCTATCTCACCCCGGATGCCGCCGATGCGTTTCTCCGGCATTGGATCGCCTTTTCCAAAGCGCGGATCGTCAGCGACGTGAAGCGCGCGCCCGGCGAGGACATCGGCCAGCCCGGCAAGAGCTATCGCCGCGTCGCGCTGACATCGGGCTTTGGCCGGATGCTGGTGATGGTCTCGGACGGTCAATTGCCCTGGCCCTACGGTCGCGAGCTGACCGGCTATGAGGTCGACGATCTGCCGGGCACGCTCGCCAAGGCTGCGGCCGCCGGTGTCGAAACGCTGGTTCCCGCCCATGCCGAGAGCGGCCGCAGCTCGGCGCTGGTGCGCTTTCCAGGTGGATACATCGCCGAAATTCATGCGGCCGCGCGATGACGGTGGCGCGGCCTGCCTCTCGCGAACGCTCAGTCATCCCCGCCTGTCTGCAGGCGATCCCGGCATGGCCACCCACCGGTTTTCTGGCGCGACTGATGATGGCTGGCGTCACCGAGCGCGATCGTCACGCAGACCGTGTATAGGCTGCCGCTCGTCGCGACATTGGCGTTGGCGACCCCTGCCGCCGCGCAGACCGGCGAGGCATGGCAACCGCCGACGCTGACCACCACACGCTATGACGAAGATTGGTCGATGCTGGCCGATCCGGCGATCCGCGACGGCCATTGGAGCGAGCGGTTCAAATATATTCCGATCGGCGACGACGCCTATCTCACCACCGGCATCGAAGCGCGCATCCGCAACGAAAGCTATCGCGATAATCTCTGGGGCGGCGGCGGCGCACCAGATGACGGCTATCAATGGGTCCGCGTCATCCCCCATGCCGATGTGCATCTCGGCCGGTTGAGAACGTTCGTCCAACCGATCGCTGCCTATGCGATCGGGGTGGCGCCGACCGCCGGCCCGATCGACCAAACGCGGGTCGATTTGCTCCAGGGATTTGCCGACCTGCGATTGGGCGATGCCCATAGCGGCGACGCCGATGGCCTGGGAATCACGCTGCGGATCGGACGGCAGATGATCGCGCTGGGCACCGAACGGCTGATCGGTACGCGCTACGGGCCCAATGTGCCGCTCGCCTTCGACGGCTTCCGTGGCCTCGCCGCGCTTGGCCGCACCACGCTCAGCCTGATCGCGGTGCGGCCGGTGCAGCCCGGCCCGAACAGCTTCGACGACCGACGCTCCCGCACCAAGGCGCTATGGGGTGCCTATGCGATGCGGGGTCAGCTCGACCTCTACTATCTCGGATATCGCAACACTCAGGCGCAGTTCGGCGGCAAGACCGGGCGCGAACTGCGCCATACGATCGGCGCGCGCGTCTTCGGCGTGCGGCAGGAGTGGCACTGGAACGCCGAGGCCGCCTATCAATTCGGTCGCTTTGCCGATGCAACGATTGCGGCGTGGACGCTGGCTATCGAGGTTGGCCATCGTTTCGCGCGGAGGCGCGGAACACCCGACGCGACGCTGCGCATCAACGTGGTCAGCGGCGACGGTGACCCCGCCGACCACCGCCTCGGCACGTTCAACGCGCTTTTTCCAAAAGGCAAATATTTTGGCGAGCTGTCGCCGGTCGGCCCGTACAATATCCTTTCGGCAAACCCGCGCGTGTCGGGATCGCTTGGCGGGTCGGTCACCGGCAGCTTGGCGGCGATGGCCTATTGGCGCTTCTCGCGCCGCGATGGCGTGTACGACATACCGGGCAACCTGATCCGCCCCGCCGGGACCGCCACCGCCCGCTTCATCGGTGCCGAGGCCGAGGCGAGTTTGGCCTGGCAGGCAACACGCGAACTCGAACTGTCTGCTTCGCTCTCGGCCTTCACGCCGGGCGCGTTCATTCGACAAACCGGCCCGGCGCGCACGATCATGATGCTCGGGCTCGAAGCAAATTTCCGATTTTGAGGAACAGGCCATGGCCATCGCTACCCCCGCGCCACCCGCTCCAGCGTCGCCGATCCTGCCGTGGCTCCTGTTGCTATTGTCGGCGACGACCGGCCTGGTCGATGCGGTGAGCGTGCTGGGTCTCGGCAAGGTTTTCACGGCCAACATGACCGGCAATATCGTCTTCCTGGGCTTCGCGGCGGCGGCAACGCCGGGGTTCGCCTCGCCGCCGCTGGTTGTCGCGCTGCTGACCTTCATGCTCGGCGCCCTGATCGCAGGCCGTATCGCGCGCGGCTATGCGGATCGGCCGCTCCGCGACTGGCTGCTGTGCTCGGCGCTGATCGAGGCGGCGTTGCTGTGGGGCGCGGCGATCGCCGCGATCGGCTTCAGGATCGACGCGCCAGACCCGCTGCGCCATTTCGCGATCATCGCTTTGACCGCTATTGCCATGGGATACCGCAACGCAACGGTCCGCCAGCTCAAGGTGCCCGATCTGACCACGACGGTACTGACGCTCACCATCACCGGGATCGCCGCCGATTCATCGCTCGCGGGGGGACCCAACACCAACTGGGGGCGGCGGATCGGCGCCGTCGTCGCGATCCTGCTGGGGGCGATGCTCGGTGCGCTGCTCGTCGGCGCCTTCGGCCTCGGCCCGCCGCTCGCGCTGGCAGGGGCGATCGTGCTCGGCGGCACGCTTGCATGTGCGCGTCACCCTTCGGCGAAGAGGACCGCACGCGGTTGAAGTCGCGGCTTAGGCCAGCAGCGCCGCGACAATATAAGACGCGATGCGGCCTATGCCCTTCCAATCGCGCCCGATCGCCGGGGCGACCGCAGATTGCGGGCCGTTGCACCCGATGATCGCCACCGCCCCATCGGTAAGCGCTTCCAGACGTGCCGGTTTCATCGCTTGCCTGCGTCAGATGTCCGCGCCGCCGGACAGATCCGTATCGCCCCGTTCCTGCGCGATCAGGTGATCGAGCAGCCACGCCGCGGCCGGCCCGGGCGGCCGATCGCGCCGCCAGATGCCGCTGAGGCGATAGATGCCGCCCGGATCGTCGGGCATGATCAGTCGCTTGAGCGTACCCGCGACAAGATCCGGTTCGATCAACGGCAACGGCATGTTGCCCCAGCCAATGCCTTCGCGCAGCAATTGATGCTTCGCGCCGAGATCGGCAAGCCGCCAGGTGCGCGGCGACAGCACCGCGAAATCGCGTCCCTCCGTCAGCGCGGAGCGATCCGTCAGCACGAGTTGGACATGATCGCGCCCCGCGCCCGGCGGGATCTGGTCATAGCGCGCCAGCGGGTGATCGGGTGCTGCCACCGGCACCATCATCACCGTGCCAGCGGCGGTCGCATCCAGCCCTTCCAGACCGGCCGCAAGCGGGCCCGACACGCCGACCACTGCCCTCCCCTCCAGCACCAGCGCGGCGACCGCGCCGAGCGCCTCGACATGCAGTCGCAGCGTCACCGTCGGAAAGCGCGCGGCGAAGGCCCGCAGCACCTCCCCCAACCGCCGCGTCGGCAGCATGACGTCGACCGCGAGATTGACCTCGGCCTCGAGCCCGTCGAGCAGCCCTTGCACCTTGGCCTTCAGCCCGTCGACGCCGCCCGCGACCATTCGCGCCTCGGCCAGCACCGCGCGGCCCGCCTCGGTCAGTTTCGGGCGTCGCGTGCCCGCGCGTTCGAACAGGGTGACGCCCAATTGCGCCTCCAAATTGGTCACCCCATAGCTGATCACCGACACCGCGCGATTGAGCTTGCGACCGGCCGCAGCGAAGCTGCCGGTATCGACCACCGCCAGGAAGATCCGCAACTGATCCAAGGTCGGCGTACCGGGGCCGCTCATTTCAACGCATCCGAATAAACACTACGATTTTATCTGGCTGAACGAGAAAGTCGAGACGAGCTACATCCGTTCCAGCAGCCGGCCACCTTGCGACCGGCACTGGAGACACAGGATGATCGACCTTCGCCCCTATCGCAGCCTCGGCGGTGCCAACCACGGCTGGCTCGACGCCAAGCACCATTTCTCGTTCGCCAATTATCACGACCCCGCCCGCACCAATTGGGGCAATTTGCGCGTGTGGAACGACGACACGATCGCGCCGCAGTCGGGCTTCCCGCCGCACCCGCACCGCGACATGGAAATCATCACCTACGTCCGCGAAGGCGCGATCACGCATCGCGACAATCTCGGCAACATCGGCCGCACCGAAGCCGGCGACGTCCAGGTGATGAGCGCTGGCACTGGCATCACGCATTCGGAATACAATATGGAGGAGGTAACGACCAAGATCTTCCAGATCTGGATCATGCCGACGCGCACCGGCGAAAAGCCCGGATGGGGCGCACGCCCCTTCCCCAAAGGCGAACGGTCGGGCCAGTTCGTCGTGCTCGCCTCCGGCTTTGCCGATGACACGGATGCGTTGTCGATCCGCACGGATGCCCGCGTGGTCGGCGCGACGCTCAAGGCGGGCGAAACCGCCGAATATCCGATCGGCAAGAACCGGCGTGCCTATCTCGTCCCCGCCACCGGATCGGTCGATATCGACGGCGTCCGGGTCAACGCCCGCGACGGCGCGGCAATCCGGGATGAAGACGTCATTCGCGTAACCGCGATCGAAGACAGCGAACTCGTCCTGGTCGACGCCGCCTGAGGCATCGTTCCTACCCGAGGCATGTGGAGGGCGGGCGGCGCGGCCCGCCCTCCGTTCGCGTTCCAGACTCCACGCGCTCAACCCCGGTCACCAGGTCGGCAGCGGGCCGCGGATGGCGAAGCATGTTCCGACGGGTGCATCGATGTACCCCCCTTCCGCACCAAGTCTGCGCGTGAGCAGGTCGACGATCCGCACCCCGAAACCGCTGGTCGGTGGGGCGGACCTCAGGCGGCCGGTGCCATAGTCGCGGATTTCGAGCACGAAACGATCGGGTCCGCCGCATAGGAATGTTACGTCGATCACCCCAGGCTCGCCGATCGCATAGGCGTGCTTGCAGGCATTGAGCACCAGCTCGGTCACGATCATGCCGATCAGGGTCGCAAAGTCGCTCGCTACGACGACCGGTGCGACGTCGAGGTGAATGCGGCGGTCCTCGCGATCCCCGCAAAAGCTCTGGCGGAGCCCGGCGATCAAATCGCAGAGATAGCTTGCGAGCGCGACACCGCCGCCGTCATCGGAGAGATAGAGCTGCCGATGAATGCCGGCCACGGCGGAAATCCGAAAGACCGATGTCTCAAGCGCTTCGCGCGCCGCGCCCTCGCCAAGCTCGCGGCCTTGCGCCGACAGCAGCGCCGAAATGAGCTGGAGGCTGTTCGCAATGCGATGGTTTGCCTCCACCTGCGCGGTGATCGGCGGAGCCAGCGGAATCGGTCGCACGGGGGTGTTGCCCGGTACCGCGTTGCTTGCACTGGACGACATCGAGCCCTCCTTTGAAGGCGCTATTCTCGTCCGAATTGGTGCGTGTGAAAACTATACCGAGGTTTGCGCTCGACCATCCTTTTGCCGACGCGGTCGCTGCGGAGCCACGCCACTGGACCCGACCGGCTGCCGCCTGCTGCTTTGGTTTACTCGGTGCGCTTGAGCAGCTCGACCAAATCCTGCTTCCAGAAGCGCGCCGCAGTATGGGTACCGTGGCCGCGCGTTTCTGTGGTTTCGGGGATGAGCAGGAAACGCGCGTCCTTCATCCGCGCAACTGCTCGGCTGGGATAATCGAGATTGCGCGGGTTGATGAAATCGTCCGCCGAGTTGATCCATGTCGTCGGCACGGTGATCGCTTCCAGACGCGACCACGGTGCATAGGTACGCGAGGCGTTGATCTGATAGATCAGATCGTTGGCATCGGTCGCCGCGATTGATGCCGCAACACGGTCGCGCGCAAACGCTTCGGCCGCCTCGCGATGCGGATATTGTGCCTGAAAATAGAGCGGCGCACCGCCCGCGACGAACAACAGGCTAGCGGCGGTGCGCAGGCCCTGCGTCGGCGGGATGCGATACTCGCCGCCCGCCCAGGCTGGATCGGCCTTGATCCCCTCCACCGCAAGTTCGCGCCACATGCGGTTCAGCCCGGCGATCTCGACCGGTTCGCACGCCAGCGGCATCAGCGCACGGACGAAATCGGGGTGCGTCTCCCCCCACACCAGGCTGTGCATACAGCCCATCGACGTGCCCATGATCAGCCGCATCCGCGCAATGCCGAGCGCATCGTGCAACAGGCGATATTGCGCCTCGACCATGTCGTCATAATCATACTGCGGAAAGCGCATGTGCAGCCCGTCCGACGGCTTGGACGATTTACCGTGGCCGATGCCGTCGGGAAGGATGATCCAGTAGCGCGTGATGTCGAGCGGCTGGCCGGGGCCATACAGTTCGTCGGCGAATTGCGGGCTGAGGAACTGGCGGCCAGTGCCGCCGGTGCCGTGCAGCACCATCACGGCATTGTCGATCTCGCCGCGCGCGTTGCGATGCGGTTGGCCGAGCGTGGTGTAATTGATGCGCAGTTCGGGCAGCGTTTCGCCCGAGCGAAAGCGGAAATTGCGGAACGTCACCTGCGCATCGCGCGCGGGCCATTTCGATGCGGGCGCCGCCGGTGCGGTCGCGGCAGCGATGGGAGGTGTTTGCGGCGCGGACGCCTGGGCGAGGAGCAAAAGCAAGGCTGACAGCATTGCCATAGTCTGCGTCAGTTTGGCCGCAGCGCCAAGTGCGGGATCACGGGCTTGATCCGGCACCGCTGAAATGGGACAGGGAAGGATGGCGCCGTGGCAGTTCTGGATCGATCGTGGCGGCACCTTTACCGATGTCGTGGCGCGCAAGCCGTGCGGCGAGGTCGTCACCGCCAAATTGCTGTCCGAAGACCCCGAACGCTATGCCGACGCTGCGGTTGAGGCGATCCGGCGGCTGACCGAAGGCGCGGACGTGCCGTTCGCCCTGCGCATCGGCACGACCGTAGCCACCAATGCCCTGCTCGAGCGCAAGGGCGAGCCGACTGTGCTCGCGATCACGCGCGGCTTCGGCGATGCGCTGGTGATCGGACATCAGGAGCGCGCCGACATTTTCGCGCGCGACCTGGCGCGCGCCGCACCCCTGTTCGCGCACGTCGTCGAGATCGACGAGCGGATCGCGGCGGACGGCAGCGTGCTCACCCCGCTTGACCGGGATGCGGCGGAGGCCGGGTTGCAGGCAGCGTTCACCGCCGGTTTCCGCTCGATCGCGATCGTGCTGATGCACGGCTATCGCTTTACCGCGCATGAGGCGGCGCTGGCCGAGCTCGCGGCGGCGATCGGCTTCACGCAAATCTCGGTCAGCCACCGCGTCGCGCCGCTGATCAAGCTGATCGGTCGCGGCGATACGACGCTGGTCGATGCCTATCTGTCGCCCGTGCTCGATCGCTACGTCGCGGGACTGACTGCGGCGCTCGGCCAGAACGCGCTGTTCATGCAATCCTCCGGCGGCCTGGTCGACGGCGCGCGCTTTCGCGGCAAGGATGCGATCCTGTCGGGGCCGGCGGGGGGTATCGTCGGCATGGCGGCAACCGCGCGCGCCGCCGGGCTTGATCGGATCATCGGGTTCGACATGGGCGGCACCTCGACCGACGTGTCGCACTACGCCGGTAGCTATGAGCGCGATACCGAAACACTGATCGCGGGCGCCCGCATCCGTGCGCCGATGTTGCGGATCCATACCGTCGCGGCGGGCGGCGGGTCGATCTGCCGCTTCGACGGACAGCGCCTGCTGGTCGGGCCGGAAAGCGCGGGGGCGGTGCCGGGGCCGGCCTGTTACCGCCGCGGCGGGCCGCTGACCGTCACCGACTGCAACGTCATGCTCGGCAAGCTGCGCCCCGAGTTCTTCCCCGCTTTGTTCGGCGCTGAGGGCGATCAACCGCTCGATGCGGCCGCAGTGGCGGCGCGCTTTGCCGAGCTGCCGCTCGATGCTTACGCCGCCGCCGAAGGCTTCGTCGCGGTGGCGGTAGCCAACATGGCCAATGCGATCCGCAAGATTTCGGTGGCGCGCGGGCATGATGTGACGCGCTACACGCTCGCCTGTTTCGGTGGTGCTGGCGGGCAGCACGCGTGTCTGGTCGCCGATGCGCTGGGCATGGATCGGGTGATGATCCACCCGCTCGCGGGCGTGCTGTCGGCCTACGGGATGGGGCTGGCCGATCGCCGCGTCCTGCGCGAACGAACGCTGGGCGCGGGAATCGCGGATCGCGCGGCGATTGGAGCCGCTTTCGACACGCTGGCGGCCGAGGGGCACGAGGCACTAGTGGCGCAGGGCGTCGCAAGCGAAACCATCGCCGTCGAACGCCGCGTGCATCTCCGGCGCGGCCAGACCGAGCATACGATCGAGCTCGCTTTCGCCGACACCGCGACGATGACCGCCGCCTTCGACGCGGCTCATGTCGCCCAATTCGGCTTTGCGAGCACGCAACCCTTGATCGTCGATCGCATCGTCGCCGAAGCGGTCGCGGCAAGCGCGCCGGTCGACGCCACGCTGGTTGCGTTGCCCGATCATTCCGCCGCGCCGCTTGCCGTCGTTCCGGTCTACATGGCTGGCGCGTGGCACGACACGCCAGTGCTGGCGCGCGAAGGATTGCCGGCCGGTCATGCGGTCGACGGCCCCGCGCTGATCATCGATCCGATGTCGACCACCGTCGTCGAACCCGGCTGGCGCGCGCGGGTCGATGCGATCGGCAATCTGATGCTAGACCGGGTCGCCGCCCGCCAGACCGCCAGCATCGGCACGGCAAGCGATCCCGCCCGGCTCGCGATCTTCGCCGGATTGTTCATGAGCATCGCCGAGGAAATGGGCGCCGCGCTGCAACGCTCCGCCGCCTCGGTCAACATTCGCGAACGGCTCGATTTTTCGTGCGCGCTGTTCGATGCGACCGGCAATCTCGTCGCCAATGCGCCGCATATCCCGGTGCATCTCGGCTCGATGGGCGAAAGCATCCGCACGATCCTCGACGCGCGCGGGTCGAATGCGGACGGGCGCGGCATCCGCCGGGGCGACGCTTATGCCCTCAACGCACCCTATCGCGGCGGCACGCATCTCCCCGACATCACCGTCATCATGCCCGTCTTCACCGACGGCAGCGACACGCCCGCCTGGTTCGTCGCCGCGCGCGGCCATCATGCCGATGTCGGCGGGATCACGCCGGGATCGATGCCGCCCGACAGCGTTTCGGTCGAGCAGGAAGGCGTATTGCTCGACGATGTGCTGGTGATGGACGAGGGGCGCTTCTGCGAGGCGGAGCTACGCGCGCTGTTCGCCAGCGGCCCCTATCCGGCGCGCAACATCGACCAGAATATCGCCGATCTCGCCGCACAGCTTGCCGCCTGCACGCGCGGCGCGGCTGGCCTGGCGCGGATCGCCGGCGAATATGGCGCGGATGTCGTCAGCGCGTATATGGAGCATGTCCAGGCCAATGCCGATGCCGCCGCGCGTCGCCTGATCGCGCGGCTCGCCGACGGCGCGTTCGCCTATGAAATGGACGATGGCGCGGTCGTGCGCGTGGCGATCCAAGTCGATCGGCCGAGCCAGACGATGACGATCGATTTCGCCGGCACCAGCGATCAACGCCCCAACAATTTCAACGCGCCGGTCTCGATCGTCCGCGCCGCGGTGCTCTACGTCCTGCGCGTGCTGCTCGATGAGGATGTCCCGCTCAACGACGGCTGCCTGCGCGGCGTGACGATCCGCGTGCCGGAAGGATCGATGCTCAACCCGCGCTTCCCCGCGGCGGTGGTCGCGGGCAATGTCGAAACCAGCCAGGTCGTCACCGACGCCGTGTTCGGCGCATTGGGCGCAATGGCGGCGAGCCAGGGCACGATGAACAACTTCACCTTCGGCGACGCGACCTATCAATATTATGAGACGATCGCAGGCGGATCGGGTGCCGGCCCGACGCATGACGGCACGGCGGTGATCCAGACCCACATGACCAACAGCCGCCTGACCGACCCCGAAATCTTCGAAACGCGCTTTCCCGTGTTGCTGGAGGAATTTTCGATCCGCGCCGGATCGGGCGGAGCGGGAGCGCACAGAGGCGGCGACGGCGGGCTGCGGCGCGTGCGCTTCCTTACCGACATGACCGCGTGCATCCTCGCCAACCGCCGCCGCGTTCCGCCGTTCGGGCTCGGCGGTGGTGCGCCCGGGAACGTCGGCGCGGCGCGGATCGAGCGCGCCGACGGATCGACCGAACGCCTCGGATCGACGGCGAAGGTGAACATGCGCGCGGGCGACGTTTTCGTGATCGCAACGCCCGGCGGCGGCGGATTCGGAGGGGATTGATGCTCGTTCTGGCCGGGATCGTGGTGATCGTCGCGGGCTTCCTGCTGCGCTTCAACCCGCTGCTGGTCGTCGCGGTCTCCGCACTGGTCACCGGTCTTGCCGCAGGGATCGATCCGCTCGCGATCCTCGCCGCCTTCGGCAAGGCATTCAACGCCAACCGCTTCGTCAGCGCGATTTACATCGTCTTGCCCGTCATCGGCCTGCTCGAACGCCACGGCCTGCAGGAACGCGCGCGCAGTGCGATTGCGGGGCTGAGGGGCGCGACGGTCGGGCGGCTGCTGATCGGCTATCTGCTGTTCCGGCAGATCACGTCGGCGCTCGGCCTCACCTCGATCGCAGGCCCGGCGCAAAGCGTCCGCCCGCTGGTCGCGCCGATGGCCGAAGCAGCAGCCGAGCGGCAGGGCGTGCCGCCGGGCGGCGATGCGATCCCGGCGCTGGCCGCCGCGACCGACAATGTCGGGTTGTTCTTCGGCGAGGACATCTTCATCGCGATCGGATCGATCCTGCTGATGAAGGGCGTGCTGGAGGGCTATGGCATCATGATCCAGCCGCTGCATTTGTCGCTCTGGGCGATCCCGACCGCGATCGCGGCGTTGTTGATCCACGGCGGCCGCTTGTGGTGGCTCGATCGCCGATTGGCGCGCGGCGCATGATCGGCACGAACTTCATCTACACCGTCGCCGGGCTGATGTTCGCAGGGTTCGCCTGGCTCAGCGCGACCGATCGCGGCAATGCCAAGCGCTTCGGCAATGCCGGTTTCTATGCCTTGTTGAGCGTCAGCTTCCTGTTCGGCGATCGGATCGGCGATCTCGGCAATGGCGTGCTGGTGCTCGGCCTCGTCGCCATCGCGGGCACCGGGGCGATGGGCCGCGGTGCGCGCGGCACCACCGGCGCTAGCGAACGCCAGACCGAGGCAGCGCGGCGCGGTAACCGGCTGTTCCTGCCCGCTTTGGTCATCCCGGCGACCGCCTTGCTCGGCACGCTGGCCTTCAAGGCAGCACCCGCCTTGGTCGACCCCAAGCAGATCACGCTCGTGGCGCTCACCTGCGGCGTCCTGTTCGCGCTGGCAATCGGCTATGCGTGGTTCCGCCCACGCCCCGCCACGCCCTTTGCCGAGGGGCTGCGACTGATGGACGGCGTTGGCTGGGCGGCGGTGCTGCCGCAAATGCTGGCGAGCCTCGGCGCGGTGTTCGCGCTCGCCGGGGTCGGCCAAGTCGTCGGCGGGATTGCCGGGGCCGCGATCCCCGCTGGCAGCCTGATCGGCGCGGTGCTGGTCTATGCGCTCGGCATGGCGGCGTTCACGATGGTGATGGGGAATGCCTTCGCCGCCTTCCCCGTGATGTTCGCCGCAGTCGCGATGCCGCTGCTGATCTGGCACCATCACGGTGACCCGGCGGTGATCGCGGCGATCGGGATGCTCGCCGGTTTCTGCGGGACGCTGATGACGCCGATGGCGGCGAACTTCAACCTCGTGCCCGCCGCGTTGCTCGACCTGAAGGACAAGAGCGCGGTGATTCGCGCGCAGATACCGACCGCGTTGCCGCTGCTCGCGGTGAACATCGTTTTGCTCTACTGGCTGGGGTTCCGCTGATGCTCGATGCTGCTACCGCCGACCGCTTCGCTGCGCTGACACTCGGCCATTTGACGCGTGAATGGCCTTACCGGCTCGATCAAGTCCTGAACGGCCCGGCCGATCTCGCGCTCCCGGCCACGCTACACCCGATCTTCCACGGCAGCTTCGATTGGCACAGTTGCGTGCACGGCTGGTGGCAAGTGATGCGCCTCGCCCGGCTTTTCCCGGAGATGACCCAGACTCCGGCGATCGAGGCGCTCGCGGATCGAATGCTGGTGCCGGAGCGGGTGGTGGGCGAAGTCGCCTATCTGGACCGTCCGATGACCGGCGGCTTCGAACGCCCCTATGGCTGGGGCTGGCTGCTCGCCTTGCACGACGAACTCGCGCTCCGCCCCGATCGCCCCTGGGCCGCCGCGCTCGAACCGCTCGCCCGCGCCTTCGCCGCGCGCTTTGCCGCCTATCTGCCGAAGCTTTCCTATCCGATCCGCAGCGGCAAACATGACAGCACCGCCTTCGCACTGATCCACGCGCTGCGCTGGGCGCGCACGCATGATGCGACGCTGGCCGCGTTGATCGAGGCACGATCGCGCGTTTGGTTCGGCGCAGACCGCGATGCACGCCCGTGGGAGCCGAGCGGCGAGGATTTCATCTCCGCCACCCTGTGCGAAGCGGTGCTGATGCAGGACGTTCTCGGCGCGGATTTCGGCCCGTGGCTCGCCGCCTTCCTGCCCGATCCCTATGGCGCGCCGACCGCCTGCCTGCGAGCCCCCGCGACCGTTACCGACCGTAGCGACGGCCGCCTCGCGCATCTCGATGGCTTGAACCTAGCGCGCGCCTGGTGCTGGGGCAGCCTTGCCGACGATTTGCCCGAACCCGCCCAGGCGCGCGCCATTGCCGAGGCACATCTGCACGCCGCCCTGCCGCATCTGGCCGACGATTATATGGGGGAGCATTGGCTCGCCACCTTCGCGCTGCTCGCCCTGACCGCCTGACGCATTCTCTTCGCCCCGCATCCGCTCTATCTTGCAATCGATTGTGACGTGTGCCAGCTTGGGCTGCCGACGAGAAGCAAAGCAGCCGGGGATGAGGAAGATGACACGACTGCCGCTGGCGGCGAACCGTCGAGCCATGCTCACCGGCGCTGCGTTCGCAGTCGGCGGTCTTTCCCTGCCATTCTTGCCCGAGACAGCGGCGGCGCGCGACACGGCTGGAGCAAGCCCGCCGGTTGGCGGAGAGACGGTGACCGCCGGCACCGGCATTGCCGAGGCACAGACCCAATATGGCAAGATCGCGGGCTATCGGGAACGCGGCATGTTCGCGTTCAAGGGCGTACCCTATGGCGACACCACGGGCGGCGCCAACCGCTTCCTGCCGCCGCGACCGCCCAAACCCTGGACCGGCGTGCGCAGCACCCGCAGCTACGGCCTGGTCGCACCGCAGGACAAGGGCAATGGGCGGCTGAACGACGACGAAGCCTTTCTGTTTCAGTGGAACGACAGCGTAGAAGGCGAGGATTGCCTGCGCCTCAACATCTGGACCCCCGGCCTTGCCGACAAGGCCGGGCGTCCGGTGATGGTGTGGCTGCACGGCGGTGGCTTCGCCGCCGGATCGGGCAACGATTTGCCGGCGTTCGACGGACATAACCTCGCCAAGCGTGGCGACGTGGTGGTGGTCACGCTCAACCACCGGCTCAACCTGCTCGGCTTTCTGGATGTGTCCGCGCACGGGTCGGCTTATGCGCAGTCGGGCAATGTCGGGATGCTCGACATCGTCGCCGCACTGGCGTGGGTACGCGACAATATCGCCCATTTCGGTGGCGATCCGAAGTGCGTGACGATCTTCGGCCAATCGGGCGGCGGGGCCAAGGTCAGCACGCTGATGGGGATGCCTGCGGCCAAAGGCCTGTTCCACCGCGCGATCGTGCAGAGCGGATCGTTCCTCGTCAGCACGACGCAGGAACGATCGCGTCGCCTAACCGATCTGACGCTGCGCGAATTGGGCATCAGCGGCGACCCGATCGCGCGGTTGCAGGCGATGCCCTATGCCGACCTCGTCCGCGCGAGCAATGCGGTGATGGCGCGCGAGAACAGGCCGATGGGGCCGGTGTTCGATCCACGGCGCCTGGTCGGGAATCTCGGCTTCGGCCCCGTCATCGACGGCGACGTGCTGCCCGCGACACCGTTCGCGCCCGATGCTCCTTCCATCACAGCGGACGTGCCGATGATCATCGGCACGACGGTCAACGAATTCGCGACGGCGATCAACCATCCCGAATATGAGGCGATGACGCTGGACGATTTGCGCAGGCGCCTGGGCGCGATGTTTCCGGGGCGTGCCGAGGCGGTGCTCGCGGCGTTCCGCACGCACACCCCGCACGCCAGCCCGTTCGACCTGTGGTCGCGCATCGCGAGCGCACCGGTGCGCGGTGCCGCGATCAAGCAAGCCACATCCAAGGCCGCGCAGCGCCGCGCTCCGGCCTATCTCTACTGGTTCGAATGGCAGACCAAAGTGCTGGGTGGTCGCCCGCGCGCCTTCCACTGCGCCGAGATCCCCTTCGTCTTCGCCAATGCCGAGCGGTCCGCCCATATGACCGGCGGCGGCCCGCGCGCGGCGGCGCTGGAGGCGCGCATCGCCGACGCCTGGATCGCGTTCGCGCGCACCGGCAACCCGAACCATGCAGGGCTCCCGGCGTGGCACCCGTACGATGCAACAACGCAGGCGACGATGCTGTTCGACGACCGCTGCCGCCTGGCCGAGGGCGTCGATCGCGCGGAGCAGGCAAGCGTCGCCTGACGCGACACTTCGGCAAGACTTTCTGATCGGTGGGTAAGACGATGAACGGACAGACGATGATCAACAAAGGTGCCGCACTGCTGCTGGCGATGGCGGCGCTTGGCGGCGCGACGGTGTGCGAAGCCAAAGACCATTGGGTCAGCGCCTGGGGCACCGCGCAGCAACTCGCCCCGATGCCGGTGCCGCGGATGCCGCCGCGCCCGGCCGGTGCCCCGGTCCCGCCGCCGCCACCTCCCTCGCCGATCGCGCCGACCCCGCCCAAGCTCTCGGACCAGACCGTACGGATGGTCGTCCGCCCGACCATCGCCGGGAAGGCACTGCGCCTGCACTTCTCCAACGCATCGGGCGGGGAGCCGGTGACGATCGGACGCGCGCAGCTCGCCAAGAGCGCGGGCACTGGCAGCATCGCCCCCGGGAGCGACCACGCGATCCGTTTCGGCGGGCAGACTGCGGTCACGATCCAGCCCGGCGAGATCGCGGTAAGTGATCCCGTCGCGCTCGATGTCGCCGCGCTCGAACCGCTTGCCGTCTCGATCTATCTGCCCCGCGAAACGGCGGTGAACACGCTGCATCCGCTCGGCCTGAACACGACCTATGTCGCAAAGGGCGACCGCACCAGCGACACGAGCCTGGCCGGAGCAGACACCAACCGCTCCTATTTCTGGCTGACCGGGATCACCGTCGAAGCGCCCGAAAACACCGGCGCGATCGTCGCGTTCGGGGATTCGATCACCGACGGGTACGGCACCACACCCGATACCGCGCGCGCCTGGCCGGATCTGCTGGCGGCGCGGTTGCAAGGCGCGGCTGCGACGCGCGGGCTGGCGGTGCTCAACATGGGGATTTCGGGCAATCGCGTGCGCCGCGACGGGGCGGGCCTGTCCGCACTCGCGCGCTTCGATCGCGACGTGCTGGCGCGGCCCGGCGTGCGCTGGGCGGTGCTGCTGGAGGGGATCAACGACATCAACATCGCCGCGATCCCGGGAATGCCGGACAGCGAAGCGGTCACCGCCGAGCAATTGATCGCGGCCTATAAGCAGTGGGTCGAACGCGCGCATCTGCACGGCATCAAGGTCGCGGGCGCGACGATCACGCCCGACGAAGGGCTGTGGCTCTACAGCGCCAAGACCGAGGCGCTGCGCCAGACACTCAACAATTGGATCCGGACCAGCGGCACCTTCGATGCGGTGATCGATTTCGATGCCGCGGTGCGTGATCCCGCGCAGCCGACGCGCCTCAACCCGGCGTTCGACGGCGGCGACCACATCCACCCCAACGATGCCGGCAATGCGGCGATGGCGGCGGCGATCGATCCGGCGATCTTCACCACGCCGTAGCGGCGGCACCGCTTGGGCGGTTTTGTTGCAAAGCAGTTGCAAGCGACCTATTCGCTAAAGGGTCGATGGGAGAGGCGCTGTGGCCGGCAAGATCCGCACTATCTATGATCTGGCGGAACTGGCTGGGGTGTCGGCGGCGACCGTGTCGCGCGCGCTGGCGGGCAAGACCGTGGTCAATTCCAAGACCTCGGAACGCATCCGCAAGCTGGCAGAAAAGCACGATTTTCGCCCCAGCGCGCTCGCCCGCAATTTGCGGACGAAACAGCGCGGCGCGATCGGCGTGGTCGTCCCGCTCGGCCATGATCGCGGCCAGCATCTGTCCGACCCGTTTTTCATGACGCTGATCGGCAGTCTGGCCGACGAACTGACCGAGCGTGGGTTCGATTTGATGCTGTCGCGCGTCATTCCGAGCCAGGACAATTGGCTGTCGAAGCTGATCGATGCCGACCGCGTCGACGGCTTCATCATCATCGGCCAGTCCGATCAATCGGCCGTGCTCGATCGGATCGCGGCGGAATACCTCCCCTTGGTCGTATGGGGCGGCTTCGTTCAGGGGCAAATCCACTGTTCGGTCGGGACCGACAATTTCCTCGGCGGGCGGCTCGCCACGCAGCATCTGATCGAGCGCGGGTGCCGCCGGATCGTGTTCCTCGGCAATACGCAGGCGATCGAACCCTCGCTGCGGCTGGAAGGCGCGAAGGCCGCGATCCGCAGTCGCGACGATATCGTGCTGGTCGATACGCCGACGCATTTCGATGCCGATGTCAGCGGGACCGACATCGATGCGTTCTTCAGCCGCACCGATGTGCAGCCCGACGGCATCTTCGCCGCCTCGGATCTGATCGCACTGACCGCGATTCAGGTGCTGGCCAACCGTGGCGCATCGGTGCCGGGCGACGTCAAGGTGGTCGGCTATGACGACCTCTATCTCGCGCGAACCAGCGCCCCGCCGCTCTCGACCGTGCGGCAGAATATCGCTGCGGGTGCCGCGCACCTCGTCGACAGTTTGCTGAAGCGCATCGCGGGCGAGGTCACCGGATCGGTGATCCTCAACCCCGAACTGATCGTGCGCGGCAGCACCTGAGCGCGCCGGACCGCGCGACGAGGATTGACTTGCAATCGATTGCTAATACTGTGCCGCCCACCACGGGGGCCGATCATCCGCGGACGATATCAGGGAGGAACGCCGCATGAGCGACCATAGCGACAGGGACGCCCGGCTGCACCGGATCGCCGCAGACCCGCGCTATCAAGCGCTGGTACGCGCGCGCGGCCGTTTGGCGTGGAGCCTCAGCCTTGTGATGGTCGTGATCTTCTTCGGCTATATGCTGCTCGTCGCCTTTGCCGGCAAGTTCCTGGCGACGCCGATCGGCACGATGACGACGACGATCGGCATCCCGATCGGCCTGTTCGTCATCCTCTCCGCGATCGGCTTGACCGCGTTCTACGTTCGGATCGCCAATCGTCGCTTCGATGCGGAAACCGCCGCTTTGCTGCGCGATCACGCCGCGTGAGCGTGCTTCTTCGCAGCGCCGCCGTCTGCGCCCTCCTCGCCACGCCCGCCGCCGCGCTGGCCGCCACCGGCTCGGGCTCGGGTGCCAATCTGCCCGCGATCGTGACCTTCGCCATCTTCATCGCGATCACGCTCGGCATTACCTGGTGGGCCGCGCGCAAGACTCACACGACCGCCGATTTCTACGCGGCGGGCGGCGGCATCACCGGGCGTCAGAACGGGCTCGCGATCGCCGGGGATTATATGTCGGCGGCGTCGTTCCTCGGCATTTCCGCGCTGATCTTCGCCGATGGCTATGACGGGCTGATCTATTCGACCGGCTTCCTGGTCGGCTGGCCGATCATCCTGTTCCTGCTCGCCGAACGGCTGCGCAACCTCGGGCGCTACACCTTCGCCGATGCCGCCGCGTTCCGCTTCGGCCAGGCCCCGGTGCGGCTCTCCTCGACCTTCAGTTCGCTGACCGTCATCCTGTTCTATCTGATCGCGCAGATGGTCGGTGCCGGGCAGCTCATCCATCTGCTGTTCGGCATGCCCTATGCCTATGCCGTCGGCACGGTCGGGCTGGCGATGACGGTCTATGTCCTGTTCGGCGGGATGATCGCGACGACCTGGGTGCAGATCATCAAGGCGGTGCTGCTGCTCGGCTGCGCGACCTTCATGACCGTGGCAGTGCTGTATCATGTCGGCTTCTCGTTCGACGCGTTGTTTGCCCAAGCCGTCGCCGCCAAAGCCGCGATCGCACGGGCAGGCGGCGCGAGCGATGCAGTTGCGGCGCAATCCGCGCTAGCGATCCTGGCGCCCGGCGGCTTCATCAAGAATCCGGCCTCGGCGATTTCGCTCGGCATGGCACTGATGTTCGGCACCGCCGGTTTGCCGCACGTCCTGATGCGCTTCTTCACCGTGCCCGACGCCAAGACCGCGCGCACGTCGGTGCTGTGGGCGACGGGGTGGATCGGCTATTTCTATCTGCTCACCTTCGTGATCGGTTTCGGCGCGATCATTCTGGTCGGCAGCAATCCCAAATTCTTCGATGCGAGCACCGGCGCGATGCTGGGCGGTGCCAATATGGCCGCGATCCATCTGGCCGAAGCGGTTGGCGGCGACGTGTTCATGGGGTTCGTCTCGGCGGTCGCCTTCGCGACGATCCTCGCCGTGGTGTCGGGGCTGACGCTGTCGGGGGCCTCGACGATCAGCCACGATCTCTACGCTTCGGTGTTGCGCAAGGGGAACCCCGATCCGGTCGCCGAACTGCGGCTGTCGCGGATCACCGTGCTTGCGCTCGCGATCATCGCGGTGGTGCTCGGCATCGTGTTCGAAAAGCAGAATGTCGCCTTCATGGTCAGCCTCGCCTTTGCGGTGGCCGCCTCAAGCAACTTCCCGGCCTTGCTGCTGTCGATGCTGTGGAAGGATTGCACCACGCGCGGCGTCGCGTGGGGCAGCGCGATCGGGGCACTGTCGGCGGTGGTGCTGACCGTGCTGTCGCCGACGATCTGGGTCGCGCAACTCGGCGCGCGTGAGGCCATCTTCCCGATCGCATCGCCCACGCTGATCTCGATGCCGCTCGGCTTCCTGGCGATCTGGCTGATTTCGCGGTCCGACCGCAGCGCCCGCGCCGCGCTCGATCGCGCCGGATATCTGGCGCAGCGCGTCCGGTCCGAAACCGGCGTCGGTGCCGCCACCGCCAGCAATCACTGAACACACGAAATGAGGAGACCGCAATGACACGCAAGCACCGGGTGAAGACGACCGCGATCGGCGGGGCAACGCTGCTCGCGCTGCTGCTGACGAGCGGCAGCGCCCTGGCGCAGGCCCAGCCCAAGGCCGAGCCGCAACCGCGCGCCTGGGCCCCGCCCAGCGGACCGCTCACGCCCGAGGAGCAAGCGAAGTTGCGCCCGGTCGCGCCCGAGCTGCAGGCACCGGCGCGGATGGCGCTGGGATTCTCGAAAATGATGGGCACGATCGACGAAGCGATGGTGCTCGCGTCGCGCAAACGTGGCGTCGGCCCGACCCCGCCCCCGCGCCTGGCCGACGTTCCCGTGACCGAACAGATGATTCCCGGACCGAAGGGCGGCCCCGCGGTCAAGCTGTTCGTCATCAACGCCAAGGCCGGCACCAGCCGCCCCGGCATCCTCCACACGCATGGCGGCGGCTTCATCCTCGGCACCGCCGAAACTGATGTCCGGCGGCTGCAAGGGCTCGCGCGTGAGCTCGATTGCGTGATCGTCACGGTCGAATATCGGCTCGCCCCCGAGACCGACTATACCGGCTCGATCGAGGACAATTATGCCGGCTTACGCTGGATGTACGACAAGGCGGCTGAGCTCGGGCTCGATCGCAGCCGGATCGCACTGACCGGGGAAAGCGCGGGCGGTGGCCATGCCGCGTTGCTGGCGATCACCGCGCGCGACCGCGGCGAGGTGCCGATCCTGTTCCAGGCGTTGGTCTACCCGATGCTCGACGACCGCACCGGCGGGGTGGTGAAGATGCCGCCGCATATTGCCACGGTCGGGTGGAGCGCGGCGGAAAACCAATATGGCTGGCGCGCCTTCCTGCGGCAGCAGCCCGGCACTGCCAAGGTGCCCGTCCGCGCCGTGCCTGCGCGGACCAAGAGTCTCGCGGGCCTGCCGCCCGCCTTCATCGAAGTCGGCGGGCTCGAC
>JAIXZV010000044.1 GCA_027489365.1 Sphingomonadales bacterium
CATAGACCACCAGCGTATCGGCATAAGCCGCATTGGTGATCCAGAACTTCGTGCCGTTGAGGACATAGCCCCCCTGCACCTTGTCGGCCTTGAGCTTCATGCCGACCACGTCCGACCCCGCGCCCGATTCGGACATGGCGAGGCTGCCGACATGCTCGCCCGAAATCAGTTTGGGGAGGAATTTGGCCTTCTGCTCTGCGCTCGCCCAGCGTGCGATCTGGTTGACGCAGAGGTTCGAGTGCGCGCCGTAACTCAGGCCGACCGAGGCGGAGGCGCGCGATACTTCCTCGCACGCGATGACATGTTCGAGATAGCCGAGGCCCAGCCCGCCATCGTCCTCCGGCACCGTAATCCCATGCAGGCCGAGCGCGCCCATCTCGGGCCATAACGCTTGTGGGAACCAATCCTCGGCATCGACCTTGGCGGCGATCGGCGCGATCCGGTCGGTTGCGAAACGCTGCGTCGTATCGCGAATCATGTCGGCGGTTTCGCCCAGCGCAAAATCCATTTCGGCGATCATCACACTCTCCAACGCGCCCTTGGCTTGGGCCTTTCGCCCCCGATAGCGCGTGTCACGGCAAAGCGTAAGAGCACGATCGGCCACGTTGACGAGCCGCCTAAGAATGTGGCAAGCGGCCCAAATCGCGGGTGTAGCTCAATGGTAGAGCTTTTGCTTCCCAAGCAAGTGACGAGGGTTCGATTCCCTTCACCCGCTCCAGCTTACAATCCATACGAATCCCAAGGGCTGCTCGAAACCCCTTGAAAATCGGGCAATTTTCTCGCCCCACGGGTCGACACTGATCGCCCCGATTCGTCGAGTTCCACCCGAAAACCGGGGCTTATTTGGGGACCGTTTCACAACCGGCCAAACGCGAGCCCCCCAGTTGCGGGGCCATTATTGGCGCTGCGACGACGGCCCGTTCTGACGGGACGATTCGTAAGGCATGACCTGTTGGACCCCATCCGCGACCGCGGGTGCGCTTGTTGCGCCCAAGGTAACGATCTGCTGCGCGACTCACCCGTCAAACCCCAACCACGATCCCCGCGACTGTTGCCAACCACGAGGACTCGTCTCGCCCCCCGTCGCGGCTCATCGGAAGCGCGACTCTCGCCCCAGAGCCAAGCGCGAAATCAATTGCTATTGCGACGCGTTCTTAACATTTAAGTTGACGGCACATCCGAGGCACTGCAAACGACCGCAACGCTAATGCGAGTCATTCGCATTTTTAAGGGGTTGTGGATATATGGCCGGTTGGTGTGGTCTTAAGAGTGTGAGTAGTGCTGCTTCTCTGTTCGCAATGGCGACCTCACTTGCGCCGTCAGTGGCGGTTGCTGAAGGCGGACCAGTCAACGCAGCCGCGCCAGCAGGCGCCGATCAGCAAAGCCATGCCGACGATATCACCGTCACGGCCACGCGCTCGCCGATCAAGGTCGTCAACGCGCCGGTGACGGTCACGGTCATCGATGCGCGGCAGATCGAGGATACGCTGACCGACGACATCAAGGACCTCGTTCGCTTCGAGCCGGGCGTATCAGTGCGGAGCCAGCCTTCGCGTTTCACCGCCGCGCTCGGCGCGACCGGCCGCGACGGCAATGCCGGGTTCAATATCCGCGGGCTGGATGGCAATCGCGTGCTGATCCAGACCGACGGTATCCGCTTGCCCGACGCCTTTGCCTTCGGCGCGCAGGCGACGGGGCGCGGCGACTATGCCGATCTCGATTTGCTGAAATCGGTCGAGATTTTGCGCGGACCCGCCTCGGCGCTGTATGGCAGCGACGGCCTCGCCGGTGCGGTCAGCTTCGTCACCAAGGATCCCGAAGATTTCCTGCGTCCCGGTCAGCAGGTCGGCGGCCGCGCGCGGCTCGGTTATTCCAGTGCGGACCAAGGCTGGGCCAAGGGCGCTGCGCTGGCCGCGCGCGACGGCGACCTCTCGTTTCTGCTCGCCTATACCCGCCGCGATTCGCGGGAACTGGACAATAAGGGCAGCAATGATGCGCCCAACATCACGCGCACAACGCCCAACCCGCAGGACATCAACTCAAACGCCGTGCTGGGTAAGCTCGTATGGGCACCCGACGACGCGAACCGCATCCGCCTGACCTTTGATCACCAGGACCGCGATGTCTCGACGATCGCCTATAGCGCGGTTGCGACCCCGCCGCTCGCCGCGAGCAGCACGATCGGCTTGACCGCGTTCGACACGACGAGGCGCAACCGGGTCAGCCTCGACCATCGCTATATCGGCAGCGGCGGCCTGATCGACCGCGCCAATTGGGCGGTCTATTGGCAGGAGAGCAAGACCAGTGAGTTCGCGGCCGAGGACCGCAACATCTCCGCCGACCGCACCCGGCTCAACCTGTTCGACAACCGTGTCTATGGGTTCAATGGGCAGGTCGAAGCCGTGCTCGGCAGCGGGGTAATACGCCAGCGGATCATCGTCGGCGGCGACGCCTCATGGACGCGGCAGACGGGCCTGCGGGATGGCACCGTGCCGCCGTTCGGCGAGACGTTTCCGTCCAAGGCGTTCCCGGACACCGACCAAACCCTTGCCGGCATCTTCGTGCAGGATGAGATCAACATCGGCGACGGTCGGCTCTTCCTATACCCGGCGCTGCGTTTCGACCATTACAGCCTGAGCGCCAAAAAGGACCCAGCCTATGCTTTGCCGGTGACCGACCAGAGCGGGCAGCGCGTCTCGCCCAAATTCGGCGCGATCGGCTGGATCACGCCGACGCTCGGCCTGTTTGCCAATTACGCGGCGGGCTTCAAGGCGCCCTCGCCGAGCCAGGTCAATACCGGCTTCACCAACATCGCGTCGGGCTATACCGCGATCGCCAACCCCAACCTTAAGCCCGAGACCAGCCAGACCGTCGAAGGCGGCCTCCGCCTGCGCGAGGTAGATCTGGGCGGCGCGAAGGTCACCGCAAGCGCGACCGGGTTCGGCGGCTGGTTTCGCAATTTCATCGATCTGACGGTCGCGGGTTTCTCGTCGGGCGGGCTGATGCAGTTCCAGTACCAAAACCTCGGTCGGGTCGAGATCACCGGCGCCGAGGGCAAGGTCGAGGCGCGGATCGGCGGCTTCACCGCTTCGCTGGCGGCGTCCTATACACATGGCCGTGCGACCAGTGCCGGGGTCGAGACGCCGCTCAACAGCGTGGATCCGGTAAAGATCGTCGGCGGGATCGGCTACCGCGCGCCCAACAATCGCTTCGGCGGGCAACTGATCGTGACGCACAGTGTGCGCAAGCCCGCGTCCGACACCAACAACAATTGCGCGGTGACCGCGCCGAGCGTCACCAACCCGGTCGTCTCGTCCGCCTGCTTCCGGCCCGGTGGCTTTACGATTGCCGATGCCACCGCCTTCGTCGCGGTCGGCGATTTCGCGACGCTTCGGGTCGGTGTGTTCAACCTGTTCGATCAAAAATACGCCTGGTGGAGCGACGTCGGCGGGCTGAGCGCCTTCTCCACCGTTACCGATGCCTACACCCAGCCCGGCCGCAACGTCAGCGCCTCGCTGACGCTGCGCTTTTAAGAGGGGATATATGATGATCACCAAGGCTTTGCGCTTCGCCCTGCTCGCCACGCTTTCGCTGGCTGCGCTCCCCGCCACCGTCGCCTATGCCGACGGTCCGGTCGCAGCCAAGAGCGCGGCTCAATTCGACGCTGACCGCGCTGCGATTCTCGGCATGGCGGGCGACTATAAGGTAACGTTCGATTTCCGCGAGACGACGCCGTGGCGCGCCGAGTACACGCCCATTCCGGCGAAACTTTCCGGCGGGTATGAAAGCGTCCGCGTGATCGAGGATACGGGGAGGCATATCGTCCTGCAGCATTTGCTCGTCGTGACCGGCGACGACAAGAAGACGATGGTCATCAAGCATTGGCGTCAGGACTGGACCTATGAGCCGACCGACGTGCTGGTCTACGCCGGCAAGGGCCAGTGGAACCTGGAAGCCGTTCCGGGTGCAATGCGCGCCGGGCGCTGGTCGCAAACCGTCTTCCAGACCGACGATTCGCCGCGCTATGGCGGCTGGGGCGAATGGACCAGCGAGGGCGGCGTGCGGCGCTGGCGCAGCAATTGGACGTGGCGCCCGCTGGCCCGGCGGGATGCGGTGCGGCACCCGGCATACGATCGTTATTATGGCATCAACCGCCATTCCCCCACCCCAAACGGCTGGATTCACTGGCAGGACAACATCAAGATGGGCCCCGACGGCCCCGCACCGGATGCCAAGATCGTCCCGTTCGTGCAGGAATCGGTGCTCAATTCCTACGTGCGCGACAATAGCTACGACGTGAAGGCGGCGGATGCCTATTGGGCGGCGACCAAAGATTACTGGGCAGCCGTTCGAACCGCTTGGGCCGACGCAATCGCGCGCGGACACGGTGTGCATGTCGCCGAGGTCGCGGAGACCGGGTCCGCTTCGGGCGAACGGCTGATGGCCTATGCCGACGATGTCCAGACGGGGAAGCTGGCGGTCGCCGCCGCGATCGCGAAGGCACGCACGGTCATTGCGGAAGTTGTCCGCTGATCGGCTCAGGCGCGCGAGGCCGGGAGTGGATTGGCAGGCTTTCGGCGCCGATCCGGCGTGGCGCTCAATTGCCGGGGCCCATGCGATTGACGAAATGCAGCGCGCTGATTCCGCGCGAGAGTTTTTGGGTATAGGCAGCGTCGAACCCGGCACCGCCATCGTCCGCGTCGGGTGATGCCTCGGCCAATTTTGCCAGACCGGCCAGATCGAACAGCCGATGCGCGGGGGATTCTTCGGGAATCCGATCGATTTCTTCCCGAAAACCCGGCTGCGACAGGCGTAGACACGATTGCCGACCATAGCCCTGACGGCCGATCCGCGTGTTGGCGAGCACCTCCGGCGGGACATCCTCGCCAAACGCGCGGCGGAACATCGCGCGGGCCTGGCCGCCACGCAGAAACTCGGCATCCGGAATCGACAGGCAGAACTCGACGACACCGCGATCAAGCGTGGGGTCCCGCACCTCGATTCCACGCCGCAGCCACACCGCCTTTTCGTACAGCGGCAGCATCGTTTCGCGCATCAGCCACACCCGCCGATCCGAACGCTGTCCAGCGCCGCCGTGGAGGATTTCGAGTTGCGGGGCGGGGCGATCGACCCCCGCCAGATAGTCCGGCAAGCGCGCGGCGGCCGCCGCCGACCAGCGCGGCGGCGTGACGCCCCAATCGGGCAACCGGGGCTTGCCAGCGATCCGCCGCAATCGCTCCCAGCCGCCCTCCCCTAACAGCTTCCGCGCGATCGTCCGGATCAGGGCTGCGCGATCGACCGCCGGATGCCCGCCGCGCAACCGCAGCAGCCACCCAAGCACCGCAAACCAGCGGCCCTGCTCGGCCAATTGCCACAGATAGGGCACGCCGTGATAGGAAATGGTCCAGTTGCCGCCGGTCGCCATCAGCAGCACGCCAGCGCCATCCGCCAACGCCTGGCGCTCGATCTCGGCGTACCACACCGACAGCGACGGCATCAGGCATGGCGCGCCGACATAGTCGAAATAGAAATCGAAGGTCGGCAGCAGCGATTCGGCGGGCGGCACGATGCAGCGATGGCGAATATTGGGATGCGCGCGCGCGACCAGACGCGCGAGCTCGGCCTCGTCGTCGAGCCAGCGCGGATCGGTCGATGGCGCATCGTCAGGCGATGGGACGGCGGTATAGGCGTGGAGAAGTCGGTCGTCGCGCAGCAGCCGATCTGCTGCGATGCCGGTGACGACGCCGCTATCGAAACCGCCGCTCAGCCCCGCGGCGATCGGTTGCGGGGTATCAACCGCAGCATGTACCGCCGCGGTCAGTCGCTCGCGCAATCCCTCGGCATGGTCCTCGGGGCGGCGTCGCTCGACCTTGATGTCGGCGGCGTCCCAGAAACGGCGGCGATGGACGCGATCGGGGGCTTCGAAGCGGACGATCTCGCCCTTTCGAACGCCTTCGATGCCGTCGAAGAAGCTGGTATTATCCTGAGGATCGACCAGCAAAAGCAGCTCGACCATGCGCTGTTCGTTGACGTGTCGACCGATTTCGGGAAGCGCCGCTAGCGCGTTGGGCAGGCTGGCAAACGCCACCCAGTCGCTGCCGCGGTGGAAAAACAGCGGACGCAAGCCCTGCGGATCGCGCGCGAGCACGAGCTGCTTGCGCCGCCCGCACCAGATCGCGATCGCATAGGGTCCGACGATCGCGTCGAACACGCGTTCCCCGCAACGGCTCCAGCCGAGCGCGATCAGCTCGACATCGGAAAGCCCGACAGCGGAATCGGCAGAGATGCCACAGCGCGACAGGAATTCGGCGCGGTTGTCGATTCGCCCATCGCTGACCACGCTGAGTTCGGGCGCGAACCGCGTATCGGCTTCCCGCGAGCCGCCCCCCAAATCGCGCGGAAAGGTCGCCCCGCTAAAGGCAAGGTCACGCGCAACATGGACATATTGATTGTCGGCGATACCGAGCGATTGCGCGATACGCCGACACCGATCCTGAGTTTTGTCGTCAGCCGACCACGCCGTTACCCCGGCAACGGCGCGTGTCATAAGGCTTAGCTGGCGGTCGTGACACCATCATTAGCGGCGCCAGCGCCCGCTGCGGTGATCGCCTCGATGTCGATTTCGATGATATGCGGCGCAGTCCAAACCAGCGTCGCAGCGGTTTCAGCAACGGTCATTTCGGTCAGATTGCGGTTCATTCGATGCACTCCATGACGGGGCCCGATGCCCTATTTCTGCATAACGCAGGTCTCGTAACACTTCCCTTACTGCACCGCAACAAGAACTCCTTTCGCTCGAAACACAGGTCTCGGACGAAAAAGATGGGCCGCGGCGATCGGTTGCGGTAGGGGACCCTCCCGCTACATTGGGGAGCGGTATCTGGGGGTCTGGGCGGTGTCGTCGATGCGCTATTGCTACCGGGCCTACGGGCTGACGCTGCACTCCGAGATTGCGTGCCCCGAATTGCCGGAAACCGATGCGTGGGATCGCCCCGATGTCGTGATCACCCTGGCATCGACAATCACGGCAACCGAAGCCGACCGCGAAAATCATATCGCCGACATTGCCGACATTGCCGACATTGCGCTGTTTCACATTGTAAAGGGACGCGAAATCCTGATCCGTCCGGCCCCCGGCGCGCGCGCGGAGGATATCCGGCAATATCTCTACGGGGTCGCGCTGACCGCGCTTCTGTATCAGCGGGATGATTCGCCGATCCATGCCGGGGCGATTGCGGTGGGCGGGCAAGCGCACCTGTTCTGCGGCGAATCGGGCGCGGGCAAATCGACCTTGATGACGCAGTTGCGCCTACGCGGTGTGGATGTGCTGTGCGATGATGTCGGCGTGCTGCGCCAGGGGGCAGACGGCGTGATGCGTTTCTATCACGGCGTGCCGCGCGTGAAGCTGTGGCGCGACGCGCTGGAGCATTTCGGCATCGGCACTGCTGCATTGCAGCGCGATTTGACGCGGATCGATAAATTCCATCTGCCGCTCGACGCGGCGGCGTTCGATGCGCTGCCGATCGGATCGATCTTCGGCCTGCAGCCGCGCCAGGAGGTCGATTCGCCTGCGATCGTCGCGCTGTCGCCCCGGCAGACCTTCGAATTGCTGATGCGCAACACCTATCGCCCGCGCCTGCTACGGCGGCTCGGATTTCCCGCGCAGCACACGCTGCGCGTCGTCGCGGCGGCGAATCAGGGGGCCGGATTCGTATTTCACCGGCCATGGGATCTCGATCGTCTCGATACCTGTGTCGATGCGCTCGTCTCGCATCTCGCCATCACCCCAACGCCCGTAACTGTCGGAGCAACAGCATGATTTCAGCCAGCGACACGATCGTACAAGACGGATCGGCGCTGTTCAGCCCGCTCGATAAGGAGCTGGTGATGATCGACGTCGCGAGCGGCAAATACCTGTCGATCGACGCGATCGGCGCGGCGATTTGGCAAGTGATCGCGCAGCCCGTCGGGGTGGACCCGTTGATCGATACGCTGGCCGATCGCTATGGCGCGCCGCGTGACCAGGTGCGCGATGACGTGCTCGCCTTCCTTAACAATCTGGCGTCGCGCGGGTTCGTGCGGATCGTGGCGGAGTGATCCTGGAGGACAATGAAGTCGCGCTGGCGGGGGTGCAATTCGATCTCCCGCCCGCCTCGCTCCGCCGTTTCGGAGTCATCGCCGCGAGCGCACGCACAGGATCGCATTTGCTTTGCCGCCTGCTGCGTCAGTTGGGTCGCGGCGTTGCGCTCGAATATTTCTACCCGAGCTATCGCCGGGCGTTCGAGGAACGCTGGCAGCTATCCTCGCCGGGCGATTATATCTCTTCAATCGTCCGCCACCGCACCGCAGGCGGTTACTGCATCGTCAAAAGCCTGCCGCAGCAATATCCGGCGCTGCGTGTAGCGGTGGATGGAGCGGCCCCCCTGCCCGATCCGTTCATCATCCATCTGTGGCGGCGCGACAGCCTGGCACAGGCGATCTCGCTGCGGCTGGCGGCGCAAAGCGGGTTCTGGAACTTCACCGCTGAGCCGACGACGGTGCCGAATGCGAAGATTGCCGTCGATGATCTGACCGCGCTGCGCGAGACGCGCCGCCGCCTGGTGGTCGATGAACTGCTCTGGCGCGCGTGGTTACGGCAGAGCGACTGGCCGGTGCTGCATCTTTGCTATGAGGACCTGATCGCCGACCGCGCCGGAAGCCTAGAACGCGTGCTCGACTGGCTCGAGCCCGGCCGAGCGCCCGGCCCCTTGCCCGACCTGCCTGAGCCCCCCACGCCCGAGGCGCTCCACGCCCGCCAATCGCTCAGCGCCGAGCAGCGCGCTGCGTTGGCCGCCGCCTATCGTGCCCAGTTCGGCCATTCCGACCCCCTGCCCGATCCCTGAGGCGGCACGACCGAAAAGCCACGCGGCGCCTCGCCGGCGCAGTGGGTCTGCCACATCAGTTCGTAAGCCGTCTCAAGATGGCGCGTCAGGCGCGCCGCATCGAACAGCTGCGACGCCTTCCGCGCTTCGACCAAACGGCGTGGAAGCAGCGCAAGGCGAGCGCGGTCCTGCGCCAAGGCAAGGATCAGCGCCTCATACTGATCGAGATCGGTCGCGACGAGCTCGCTTAGCCCGACGGCCCGCAATAGGCTGGCGCTGACGCGCGCGGCAAAGGACTCTCCCAGCAGCGCCACCATCGGCACCCCCGACCAGAGCATGTCGCTGCCGGTAGTATGCGCGCCATAGGGTGCGGTATCGAGCGCGATATCGGCTAGTGCCAGCCGCGCCTGATGCGCCTCGGACGACAACGACGGCGCGATGACGATCCGATCCGGCGCAACACCGTGCCGCGCCGCCGCCTCGCGAAAGCGCGGGCCGGGGTCGGTGCGCGGATGATCGAGCAGCCAGAGCACGGCGTCGGGCACGCGGCGCAGCACCGCCATCCAGCGCGCGAAGACCGGCTCGCTGATCTTCTGCACCGTACAGAAGCAGGCGAGCACCACGCCCGTTTCGGGCAAGCCGTGGGCGACACGTTCGGCGGCCGGATCGGCGATGGCGGGTGGGTGCCCGAGCCGCCGGTTGGGTTGATAGCAATCGGGCAATAACACCGGTGCCTCGCGCACCTGCCCGATCACGCTCGCGCCCAGCACGATCGGATCGCCGATGATGTAGTCGATGCTGTCCATCCCCAACGTCCCCGGAAAGCCGAGGTAATTGACCGCAATCGGGGCCGGGCGGCTCGGCAGAATCTCGCAGCGGCCGCCATGGGTGTAGCCGGAGAGATGGACGAGAATATCAATCTCATCGCCACGGATCGCCTCGATGATCGCCTCTGCCGGTGCGCCCGCCAGATCGCGATAGGTGTCGAAGGCGGACACGAAGCGCTGGTGCAAGTCGGAGCCGTCGCCTGCCAGCGTCGCATAACCGAAAATCTCGAAGCGCGTGCGGTCATGACATTCGATCGGCCCGATCGCGAGCTGACCAAGCGCATGGCCGCGGAAGTCGCCCGAGAGATAGCCGATCCGCAACCGTCCTGACGTGCGGGCTGTCCGATCCGGTGGGCGTGTGATCGGCACCAGCGCACTGTAGTGTTTTGCCGCACTCGCCGCAGCGCGCGCCAGCGCCGCCGGATCGTCCAGCAGGCAATGGAGATCGAGCGGAGACGCGATCTCCCCCCCGGCCCAGATCATGGCCTTCAGGTCCGGCGGCGCGCTGCTCCAATCGGCCTGCTCACGCTGACGCAGCGCGAGCCGCGCAGCCAGGCCAAGGTGATCCGGATATCGGGCGATCGCGTCGCGCAGCAAGCGCAGGCACGCGCCAACGGGGACGCCCGAGCGCCACAGCGCGCGTTCGAGATCCATCGCCATCTGCGGGCCGTCGGTACCACCGGGAGGGGTCTGGGTGGTCACGGGCTCTGCTTGATCAAAAGGAACGATTGGGCCGCAGTATAGCCGATAATCCGCAGCATGACAGGCTCGGGTTGGCAGGTTTCACGCTATCCAAGGCCTCGCGGCTGCGGCCGAGGGGTAACCGGTTAGACGCGGCTGTGCGCCAACGCGGACCGGCGACGGCTCGGTTCCGTGCACAATGAAGGCGGTCGATCGATCCACTGTCGGGTAGCCCCTTCGGACCCTGCTTCGCCCGGCTGCACATCGGCGCGACAGCGCCGTGGCGGGATGCTTGCGCGGTGTTCGGCTCTCTGTCACGAGAGGCCCGTGCCGCCGCCCCCCGCCCCATCCGGCCCCGTGCCAGCGCTGCCGCAGGCTGTCGCCGCGTTCGAAGTCGCCGGCCGCTCGGTCGCGGCGCGCCTTGCCGACGGCGTCGCCGATGGTCGTTTGGCGACCGACGAGCAGGGTCGCTACATCTTGACGGGCGATGACGATGATGGACCGGAGGCGCTGAGCTCCGACACCCCGACCATCGCCACGCAGGGTGCATTTGCGGCACCGTGCCGCTTCCTCAATCGCTTTCTGTTCACTATCGGCTACGGCGAAGCGCAGGTGCCCTACGCCTGCCGCGCCTGTTACAAAATCTGGATTCGGCCGGAGAGCCTGCGGGCGCTATTCGCGCTTAAGGAAGTGATGGACGCGACGCCCTACACCTCCAAGATCAAGGTCGAAGCGCTCAACCCGCTCAGCCCCAATGTCTATCTTGGGCTCGTCTATGGCGGCGATCTCGCCGAGACGCGGGCGGCCTATCACGTGCTGCGCGCGGCAATCACCGCCGACGCGCGGCTTGGTGCCGAGGTTGCGATGGAAATTCGGCGCGGCTGCCAGAACTATGAGCTTTTGTGCGGCCCGTCCGATCGCTATACATTCGATCCGGCGCAGGAGCCGGTCGAGGCGGCGTTGCTGGAGCGGTTCGTGAAACCGGGTCCGCCGACACGTCCGAAGTGGCAACGCGATGCCGCGGCTCGGTTGCGGATGATACAGATCGCGCATCAGCTCGGCGATGAGAGTTATAAGGATTTCACCGGCGGCAAAGCGCTGTCGATTTCACCGGTACGGTATGCGCCGGGGGACGATGCTTCAGGAGATGACGAAACGTGTTGACGCTTGACGACCAAGTGTGTGCCGATCGGGAATTGCTGTCGACCACGGTCGACAAGGAAACCGTCGTGCTGGATATCGCCAGCGGCGTGTATCTGAACCTCAACGCGATGGGCTCCGAAATCCTGCAGCGCTTGAGCGTGGCGATGACGCTGCGCGACCTTTGCCGGGACTTGTCGCGCGATTTCAACGGGCCGCTCGATCAGGTCGAGCGCGAGGTGGTTGCCTTTGCCACGCGGTTGGAGGACGCCGGTCTCATCCGAATCGTGGCTTGAGCTTCGACTATTCTCTATGCGGCCTGCGCGTCGCCTCGGCGCTGGCGCTGCCCGATTTGTTGCCGTGGTCGGGTGAAATCAGACCTGCCGACATCGAGATCACGCTGGGTCCTGTGCCGGCGCGCCTGCCCGAGGCGACCTATCGCGCGCCGTTCCTGCAGCTTGCGGGCAAGGACCAGGCGCGTGTCGAGATTCACGCCGTCGCGGCCTATCATGTCGAGCACGGCCGCCGCATTACCGTCGCCCCGGCGCCCGGCGGCGAGGGCGCCGCAATCGGCCTGTTCCTGTTGCGCGCGGCCTTTCCGATCGCGTGGATGCAGCGCGGCTTGTACGTAATGCGCGCCAGCACGGTCGAGATCGACGGGCACGCGGTCGCGCTCGCCGGTGTTTCAGGGATCGGCAAATCGACGCTGGCGGCCGCCCTGATCGCGGCGGGGCACCGCCTGCTGTCCGACGATGTTTCGGTGATCGACGCCGATGCCGCGGGCGGCCCGTTGGTCCTGCCGACGGCACCGGTGCAGCGGCTGTGGCGCGATAGCCTGACCGCGCTCGCCATCGAGCCGGGCGCGCGGGTGCGGAACGACCCGAGGATGGAGAAGTTCGAACATCACATTCGGACCGCTTTTCAGCCAGAGCCGCGCCCGCTCGCCGCGATCTGCAATCTCGACCGAATGCTGCGCGCGCAGCCGGTGATCGAGCGGACCACCGGTGCTGCCACGCTGCAGGCGGTGCGCGGGCACGCGCTGCGGCTCCATGCCGCGCACAAGATGGGGCTTGAGCCGACGCTATTTCGCCAGGTGGCGCGGATCGCCATGCACGTCCCACACGCCACGCTGCGCCGCCCGATCAGCTTCGATGCGCTGCCGCACTTTGCGGGGGCGCTGCCCGAGCTGCTCGCATCCGCCGGGCTGCGGGGCCAGCCATGAGCGGGATCGTATGGCTCGCCTCCTATCTGAAATCGGGCAATACGTGGATGCGGCTCGCGCTCGCCAGTGCGCGGGACGGCGGTGGCGCCGTGGATATCAACCGGTTCGGCGGGGCGGATGATACGATCTCGGCCTCGCGACGGCATTTCGACAGCGTCCTCGATATCGACAGCGCCGATCTTACCGCGGACGAGATCCTAGCGGCGCGCGCTGCCGCCTATGAGCTCGTCGCCGAGACGCTGAGCGCCCCCGCCCTGTGGAAGACGCACGAGGCGTGCGTGGCGGGGCCCGACGGTCGGCCGATCTTCCCGGCGAGCGCCACAGCGGCGGTGGTCTATCTGGTGCGCGATCCGCGCGACGTCGCGATTTCGCTGGCCAGCCATGTCGGTGCAACGATCGACGCCGCCATCGCGCTGATGGCCGAATCGGGCCGAACCGTCAGTAAAGCCACCCGCGCCTTGCCGCTGCAGCTCGAACAGCAGGTCGGCAGTTGGAGCGAGAATGTCGAAAGCTGGCTGGATCGCGGCCCCTGCCCGCCGATCGTCGTGCACTATGAAGATATGCGCCGCGACATGGCCACCGTGCTGCGGCGCGTGACCGACGGGATCCGCTTGCCGACACCCGCCGCGGCGATCGAGCGGGCCGTCGCGGCAACCGATTTCACCGTCCTGCGCGCGCAGGAAGACCGTTTCGGTTTTTCCGAACGCCCCGAGACCGCACAGCGCTTTTTTCGCAGCGGCGCTGCGGGGGGATGGCGCGACATCCTGTCGCCCGCGCAGAGCGCCCGGATCGAGCGAGACCACGGCGCCGTCATGGCGCGCCTGGGCTATCGCTAGAGCGTTTCCAGCCCCGGACAGCCGTCCTCGACCCATAGAATGAACTGCCCGACCTGCAGCGCGGCAGCGACCCGCCGCAGCGGCGTTGCGGACTCCGAACCCAAGTCGTGAAGGTCGCGCGGGATCGCCGTGATCGTCTCGCGAATCCATGTCAGGTCGAGAATCTCCGCTGCTTGCGGCGATCGCTCGACCCGCGCGAGCGTGGCGAGCAACCAGTCGCGCTGGCCGCCGATCCGCGCGGCAATCTCCGGACATTGCAGCCCCAGGCGCTGCTCCTCGACCACGATCGGCGGCAGCCGGTCGCGCAGCACACGCCGCGCCAGCGCCCGGTTGATCCCGCCGTGCAGATATTGCTCGGGCGGGATCGCGAAACAAAATTCGACCAGCGGCAGATACCCGAGCGGATCGCGGCTCTCGAACCCATAAAGCGCACGCGAGGTGACGTTTGCGACGCGCCGACCTTCCACCGTGCGTTCCAGGAACCCCTGCCGTTCCGCCGCCAGACGCGTCGGCGCGGCCGGGAGCGTCAACACCGCGCCACGCCGGTAGCGCGCCGTGATCGCCGGTCCGAGGTCCGGCCCGCGCGGCGCGGGAACGCCCGCACGCGCTTCGCGCGCTGCGCTGCGCACCAATCCGGCCATGCGCGCGCCGCCCGGCGCATTGGCGAGACGCGCGGCGTGGCCGATCAAGCCGACCCAGCGCCCGTGTGCCGCAAGATCGCCCAGATGCGTCGTCGCCTGCGCAGACAGAGTCACATTACCGCTCGCCCCGACCAGCACGCTGCGCGCGCCGAGGGCAGCGACCTCGCCCCGCGCCGGATCGAACCAGCTGCGGTCGAACGGATTGGGCCCCGGCATTCCAGTACGGGCAAACTGTCGTTGCGGATCGGCCATGTCGGCTTGCATCGGCAGCGCCGGCACCCGCGCGGCATTCAGATTCGGATACAGGTCGGCAACGGTCTGAACGCGCGTCCATTCGTCATGAAAGGCGTAGGATTCCTCGCGCGGCACAATCGCATCGGCGCTCGAAACGGCGGTCACGGTCTGTATGGGCCTAGTCAGATCCAGCCGCGCCGCCGTCGCCACCACGGCAGTCGAATCGAGCCCGCCCGACAGCTCGCAGACCAGCGGCCCGACGACGCGACTATGCGCCGCAACCGCGCGGTCGAGCAGTTCGCGCGCGGCATCGACATAGTCCGAATCGCGGCGATAGCGGACGCGCCGCGACCAATCGGGCCGCCAATAGCGCTCGACCCGATGGCCCGCCGCCGTCCAGCGCAAGCGCCCGCTCGGCGGCAACTGACCGATCGCGTGAAAATAAGTGCTGCCATCGGCAGGCCACTGCCATTGCGCCGCGCGGGCGAGGCGTTCGAGATCGAGCGTCCGCGGAACATCCGGCACGCCGAGCAAAGGCACGAGATTGGTCGAAAAGACGATGCGATCGTCGGTGGCATGATAGAAGATCGGCCGTCCGCCGGTCGTCTGATCGCACGCGAGCGTCAGCGATGCGTCACGATCGTCCCAGACTGCGATCGCAAACTCACCCAGCAAATGCGCGGGGCAGTCGTCGCCCCATTTTTCCCACGCCGCGGCAAGCAGCACGCTATCGGGAATGCCGGTCAGCCGACCGATGCCGAGCGCCTGCGAAAGATCCTCGCGATTATCGATTCGCCCGTCGAAGCCGAGCAGAAAGCGCCCGTCGCCAAAGCTGGTGGGCAGGATATCGCCGATTGCCTCAGGCGTAGTCGCCACGCTGCGCTGAGACAGCACGATCCGATCGCGCGCGATGGTCGTGGTTTCGGAACGGCTTCCAGCAGCGCCGAAGAACGGTACCCGTTCAACACGCAAATACTGGGCACTGCTGCTTGCAATGCCCAGTATCAATGTCTTGTACCTGGTATTTCAGGAACCCTGAACCCAATCAGGAAGTGTTGGTGAAAACCGAACCTTCGCAGAGCGCGCCACGGCCGCTTGCCGTCGCTGCAATCTGCACGATTTCCATTTCCGGCGACTGCCACACGTTCGGTTTTGCAACCTGAGCGAGATCCAGTGGCGTTTCCGTCGCTGCGATTTCCTGTTTGCCCATACTTAATCTCCACAAAGCACCCGTGTGTCCTTTGACATGTTCGCTCAACAATCGCAAGGAGCCGTTCATCGCGCGGCATGGAGCATAGTATAGGCCTAGGCCGGGTCTTCGGACACAGCGCACAGAAGCGACCGATCGCCCATCGCCGGATCAGGGCACGGTCGATCGCTGCCGAACGATCTTACACAGATTTCCATGGACATCGGATGCCTGACTATTACTTTTCCGGTTTGCACATTGCGTCTGAATTCGCCTTGCCCGGCATTCCGGCATGGACGGGCCACGGCGAACCGGACGTCACGATTGCAACCGGACATGTGCCCGATCGCCTGCCCGGTGCGCACGGCAACCTGTTTCAGGTGTCGGGCGATTCGCTCGTTCGCGTCCAGTTTCCGCGGGTCGGGACCTTTTTGCTGGACAGCGGACAGCGAGTCACCGTCGCGGCGAAGCCGGATGCGGCCCCCACGGACATCGCGCTGTTCCTGCTCGGCTCGGTTTTCGGTCTGCTGTGCCACCAGCGCGGGCTTCTCCCGCTGCACGCCAGCGCCGTCGACATCGGTGGACGCGCGATCGCCTTCACGGGGGATTCGGGCGCGGGCAAATCGACGACGGCAGCCGCGCTGGTGCGACGCGGCCACGCACTTCTGTCCGACGACATTTCGGTGCTCGATTCGAGCGATGATACGCTGATGCTGGTGTCGACCAGTCCGAAACAGAAATTGTGGGGGGACAGTTTGCGCGCGCTCGGCCTTGAGGCCGGTGTCCGCGTGCGTCCGCAACTGGATATCGACAAGTTCGAACATAATGCCAGCAGCGCGTTCGACGCGGCGCCACGCCCGCTGGCGGCGATCTGCCATCTGCAAACCGCATCCGATGACGACCGCCCGATGCTGGAGCCGATCGCGGGGGCCCGCGCGCTGCAGGGCGTGCGCCACAACATCTATCGGCTGCAAGCCGCGCAGGAGATGGGCAAGGAACAGCGCCTGTTTCTGCAATCCGCGACGATCGCCGCAACGATCCCGCAATTCATCCTGCGTCGCCCGGCCACCCTGGACGGCCTGGAATCCTTTGCAGAGGCGATCGCCGATTTCTTCACGCCTGCCGCCGATGACGGTGTCGCGGCCGCAGCGCCGACAGCACAACACGGCTAGCCCCCCGCAGATCGGCCTGAGCTACCTCAGAACCGCTTCTTCGGCTGCGGCACCCCGCTTACCCAGAAAATGCCGCCAGGCTGGAGCTCGATCACATAGCGCCCCCGATCGTCGCATTCGGCATCCCAGATCGCCTTGCCGACGGTCGGCGTGCGCTTCTTCATCTGTACGATCTTCTGGCAGGTGAAGCCGCCGTCCTGGATCGCGCGGAACATCGTCGTCTGCTGCAAGGCGGGCGGCAGCGCGTCGATCTTCGCCTCGATCGGATTGGGCGGACCATCCGTCTTCGGCGGCGGGCCGTTGGTGATCGTGCTGCCATCGCACGCGGTCAGCATCAGCGCGGCGATCCCGGCTATCACACTGCGAGTCATGGTCCTGCTCCTGCGCTTCAAATGCCGCCCGCAATGACGGGTCGGCCAATCTCTTCCAACGCGCGAGTGAGATCGGCGATGCAGGTGTCGGCAAGCGCGGCGTCGGTCGCCCGCACCACGAAATTCGCGCCGACCCGGCCTTCGCGGAAGAAGGGGTAGCTACCGATCGAGACGCCCTCATGGCTCTTCTCGGCGCTCCGCAGCAAATCGGCGACCTCGCTCTCCGCCACCCAGCAGCCGATCGTGCGCGACAGCACCGGCAGCCCGCCCTCCAGCGTCCCGGTCAGCGCATCGAGCATCCCCGCCGTAATGTGCGGCACGCCCGCCATGATGAAGATATTGCCGACCCGAATCCCCGGCGCGCCGGACATGCGGTTCTCGATCAGGTCGGATCCTTCGGGCACGCGCGCCATCCGCTTGCGCGCCTCGGTCAGCCCGCCGCGCGAGGCATAATAAGAGTCGAGCACCTCGAGCGCCTTGGGGTGGAACACGACCGGCACGCCCAGCGCCTCGGCAATCGCGTCGACGGTGATGTCGTCATGCGTCGGGCCGATCCCGCCGGTCGTGAACAGATAATCGTTGCGCGCGCGCAGGATGTTGACCGCCTCGACGATCGCATCGGTCTTGTCCGCCACGACGCGCACTTCGGCCAGGCGGATGCCCTGCACGTTCAGCCAGGTCGCGATTTGTGCGATATTCTTGTCCTGCGTGCGGCCCGACAGGATCTCGTCGCCAATCACCGCGAGCGCGGCCGTCCAGATGCGTGTGGTCATGCCGTCTTCCATAGACCGCCCTCGCCCCCTCGCAAACCGCAAAGCGCTGCGCTATATGCCCGGGATGACCGAATATGTGACCGTAACCGCCGATGCGCCTTCGGGCCGGACTGGCGCTATCAAGCTTCATGGACCCGCCGCCTTCGCAGGAATGCGCGCCGCCGGGCAACTGGCAGCCGAAACGCTCGACATGGTCGTGCCGCACATGGTGCCGGGCGTGACGACGGGCGAGATCGACGATCTCGTCCGCCGCTTCATCGCGGATCGCGGCGGCATCCCCGCGACGCTCGGCTATCGCGGCTATACGCATTCGAGTTGCATCTCGATCAATCACGTCGTCTGCCACGGCATCCCGAGCGACAAGACATTGAAAAGCGGCGATATCGTCAATGTCGACGTGACCCCGATCCTCGACGGCTGGCACGGCGACAGCAGCCGGATGTATCTGATCGGCGATGTCCCGATCAAGGCTAAGCGCCTGGTCGAGGTGACCTATGAATGCCTGATGCTCGGCATCGAACAGGCCAAGCCCGGCAAGCATCTCGGCGATATCGGCCACGCGATTCAGCGCCATGCCGAAAAGCACCGCTACGGTGTGGTGCGCGATTTCTGCGGGCATGGCCTGGGGCAGTTGTTCCACGACGCGCCCGAGGTCGTCCATGTCGGCAAGCCCGGCACCGGTCCGGAGTTGAAGCCCGGCATGATCTTCACGATCGAGCCGATGATCAACACCGGCCGCCCCGACGTGAAGCTGCTCGATGACGGCTGGACGGCGGTAACGCGCGACCGCTCTTTGTCGGCGCAGTTCGAACATTCGATCGGCATTACCGAAGACGGCTGCGAGATTTTCACGCTCAGCCCCGGCGGGTTCGACAAGCCGCCGTATTGAGGCGGATCAGCTCGACCGGCGTCGCTGTGCAAGCGCGCCGATGCCAAGCCAGAAACCGATGACCGGGCTGATGGTCATACCGACGAGCGGCACCGGAAACGCGCCGATCGCGGGCGCAAAGGCGGTGACGGCCATATAGCCCGCCAGCGCCGCAGCAGCCGCGTCGCGCGACCGGACGCCACCAAGCAACGGCGTCGCAACAGCAACTGCAAGCGCGCCGACTGCGATGACCGCTACGATCGGCGCGCGGTCCCACGCCAGCGCAATGATGCCCTCAACCTCGGCCACACTCGTCAGCGGATCGGGGCGAAACCAAGCGAGGATCGCGAACACCGACAACGCCGCCGCCGCGCCTAACGCGACGCCGCTCTTCTTACCCGACGCGAGCAAACAGATGCCCGCGATCGCCACAGCGCTTGCCTGCGACGCATCGGGCTGCGCGACGAGCAGAACCATGACCATGAGCAGCGCGACCGGTGCCCAGCGCCGTCCGCTCAGCTTGACGATCAGAAATGGCAAGATAGCCGACGCGACATTGATCCGGACCGGGCCCGCGACGATCCAGCGGTGAACGCCATCCAATCCGGGATCGATGAAGCAGGCGAGGAGCAGAACCACGCCGGTCGCTGCCAGCAGCGCGGCGGCACGGTCGCTTGTAAGCGGCGGCGATCGGCGCAGGACGAGGGCGATGGCAAGGCCAACCACCCACGCAACGATCCCGCGACCCCACAGCGTCACGGGAATCCCGTGCTGGGCAGCGGTCCAGCATCCGGCAAGGATCGCCACCAGCGACGCAGCACCAAACAGACCGATCAGCCCCGGTCGCCGCCCACCCATCCGAACATCCTATGTCAATCGATTTGCTCGGATTCTGGCGACGTCACGCCGGCTTGGCAAGCCCGACCGCGCGCCGCTGGCCCCACTATCAATTCCCGTAGCGGCTGTTCGGATCGGGATCGACCATCGGCTCGCCAGGCTTGAAATGCGGCCGTGGACCGGCGTTAGGGTCATAGTCGGAATACCCGCGGCCGCGCCTGGCCTCCCGCTCGGCTTCGATCTCGCGGATGATCCGATCGGCGGCATCGCTCCGTCCGTCGCGCATCGCGCGCGCAACCTCGCTCGAATCGCGGTCGCCATCGCTGCGGTGCGGCGCAGTCTTTGCGGCATGATTGACCGCGCTGACCAGCATCGAACAGCCGACGATCACCATCAGCCAATAGCCGATGAACAGCACCCCAAGAACCTTCAAAACAGTGCCCATGCCCCGCGTCCCCGTGGTCAACCCCACCCGACCACGCACAGGATAGCGTGCCCAGACTAAGGAAGGCTTACCGCGCGCTGCCCTAAAATGGGGCACCCCGCGCCCGAGTGCGCGTCGGTTAGGCACGCCTCCCCTCCCGACCCAGTCGCATCCCCCGCGTTTCCGCCCCTCGCGCGGCTGGCACGGTTGTTGTAAGGTGCGCCGACATACAGGGAGTGCCGCACGCGTGAAAAAGATCGAGGCGATCATCAAGCCGTTCAAGCTCGATGAAGTGAAGGAAGCGCTGCACGAAGTCGGGGTGAGCGGCATCACCGTGACCGAGGCGAAGGGCTTTGGCCGCCAGAAGGGCCATACCGAGCTGTACCGCGGCGCCGAATATGTCGTCGATTTCCTGCCCAAGGTAAAATTGGAAGTCGTGGTCGAGGATTCGATGGCCGACAAAGTGGTCGAAGCGATCGCCACCGCCGCGCAGACCGGCCGCATCGGCGACGGCAAGATCTTCGTCATACCCGTGGAAACCGCGCTGCGCATCCGCACCGGCGAACGCGACGAGGATGCGATTTAACGCGCGCGATGCCCATTTGACGCAGTGCAACAAACTGTGACAGCTAGGGCCTCCGGGCGAAATGTGATTCCCGAGATTCTCGGGCAGACGACTCGATAACGAAAGGGCGTGGGGACTATGGCTGACAAACCGAACACGGCGAGCGACGTGCTCAAGTTGATCAAGGACCAGGAGATCGAGTGGGTCGATCTGCGGTTCACCGATCCCAAGGGCAAGTGGCAGCATCTGACGATGGTCGCCGGCGTCGTCGGCGAAGACGAACTGACCGACGGCTTCATGTTCGACGGGTCCTCGATCGAGGGCTGGAAGGCGATCAACGAATCCGACATGATCCTGAAGCCGGATCTGGACGCGGTGTGGACCGATCCGTTCTCGGCCACCCCGATGCTGATCCTAGTGTGCGACATCGTCGAACCCTCGACCGGCGAGCTCTACGCCCGCGATCCGCGCTCGACCGCCAAGCGCGCCGAAGCGTATCTGAAGACCACCGGCATCGGCGACACCGTCTATATCGGGCCGGAAGCCGAATTCTTCATGTTCGACAACGTCCAGTTCGAGAACAGCTATTCGACCAGCTACTACAAGATCGACGATATCGAGCTGCCGACCAACACCGGCACCAGCTATGACGGCGGCAACCTCGGCCACCGTCCGCGCGCCAAGGGCGGCTATTTCCCGGTCGCGCCGGTCGATAGCGCGGTCGATATCCGTGGCGAGATGGTCTCGACCATGCTCGAAATGGGTCTCCCCTGCGACAAGCATCACCACGAAGTCGCCGCCGCGCAGCACGAGCTCGGCCTCACCTTCGGCACGATGACGCTGACCGCCGATCGGATGCAGATCTACAAATATGTCTGCCACAATGTCGCGCAGGCATATGGCAAGACCGTCACCTTCATGCCCAAGCCGATCAAGGAAGATAACGGCTCGGGGATGCACACCCATCTGTCGATCTGGGACAAGGGCCAGCCGCTGTTCGCGGGCAATGGCTATGCCGGTCTGTCGGACACCTGCCTGTATTTCATCGGCGGCATCATCAAGCACGCCAAGGCGGTGAACGCCTTCACCAACCCGACCACCAACAGCTACAAGCGTC
>JAIXZV010000124.1 GCA_027489365.1 Sphingomonadales bacterium
ACGGTATCGAAATCGCTCGTACGGAATGGTATCGCGAAGGTCGCGTGCCGCTCCACACGCTGCGCGCCAACGTCGATTATGCCGAAGCAACTGCGCACACCGCTTACGGCGTGTGCGGCGTGAAGGTGTGGATCTTCAAGGGCGAAATCCTGGGTCATGACCCGATGGCGACCGACCGGCTGATGATGGAAGCGCAGACTTCCGGCGTCCGGCCTGATCCGCGCCGCTAAGGAATAGATCATGCTGCAACCGAAAAAGACCAAGTTTCGCAAGGCCTTCAAGGGCCGCATCCATGGCGACGCCAAGGGTGGCACCACGCTCAACTTCGGGTCGTATGGCCTGAAGGCGATGGAGCCGGACCGGATCACCGAACGCCAGATCGAAGCGGCACGCCGCGCGATCACGCGTCACATAAAGCGCCAGGGGCGTTTGTGGATCCGCGTTTTCCCGGACGTTCCCGTCTCGGGCAAGCCTGCCGAAGTCCGCATGGGTAAGGGCAAGGGTTCGCCGGAATATTGGGCAGCCCGCGTCAAGCCGGGCCGGATCCTGTTCGAACTGGACGGCGTTCCGGGTGATATCGCCGCGATGGCGTTCAGCCGTGCAGCGATGAAGCTGCCGATCAAGGTGAAGGTCGTTGCCCGTCTCGGCGACACCTCGCATCTGGGAGTTGCATAAGATGGCCAAGATCGACACGCGTCGTTCCGACCTGGTCGCCAAGACCGAGGATCAACTGACCGAGGAGCTCGGCAATCTGAAGCGCGAGGCGTTCAACCTCCGTTTCCAGGCCGCGACGAACCAGCTCGAAAAGCCGAGCCGGGTTCGCGAAGTCCGTCGTGACATCGCCCGGATCAAAACCCTTCAGACCGCTCGCGCTCGCGACGCGGCTGCGAAGTAAGGATTTAGACATGCCAAAGCGCGTGCTGACGGGGCTGATCGTCTCCGACAAGGGCGACAAGACGGTGGTCGTAAACGTGGAGCGTAAGGTCAAGCACCCGCTCTACGGCAAGATCATCCGCCGTACGAAGAAGTATCATGCCCATGATGAGGGCAATGAGTACAAGCAGGGCGAAACCGTGCGGATCGAAGAGACCGCACCGATCTCCAAGTTGAAGACCTGGAAGGTCGTCGATCGGGTGAACACCCATGCGACGCCCGAGCGGGTCGACGTCGACGCCTGAACACCTCCGCGTCACCCCAGCGCAGGCTGGGGTCTCGTGGAAAGGGTCGGGACGATAACCGCAAGACCCCAGCTTTCGCTAGGGTGACGGTTAGGATTTTTGAGGCGGCACCGGTCGGAATCGGTGCCAGAGAAGAGAAGGAAGCGGATCCATGATCCAGATGCAATCCAATCTCGACGTCGCTGACAACAGCGGCGCGAAGCGGGTAATGTGCATCAAGGTGCTTGGGGGTTCCAAGCGCCGTGTTGCAGGCGTCGGCGACATCATCGTCGTCAGCGTGAAGGAAGCTGCCCCCCGCGGCCGCGTGAAGAAGGGCGACGTGCACCGTGCCGTCATCGTCCGTACGGCGAAGGACATTCGCCGCGCCGATGGCACCGTGATCCGCTTCGATTCGAACGCAGCCGTGCTGGTCAACAAGAACGAAGAGCCGATCGGCACGCGTATCTTTGGCCCAGTGGTGCGTGAGCTCCGCGGCAAGAAGCACATGAAGATCATCTCGCTCGCGCCGGAGGTGCTGTAAAATGGCTTCCGCTAAGATCAAGAAGGGTGACCGCGTCATCGTCCTGTCCGGCAAGGACAAGGGCAAGACCGGCGAAGTCACGATGGCACTCCCCAAGGCCGACAAGGTCGTGGTGTCGGGCGTCAACATCGCCGTTCGTCACACCAAGCCGAGCCAGGGTGATCCGCAGGGTGGCCTGAAGCGCGCCGAGGCGCCGCTGCACATTTCCAAGGTCGCGCACGTAACCGCCGACGGCAAGCCGACGCGCGTTCGTTTCGAGACCCAGGACGGCAAGAAGGTCCGTGTTGCGGTCAAGACGGGAGTCAAGATCGATGGCTGATGCAGCTTACAAGCCCCGCATGAAGGGCATCTATGACGACAAGATCGTCAAGGCGATGACCGAGAAGTTCGGCTACAAGAACGCCATGGAAGTTCCGCGGATCGACAAGATCGTGCTGAACATGGGCGTTGGCGAAGCCACGCAGGACAAGAAGAAGGTCGATCAGGCAGCCCAGGAAATGGAGCTGATCGCCGGTCAGAAGCCCGTCGTCACCAAGGCGAAGAAGTCGATCGCACAGTTCAAGCTGCGCGAAGGTATGCCGATCGGTGTGAAGGTTACCCTTCGCCGCGAGCGCATGTACGAATTCCTCGACCGTTTCATCACGATCGCGCTGCCGCGCGTTCGCGATTTCCGCGGGCTCAACCCCAAGTCGTTCGACGGACGCGGCAACTATGCCTGCGGTCTGAAGGAGCAATTGGTGTTCCCGGAAATCAGCTATGACCGGATCGACAAGATCCGCGGCATGGACGTGATCGTCACGACGACGGCACGGACCGACGACGAAGCGCGCGAGCTGCTGCGTCTGTTCGGCTTTCCGTTCCCGCCGGAAGTTACTGAAGAATCGACCGAAAAGAAGGCGGCATAAGATGGCGAAGGTAAGTTCTGTAAACAAGAACGAGCGTCGCAAGATGCTCGTCAAGAAGTACGCCCCGAAGTATGCAGCGCTGAAGGCAATCGCTGCCGATCAGTCGCTGAGCGACGGCGAGCGGATCGAGGCGCGTCTCAAGATGGCCGAGATTCCCCGCAACGGGAACCCGACGCGCATCCGCAACCGCTGCGAGCTGACCGGTCGTCCGCGCGCATATTATCGCAAGTTCCGCCTCTGCCGTATTCAGCTGCGCGATCTGGCCAACAAGGGCCTGATCCCGGGCGTTACGAAGTCGAGCTGGTAAGGATCAACAGATGGCATTGACCGATCCCCTGGGTGATATGCTCACCCGCATCCGCAACGGCCAGCGCGCGCGCAAGGACTCCGTCCTGACGCCGGGCTCCAAGCTGCGGGCCCGCGTCCTCGACGTGCTGCAGCGCGAAGGCTACATCCGTGGCTATAGCGAAGAGCAGATGGGCCCTGCGGCCGGCATCCGCATCGAGCTGAAGTATTTCGAGGGCCAGCCCGCGATCAAGCACGTCGCGCGTGTGTCGAAGCCCGGCCGTCGCGTCTATTCGGCTTCGACCGAACTGCCGCGCGTCATGAATGGCCTTGGCATCACGATCGTCTCCACGCCTCGCGGCGTTCTGTCCGACGCCGAAGCGCGCGAACAGAATGTCGGCGGCGAAGTCCTCGCGGAGGTGTTCTGATATGAGCCGCATCGGTAAAAAGCCGGTCGCGATCCCGAGCGGTGTCACCGCGACGATCGAAGGCCAGCAGCTCAGCGTGAAGGGGCCGAAGGGCACCCTCGCGATGCCGCTGCGCGAAGAGATCAGCTATGTGCTCGAAGACGGCGGCATTGCCGTCAACCCCGCGAACGACACCAAGCGTGCGCGGGCCTTCTGGGGGATGCAGCGGACTCTGGTGCAGAACCTGATCACCGGCGTGTCGGACGGCTTCACCAAGAAGCTGCTGATCAACGGCGTGGGCTACCGCGCCGCCGTGCAGGGCAAGACGCTGAACCTCAAGCTTGGCTACAGCCACGACGTCAACATCGACGTGCCGGAAGGGATCGACGTAAAGACCCCGGACAACACGACGGTCGAGATCTCGGGTACCGACAAGCAGAAGGTCGGCCAATTGGCCGCTGAAATCCGTCGCTGGCGCAAGCCCGAGCCGTATAAGGGCAAGGGCATCAAGTACGACGGCGAGTTCATCTTCCGCAAGGAAGGGAAGAAGAAGTAATGTCGACCAAGGGTATGTCTCTCTTCGAGAAGCGGCGCCGCCGCAACCGCACCGCGCTCCGCGCGCGTGGATCGGGCCGTCCGCGGCTGTCGGTTCATCGCTCGGGCCGCCACATCTATGCGCAGATCATCGACGACGCGCAGGGCGTGACGATCGCTTCTGCTTCGACGCTGGAAAAGGACGTGCGCGACACGTCCGGCGCCAACATCGACGCAGCGACGGCTGTCGGCACCCGCATCGCCGAAGCCTGCAAGGCTGCTGGTGTCACGCAGGTCGTGTTCGATCGCGGTGGCTTCCTGTTCCACGGTCGCGTCAAGGCGTTGGCGACTGCCGCGCGTGAAGCCGGATTGGAGTTCTAATTATGGCTGACGACAACATTCCGAACGACATCGCAGCTTCGCCCGACGGCGCGCCGGTCCAGCAGGAAGCGCCGCGCGGTCGCGGTGGCCCCGGCGGCGGTCGTGGCCCTGGTGGTGGTCGTGGTCCTGGCGGCGGTGCAAACCGTGGCGGGCGCGATAACCGCGGCGGTCGTGACAATCGTGGCGGTCGTCCGGGTTCGGACGATGGCGGCGAAGAGCTGATCGAGAAGCTGGTTCACATCAACCGCGTTTCGAAGACGGTCAAGGGCGGTAAGCGGTTCGGCTTTGCAGCACTCGTCGTCGTTGGCGACGGCAAGGGTCGCGTCGGCTTCGGCCACGGCAAGGCACGCGAAGTGCCGGAAGCCATCAGCAAGGCGACGGCCGCTGCCAAGAAGGCAATGGTCCGCGTTCCGCTGAAGGATGGCCGCACGCTGCATCATGACGGTCGCGGTCACTTCGGTGCCGGTCTCGTCACGCTGCGCTCGGCGCCGCAGGGGACGGGCATCATCGCCGGTGGCCCGATGCGCGCCGTGTTCGAATCGCTCGGCGTCGCCGACGTGGTGACCAAGTCGATCGGCACGTCCAACCCGTACAACATGATCCGTGCGACCTTCGAAGCGCTGACCAGCCAGGTCTCGCCGAAGTCGGTTGCGCAGCGTCGTGGCAAGAAGATCGCCGATCTGCTCGGCCGTGGTGGCTCGGAAGCGCCCCAGGCTGAAGCCGAAGCGATCGTGGAGTAAACGATCATGGCAACCATCAAGATCACGCAGACCGGTTCGCCGATCCGCCGCGAGAAGGACCAGCGCGCAACGCTGATCGGCCTCGGCCTCAACAAGATGCACCGCACGCGCGAGCTGCAGGACACGCCCGAAGTTCGTGGCATGATCCGCAAGGTTGCGCACATGGTGAAGATCGAGGCGTAAGCTTCTCTGGGTTCCGCCCAGCGCGGAATACTAGTGACAAACACGGGGCAGGGGGCTAACGGCCCCCTTCCTCATTTATCCAGCGCGACAAAAGCGAAAGCGAGTGCACACATGAAACTCAATGATATCCGTGACAACGCCGGTGCGCGTAAGTCGAAAATGCGCGTCGGCCGTGGTATCGGCTCGGGCAAGGGCAAGACGTCTGGTAAGGGCGTGAAGGGTCAGAAGGCCCGTTCGGGTATCGCCATTCACGGCTTTGAAGGCGGCCAGATGCCCCTTCACATG